>CABYYJ010000037.1 GCA_902523185.1 uncultured Pelagibacteraceae bacterium | reverse complement strand
TCTGGTATCAAACGATTTTCTGACCAATCTCCGCCTCCTAAAACATTTCCCGCTCTTGCTGTGCATATTAATATTTTATTTTTTTTGTGTGAGAAAAAACTTTTAATATAGGATTTAATTGCAATTTCAGTTGCGGATTTAGATGCTCCATATGGGTCAATGCCACCCAATAAATCATTTTCTTTATAACCTCTTTTTATTTCTAAATTTTTATAAACTTTATCGCTAGTAATCAAAATTACTACTATTTCTTTTTTAAGGTCTTTCAAGGATTCTAAAATATTTATTGTTCCATTTAAATTTGAGTCCCATGTATCTTTTGTATTTAAGTAAGATTTTTTGACTATAGCCTGAGCTGCGAGATGAAAAATAAAATCTGGCTTTATTTTTCTTATTTGTCTTTTTAATAGAAAAGTATCTTTAATATTAATTTTTTTTGTTACGATCTTTTTTTGCAATCCAATTAAGTCAAAATGTGAAGGTCTCGTAGGTATATCTTTTGAAACTCCCGTTACATTAGCACCTAAATGATGCATCCATAGAGACAACCAGGTTCCTTTAAATCCTGTATTGCCCGTGATTAATACTTTTTTTTTGTTAAAAATTTTTTTAAGTTTACTATTTGGGAAGTTTTTCATAATAGTGAATGGATTTCTTTAAACCCTGTTCAAAAGAAACTTTTGGAGTCCAATTTATATACTTTTTAATCTTTTTTAAATTTGGGTACAATTTAATTATTTCATCTTTTCTTAATTTTATTTTTCCATACATAGGCCTTCCGCCTTTAACCTGATTTTTTATTAATTGAATTATTTTTTTTATATTTTTTGGTCTTCCCGACCCTATATTAAAGATATTGCCATTTAAAGATGTTCTTTTATTTAAAAATTTTTCAATTAAATTTATCAAATCTGTTATATACAGAAAGTCTCTAAATTGTTTACCCGTTGAACAAGGAAATGTTGCGTTGTTTAAACAATTTGTAATAATTATAGGTAAAAATCTATTTGCATCTTGCTTTGGTCCGTAAATTAAATAAAGTCTTAGTATTACTGCCGGAAAGTTAAATTTTTTGTGTAAGTTTATCAAATGCTGCGTGGCTTTATATTTTGCTAATCCATAAGTAGAATTTATCGAATTTTCTTTTGTCAAAACACTCTCTATTTGAGGTGATTTTTTTCTACCATTTTCTATGCTGCTACCGATTTGAATAAATCTATTCACCTTCTTTTTAAGAAAGATTTTAGTAAGATTTTTACATCCCAAAAAATGGCTTTTATAAGTTTTTTTTTTATTAGAGTGATCAACGTATCCACCAAGGTTTATTACATAGTCAAAATCTTTATTCTTTTTAAGGACTTTTTTTAATTTAGCAAAATTGCAAATATCACAAAAAAGATATTTTACTTTTGATACCTTTCTTTCTTTTGTTGGTAATTTTGTAGACAAACTTGAAACTTTAAATTTTTTTTTAACTAAGTGGCTAGCTAAATGATAGCCAATAAAGCCTGTTCCACCAACAATAAGAATTTTTTCTCTATTTTTCAAAATTTTTTATTTTTGAGGATCTTTTCGAGTATATCTTTATCTCTTTTTGTATCCATGCACTTCCAGAATCCATGATGTTTAAAAGCATATAATTCTTTTTGTTTCGCTGCTCTCTCTAGGGGAGATTTCTCAAGTATAGTCTTGTCATCTTTTATTAAAGATATAAAGCTCTGTTTTGCAACAAAAAAACCACCATTTATCCAACCAGTTGCTACTTGTGGTTTTTCTTTAAAAGTACTAACAACATTTTTTTTTAATTTTAATTCACCAAATCTTGCTGGTGGTCTAACTGCAGTAACGGTAACTTTTTTTTTATGTTTTTTGTGAAAACTGACTAACTTTTTAAGATTAACATTGGATAAACCATCTCCATACGTAAACATAAAATCTTCATCTCTTTTTAAAAATTTTGCTGCTTTTTTTAACCTTCCGCCTGTAAATGTTTTTAGCCCAGTATCGAGAA
>CABYYJ010000036.1 GCA_902523185.1 uncultured Pelagibacteraceae bacterium | reverse complement strand
AAATAATTTGTTTTAGCTGCACCTCCAGATAAAAGTGAGAAGACTTTTCCCTTAAATTTTTTTAAAATTCTTGGGGTTCCAATTTCAAGTGTTATATTATCCTTAATATCGGAATTATTTCTTGCGTAATTTTTATCTCCATCTTTAACTCTAAGTTGAAAGGAAGGTTGGGGGATTAATTTATTTTTAAATATTATTGCTGTATCGTGGATTGATGTTGTAAATAATCTAGCTGTTTTAACTTTAAAAACTTTGTATTCACAATTACTTATCCTAATATTTTTTACAATTTGACAATCATTTATTTCATTGTCATTAGCTAGATAAATTTTTCCATATATTACTTTAAAAATTAATTGTACAAAAGATTTATAAAGATTTTTAGCAATTTTTTTTAAGATAAACATATTTTAAAGCAAATGATATGAATCACATCACTACTATTAATAATATCTTATCTAATGAATTAAAAAAAAGGATTTTATAAGATAAATTTCTTCTGTATTGGATATTACAATGTAAGTATTATACCAAAAACAGTGACTGCTGAAACTGCTGCTACGCTTACAGCTAAATTTCGATTTCTCTCAATTTTTTTTTCTTGATTAATTCTATTGAGCAAATCAGTAAGTTTTACTTTACTTTGAGGTTTTATTTCTTCTAAATGACTTTCGAATTTATATTGCGAACTCATGCTTTGATTAGATCACAAGCACATTTAATTAAAATAATTAGCTTGATCAAATTGGTCTAGATACAGTGATTCGACCCAAAATGATTAAAATTGAGGCTAATTTGAATTCAAATGGTTCTTAATGCCAGTTCTCATCTTTTCAATTATCTCGTCTATGTGTTTTTTTTCACACACAAACGGTGGTGCAATAATTAATGCATCTCCAGTAGGTTTAATATTTACACCAGCTTCATAGCATTTTTTATAAACATTAAACCCTGCTTTTCCTGGTTTATCTCTCATTGAAATGTCAACACCACCTAACAATCCATAGTTTCTGATACTGTCTACACAACTTAAGTCTTTAAGAGAATGCAAACCATCTTCAAAATATTTTGATAATTTTTTAACTCTATTAAAAATATCTTCCCTCTCAAAAATCTTTTGAACAGCGATTGCTGCAGATACAGCTACAGGAATTCCTGAATAAGTATAACCATGAAATAATTCCACTGCTCCTTCTGGAGAGGCATCCATAACAGACTCATAAATTTTTTCTCTAACTGCTACTACACCCATTGGTACTATTCCATTTGTTGTGGCCTTTGCCATAGTTATTATATCAGGTGTTACTCCAAACTCTTGAGCAGCAAAAGCTGACCCTGTTCTTCCCCAACCCGTTACGACTTCATCGAAAATTAAAAGTATTCCATGTTTGTCACAAATTTTTCTTAGTTTTTGTAAATAATTTTTTGGAGGAATTAAAGTTCCAGTAGATCCAGCGATTGGTTCAACTATACATGCTGCTATATTTTCTCCTCCTAGTTTTTTTGCAATAGTTTCTAAATCATCAGCAAGTTCAGATCCGGTATCTGGTTGACCTTTAATAAACTTATGCTCTGGTAAAAACGTATGTCTCATGTGTTCAACTCCAGGCATAAGAATGTTTTTGAATTCTTTTGAATTATTTGGTATGCCTCCTACAGTTAGTGCTCCAATGTTCATTCCATGATAACCTCTTTCTCTTCCAACAAACTTAAATCTGTTCGTTTGGCCTATTGATCTAAAGTAAGCTACTGCAATTTTAATTGCTGTCTCCACAGCAGTAGACCCACAAATTGTATAAAAAATTCTATTAAGATCCTCTGGTGTTTTTTGAGCAATCATTGTTGCTAATTCGAATGATCCACCATACCCTTGTTGAAAAGGCATAGTATAATCTAAATTTTCTAACTGATTTTTAATAGCTTCAATAATCTCTTTTCGTCTGTGACCAAGAGGATTGCAATATAATCCGGAACTCCCATCAATTAAAGTTTTTCCATCATGAGTTTGAAGATGAATTCC
>CABYYJ010000035.1 GCA_902523185.1 uncultured Pelagibacteraceae bacterium | reverse complement strand
GTAGGTAAACCTCTTACTGAAGGTCCAGGTGAAGTAGGCGGCGCAGCTGACATATTTGAATGGAACTCAGAAGAAACAAAAAGAATTTTTGGTGAAATAAATCAAAGTCGTTTTCCAAATACAAAAATACATGTGATTTATCAGCCTGTGGGTGTGGTTGCTGCATTAGTTCCATGGAATTTTCCAGTTATTTTAGCATCAAGAAAGATTTCTACCGCTTTAGCTGCTGGATGTTCAGTTATAGTAAAACCTGATGTGATTACTCCAGGTAGTGTCATGGAAATAGTTGATATATGTAAAGAGGCTGGTGTTCCACCTGGTGTTGTCAATTTATTATCAGGAGATCCGGCAACGATTTCATCAGAATTAATTCAATCAGATATAATAAAAAAAATATCTATTACTGGATCAACCAGAGTTGGCAAGCTTATTCTTAAGCAAGCTGCAGATAAAGTTCAAAGAGTTACGATGGAATTAAGTGGGCATGCTCCATTTATTGTTTTTGATGATGTAGATTTAAATAAAGTAACAGATATGGCTGTAACAGCAAAATTTAGAAATAATGGGCAAGTTTGTATCTCTCCAAATAGATTTTATATTCATGAGAAAAAGAAAGATGAGTTTGCTGAGCTGATGGTTCAAAAAACCAAGAAATTAAAAATAGGTAATGGTATGGATAAAGATACATTACTTGGACCTTTATGCACAAAAGAGAGATTGGAAGGCGTTGAAAAACTTGTTGAAGTTACAAAAAAAGAAGGTGGAAAAGTTTTGTTAGGTGGTAAAAGGGCTGCAAACTTTAATAAAGGATATTATTATGAACCAACAATTTTTGATAATATTAAAGACAACTTTTCAATTATGAAAGAGGAACCCTTTGGTCCAATAGTTCCGATTCTTAGCTTTAAAGATTTTGATGAGGTGATGAATAGGGCTAATGATAATGATTTAGGTTTAGCAAGTTATGTTTATACAACAGATTTAAAAAAAGCAAATCAAGCTTCCGAAAAATTAGAAACTGGTTGTGTTGCTGTAAATACACCCGTTTTAGCAGTTGCAGAGGCACCATTTGGAGGAATTAAGCAAACTGGGTACGGTAGAGAAGGCGGGTCTATGGCTATTAAAGATTATTTAAATATAAAATATACTCACTTTGGTATTTCATACGAATGAGGAAAAATATATTAAAAGAGATTTTTAAATCTGGAAAATCTGCAGTTAATGGTTGGCTTCAAATACCTAATTCATTTACAGCAGAACTTATGGCTAATCAAAATTGGGACTCTTTAACCTTAGATATGCAACATGGTGTTATAGATTATCCTAATGCAGTCGGAATGTTACAAGCTATATCTTCTACTAAAGTAGTTCCGATGGCCAGAGTTAACTGGAATGAACCAGGTCAAATAATGAAAATTCTTGATGCAGGCGCTTATGGAATTATTTGTCCAATGGTAAGTAATAAAAAAGAGGCAGAAAAATTTGTCAAAGCCTGCATGTATCCGCCTAATGGTTACAGAAGTTATGGCCCAATAAGAGGTTTGGTGTACGGAGGACCTGACTATGCTGATGAAGCTAATAATGAAATATTAAAATTTGCAATGATAGAAACAAAAGAATCTTTAGAAAATTTAGATGAAATTATGAAAACTCCTGGATTAGATGGAATATACATTGGCCCTGCAGATTTAAGTTTAGCTTTAGGGCAAAAACCGAGTTTTGATAAACCAGAGGGAGATCCTGTTTATGAAGTTATCATGAAAATCTTAGAACATGCTAAAAAGAATAAGATAGTTGCTGGCATTCAAAATGGACAGCCAGAATATGCAGAAAAAATGATAAAGAAAGGTTTTCAACTAGTTACAATAGGATCAGATCAAAGATACATGACTGCAGCTTCAAAATCAGCCCTAAGCAAACTTAAGAAAGATAAAACCAAGGACTCTGGAAAAGGGTATTAATTTTCAATGAATTATTTCGTTTATATGCTCAAATCATTGGGCAAAGAATCAATCACATATGTCGGT
>CABYYJ010000034.1 GCA_902523185.1 uncultured Pelagibacteraceae bacterium | reverse complement strand
ACTAGAATACTTGTTACATTAATTCATGAAATGATAAAAAGAGATGTTAAGAAAGGATTGGCGACTCTTTGTATCGGTGGAGGAATGGGCATTGCAATGTGTATTGAAAGATAAAATATTATTTTTTGATGGAGTTGCCAGTAGTAAATCATCCTGATTATGTTGCAAAGATTAATGATGACAACAAATTTCCCATAAAAAAATTTGGAGCACTTGCTGATTATTTATTAAAAACTAAAGTAATTCAAAAATTTTATATTCCTAAAGAATGTTCTGTGGAAACAATGAAAACTTCTCATTCTTTAAAATATATCAATGATATTAAAAATAAAACACTAGATATAAAAGCTCAGAAAAAAATTGGATTTCCAATTAATGATAGTGTTGTAAGAAGATCATTTGTAGCTACTGGAGGAACTGTACTAGCTAGTAAACTTGCTTTAGAGTCAAAGCTTGCATGTAATACTGCTGGTGGTAGTCATCACGCTACTTTTGATTATGGAGCAGGTTATTGTGTTTTTAATGATACTGCCGTTGCAGCAAATTATCTAAAAAATAAAGGATACGCAAAAAAAATCTTAATATTAGATTTAGATGTACATCAAGGTAATGGTAATTCAGAAATTTTTCAAAACGATAAAGATGTAATAACCTTTAGTATGCATTGTGCTTCGAATTATCCTGCAAAAAAATCTAAAAGCGATATAGATATCGAGCTTAAAGATAATATGGAAGATAATGAATATTTAAATGTTTTAAATACGAATCTAAAGAAACTTAATAATAATACTTATGATTTTGTTTTCTATGTTGCAGGAGTTGACATTCATCATGAAGATAGACTGGGAAAACTTAAAATCACTGATGAAGGGATTAATAAAAGAGATCGAATAGTTATTGAAAACTTTTATTCAAAAAATATTCCTTTATGTGGTGTTCTTGGTGGTGGATATAATAAAAGTTTCGATAAACTCATCGAGCTTCATTCAATGCTTCATAAAAATTGCGCTGAATATTTTTAGTGGTCTTGACCTTAAATGGATTAAACTTAGGGATTAAGGCCAAGACTTGCAATAATCTTAATCTTTGATTAACCAAGTAAAACTAATAAAACTGACGCGCTACAATTTTAACTGCGGCAGTTTCTCAAAAAATTTTAGAGCTTCGGGGTTAGCAATTGCCTCTTTATTTTTAATTTTTTCACCATTAATAATCTGCTTTACTGCTAACTCCACAATTTTACCGCTTTTTGTTCTTGGGATCTCTGGAACTTTAATGATTACTGCAGGGACATGCTTTGGAGAACAATTTTTTCTTATTCTAGATTTTATCAATTTGGATTTTTCATCATTTATTTCTTGATCATTTTTAGTAGTTACAAATAAAATAATTCTTACGTCATCATCGAAGTCTTGACCAACAACTAGTCCCTCTGTGATAAAATCTATATCCTCCACTTGTTGGTAAATTTCAGAGGTTCCAATTCTCACTCCTCCTGGATTTAATGTAGCGTCCGATCTACCACGCATAATAAATCCATTTTTATCGGTTCTTTCAATAAAATCTCCATGATGCCAAATATCTTTAAATTTTGTGAAGTACGCATTGTGATATTTTTGGCCATCATCATCTCCCCAAAACTTTACTGGCATAGATGGAAATGGTTGTTTAACAACTAACTCTCCTTTATCCCCATCAACTGTACTTTTTCCATCGTCTGTAAAAACATCAACGTCAATACCTAAACTTTGACCTTGAATTTCTCCTTTATAAACATTTGAAAAAGGATTTCCAAGAACTAAACATCCAACTAAATCTGTGCCTCCAGCAATAGAGGCAAGATGAACATCTTTCTTAATGTTTTCGTATACATATTTGAAACTTTCCTCTGCTAGCGGTGAACCAGTTGAGGTAATAATTTTTACAGAATTTAAATCTAAATTTTTACTGTTATAATTTTCATTCTTTAAGTGATCTATATACTTTGCGCTTACACCGAAAAGGTTTATTCTTTTATTCTGACAATATTCAAGAAGAACATCTATTTTAGGATAGACTGGAGCTCCATCAAAAAGAAAAATTGAAGATCCGGTTGCTAATCCGCCCACCAGCCAATTCCACATCATCCAACCTGTTGTGGTGTAGTAAAATAGCTTTTCTTTATCTCTAATATCGCAATGAAGCATAAATTCTTTGTTATGCTCGATTAATACATTTCCTGTTCCGTGTGTGATACATTTTGGTTTTCCAGTAGTGCCACTTGAGAAAAGAATATAAATAGGATGATCAAATTCAAATCTTTCAAAATTTTCATTTAAGTTACTATTCAGAGTCTCCTCAAAATT
>CABYYJ010000033.1 GCA_902523185.1 uncultured Pelagibacteraceae bacterium | reverse complement strand
AGAATTTTAGTAATAGGTGTTGGAGGAGCTGGTGGCAATGCAATTAATGCAATGATTGAGGCAGGTATGCAAGGAGTAGAGTTTGTTGCAGTAAATACTGATGCTCAGGATTTAAAAATGAGTAAAGCTGATGCTAAGATACAAATAGGAATGAATTTAACTAAAGGGTTAGGTGCGGGCGCTAAGCATGATATTGGCCAAGCAGCTGCAGACGAGTCCATCAATGAAATAGTGAATTATATTCAAGGAAGTAATATGGTTTTTATAGCTTCTGGTATGGGTGGAGGAACTGGTACAGGCGCATCACATGTAATAGCTAGAGCTGCTAGAGAAATGAATATTTTAACTGTTGGTGTAACTACGCTACCCTTTGCTTATGAAGGACCTAAAAGAATGAGAAGAGCAGTAGCTGGATTAGAAGAACTTAAAAAATATTTAGATACAACAATAGTTGTACCTAATCAAAATCTTTTCAAGATCGCAAGTGAGGCTACAGGTTTTGAAGAGTCATTCAGCTTATCGAATGATGTCTTAAAACATGGAGTTCAAAGTATAACAGATTTAATGGTGCGACCTGGCATGATCAATCTGGATTTTGCAGATGTGGAAACGGTTATGACCTCAAGTGGTAAAGCTATGATGGGAACTGGTGAAGCAGAAGGAGAAAATAGAGCGATGGCTGCTACTGAATTAGCATTAAATAATCCTTTAATTGATGAATATACATTACAGGGTGCTAAAGGTCTACTTGTCAATATTACTGGCGGAAGTGATATAAAACTTTTTGAAGTTGATGCTGCAGTTAACAAAATAAGAGCAGAGGTAGATCCTGAGGCAGAATTAATTTTTGGGGCTATTAAAGACGAAAATATGAATGGTAAAATTAGAGTATCAATAGTAGCCACAGCGCTTAATGGATCAGCTTCAAAACCTTACTTAAATCTTGTGGAAAGCAATAACAATGGATCTCACATGAATAGAACTTTAAGTCAGGGCGAATCTTTATTTAGTGGAAGCCAACTTGATAAAAGTATTTCCTCATCTATTGATGGAGCCACAGCACTAAAACTCGACGAGTCTCTTGAAATCAAAAATACTGAAGAACAGACTGCTGCAATAGATACTTTTGAAAGTCTTGAAGAAAATCAAATTGCAAGAGGAATTGAAACTCTAAATAATAGACCTGAGGATATACCTTCTGGAGTGTCAATAGAGAGCGCTTCTTATATGGAAAATAATTCAAATGCTGACGTTGAAGATACATTCTCAAGTAATAATCATCTCAATGATAATTTAGATGAGGAATATACTCCTAAACTTTTTTCAGATGATCAAATCAATGAAGAAGACGATAAAAAAGATTCGAAAGAAGAAAATGTATCTAAGGAGCTCTTTGAACAAGAAGCTAACGAGGAAGAAGATTTTGAGATTCCTGCATTTTTAAGAAGACAAAAGTTTTGATGATTTCAGCGAAACCCAATGAAAACTCAAAAATCATCACTGGAATTTTCCCATTTTCCAGTGATGCTGAACGAGGTTACTCAAATTTCCTTAGCCAATAAAGGAGGACTTTTTGTAGATTGTACTTTTGGTGGAGGAAATTATTCAACAGCATTACTAAAATTTCCAAAAACAAAAGTTATAGCATTTGATAGAGATAGCACAGTTGCTCCTATTGCAGAAAATCTGAAAAAAAAATTTCAAAAAAGATTTGAGTTCCATCAGATACGTTTTAGTCAATTAGACCAAGTCCTTATCAATGATGCAGATGCCTTTATATTTGATCTTGGTTTATCTTCGTTTCAGCTTAAAAATTTGAAAAGAGGTTTCTCATTCAAATCAAAAGATAAAATCGATATGACAATGGGTTTATCAGATATTTCAGCGCAGGAAGTAATTAATAGTTTAAGCGAAAAGGATCTAAAACTAATAATTAAAATACTTGGAGAAGAGAAAGATGCATCAAGAATAGCTAAAAATATTGTTAAAACTCGATCAATCAAAAAAATTACAAAAGTTGATCAATTAGTGAAAATTATTGAAAAGAGTAAAAAAAAAAATTTTTCATCAAAAATAAACCCGAGCACAAAAACTTTTCAAGCATTAAGAATATTTGTCAATAAAGAAATCTCAGAGTTAATAAATGGGATTACATATGCCACCAAATTTTTAAGACCTGGTGGTAGACTCATAGTAATCAGTTTCCATTCTATTGAAGATAAAATAATTAAATATTATTTTAGTAATTTTTCTAAAAATAGATCTAATCCATCAAGATATCTTCCAGAAGATGGTGAAAATAAATTTTTTTTATTTGAAAGCTACAACAAAAAAGTATTTAAGCCATCGAGAAATGAAATTATTAAAAACAAACCTTCCCGATCAGCTAAGTTAAGATTTGCAATAAGAAGTAAAAAA
>CABYYJ010000032.1 GCA_902523185.1 uncultured Pelagibacteraceae bacterium | reverse complement strand
TGAAGAAGTTTTTTCTACATCAATTAATTTATTTTCTGTATTTAGAAGCTCCTCTTTTTCTTTAGAAATTCTTTTTTCATTTAAATCTGCATCAAGTGAGATACTTTTCTCTCTCTCAAGATCAGATTCGACTGTTTTGATGGATTTCTCAAGTTTTTCTTGCAAGGATTTTACTCTAGACTCTTCCTCTACAAGGTTTGTCATATCTAAATTTAACTTCTGTAAACTTGCTGCACTTTCTAATTTTTTATCCCTTAGAGGAGATAGTTTCTTATTTTCCTCTTCTAACAAAGTATTGTTGTGATTATAGTCAATATTTACTGCGCTTATCTCGTCATCTAATTCGCTTAGTTTTTCTAAAAGTTGTTTTTTGTCCTTTTCAATATCTTTTATCTTTAAAAAGTACAAACCAGCTTCAATTTTTTTAATTTGGTTCGAAATTTCCTTATATCTAGTTGCTTCTTCAGCCTGTTTTTTTAAATTCTCTAGCTGCTTTTGTTGTTGCCTCTTTAATTCGTCGGCTCTTTTTAAATTATTTTCAGCTGCATTTAATCTTGTTTCAGCCTCTTGTCTTCTAGCATGAATTCCAGAAATTCCTGCGGCTTCTTCTAAGATTGATTTTCTCTCTATAGGCTTTGCTGTTACTAATTGACCAATTCTTCCTTGACTAATAAGAGATGGAGAATGTGCTCCAGTAGAGAGGTCTGCAAAAAATGTTTGAACATCTCTCGCTCTAACTTCTTTATTATTAATGTAATATTTAGATCCTTTATCTTTTTCAATTTTTCGTTTTACCGATATTTCATCAAATTCTTTGTACGCCACAGATCCACTCTTTTCTTGATTATCTAACAAAAGACTCACCTCAGAAATATTTTTTGATGGCCTGTTTGATGTCCCAGAAAAAATAACGTCTTCCATACCTGAACCTCTCATACTTTTCGCTGAATTTTCCCCCATACACCAACGCAGTGCCTCAACTATGTTTGATTTTCCGCAACCGTTCGGACCAACTATTCCAGTCAAACCTTTTTCTATCAATATAGTTGTCTTTTCAGAAAAAGATTTAAAACCTGTTATTTCTAAATTTTTAAATTTCATTTGAATAGTCTATATTTTTTAAAATTTTTTTCGATTTCTTTTTTAAATTTTGAATATTCTACCTTTCCTTCATATTTTTCTTCATTAATAA
This sequence comes from uncultured Pelagibacteraceae bacterium, assembly GCA_902523185.1. GTDB lineage: Bacteria > Pseudomonadota > Alphaproteobacteria > Pelagibacterales > Pelagibacteraceae > Pelagilacustribacter. The sequence continues at coordinate 1,303 of CABYYJ010000032.1, read as the reverse complement.
TTATGGTAGGTGTCGACTTAACTTTATATTTTTTTTGGGCATTAATTCTTTGAGTTAAAATTTCATCTTGAGTTTTTTCATTTTTAAGACAACTATTCATTTCATTATTATTCAAGCCTGTTTCAGATCCAATTTTTTTAATTGAATCATTTATCTTATCTATATCAGATCCAGCTGCCCAAGTGCTTTGATTTTCATATATCTTGTCCAGAAGTCCCAACCTCTTTTTGTTATCAACATGACATCTTAATATAATTTCTGCATTAAGTGCTGCCAAATCTAATGGGAATGGATGATGTTCGAATCTTACCAAACCTTTATCGATAAAATCTTTTTTCATCTGATAAAAAATTTTTGAATGCCAATTAGCACATGAGGGACAAGTCAGGGAAGAAAAAACTTTTACAACTACCTTTGCGTCGGGTTTCCCTTCAAATATAATCTTACTTTCAGCGTTAGCAGAAAAAATTATTAATATTAATAATATTTTACTTATTTTTTTCATTGTAAGCTTTCAAAAATTTATTAAGGTTGTTTTTAAGCTGACTGTTGTTGATTTTATTCATTTTTTCTTCAATCTTGTTTAAATTTTTTATTTTGGGGAGACTTTTATTATTTCTAATTATTTTATCCTGAATGACTTTAAGTGTTACTTTTTTTATCAAGCTGTAACCAAAAAAACTATTTATTTTATCTATTATATCATTTTTAGCGTATTCGACTTCGATCTCTTTTCCATGAATTACATTTAGGATTAATCTTCCATCTCTCATTCCTTTTTCCATTTTTACTGTAACAGGATAACATGTGTCTGAGATTTCTTTACTTACCATTTTAGTCCAATTATCAACAATACATGAATAATTATAGCCTCCTTTTTTAAGATGTTTCTTTAAAGTTTTTGGAATCGAACTTGAAAAAGGACGAAGACCTTGTATGAAAGTATGCGGTTTATTATTATTTTTGTTATGCATATTAGTAGAACTTTACCAAAAAAAATTTTAGCATGGTATGATAATAGCAAAAGAAATTTACCATGGCGTGTTGGCAAAAAGTCACCTAAAAAGCTGTATTATAGACTGTTGAGTGAGTTTATGTTGCAACAAACTCAGGTGAAAACGGTCATCCCATATTTTAATAAATTTATAAAAAAATTCAAAACTATTGAGGCTTTAGCCAAAAGCAACGAAAATGAAATCTTAAAAATGTGGGAAGGTCTTGGTTACTATAGAAGAGCAAGAAACCTTTTAGTATGCTCAAAAGTTCTCGTAAAAAAACACAAATCAAGACTACCGAATTCTAT
>CABYYJ010000031.1 GCA_902523185.1 uncultured Pelagibacteraceae bacterium | reverse complement strand
AAATCCATGAATTTAGGTGATATTAATGTAAAAAAATTTGGCAAAGAAGGTGACTACCTAATTAAAGTTGAACAAAAAAACTCAAATAATAGCAATTTAATACCTGAGATAAAAAAAACTTTAGCCGACAATTTAAATGCTGATGTTGATTTTAGAAGAGTAGAAAATGTAGGTCCAAAGGTAAGTTCTGAACTTTTAGAGTCATCAGTTATTGCAATATCCTTGGCTCTAGCTGCCATGCTTTTTTATATATGGATAAGATTTGAGTGGCAGTTTAGTATCGGTTCAATAATAGCTTTATTTCACGATGTAACTATAACATTAGGTATTTTTTCTGTTTTATCTTTAGAAATTAATTTATCTATTATAGCAGCAGTGCTAACAATAGTTGGTTACTCGATGAATGATACTGTGGTTATATATGACCGAATAAGAGAAAATTTATTAAAATATACAAAAATAAGTATTAGTGATGTTTCTAACCTATCAATAAATGAGACACTCTCAAGAACAATTATTACATCGATTACTACGTTACTAGCACTAATTTCAATTTATATATTGGGAGGTGAAATTTTAAGAGGTTTTTCTTTTGCTATGATTCTGGGTGTGATAATTGGAACCTATTCATCAATGTTTGTGGCTTCACCAATTTTAAAATTTTTAAAAGTTAGTTATAAAACTTTAGAAAAAGAGGAAGAAAAAATTTTACCTTAACTAGTAAAGATTTTGCGCAGCAACCATTGAAAGAAGCATCGGAAATGATAGTAAAGTATTGGCTCTCGAGAATAACATTGCAGTTTTCGCTGACTTAGCTTTTTCCTCTGGCGAGCTATTTACTATTCCTAAAGCTTTTTTTTGATTAGGCCAAATTACGAACCAAACGTTATATGCCATTATAATTCCTAGCCACATTCCTATGCCAATTGCAGTAGTTTTTGGATCGCCGCTACCTATTCCTAGCAGCATAGCTTGATGAACATATCCTTGTAGATATGAAACTATTAATCCTGTTATTATTGTACCTAAAGCGGCCCATCTAAACCAAAATAGAGCTTTAGGCGCGATTACTTTACCGATCGCTGGTTTTTGGTCGTCCGGAATGTTTGGCATAGACGGTATTTGCACAAAATTAAAATACCATAATAATCCTATCCACATTATGCCTGTTAGTACATGCAAATATCTAAATAACCAGCTAAAAAAATATCTATCAAAAGCGAACCCATCACCGAAAAAATGCAATCCTAAAAGCAATAAAATTGCGACACCCAAAGATAAGTGAACTGTTTTTGATAACGATTGTAATATACTAGTCATGATTCCTTTATAACATATATAAGAATTTTAAGCAGTCTTTTTCATAGAAGTATTTCCTATAATTTCGCGAATAAATTTACCAGTAAAACTCTCTTTTACGGTTGAAATTTTTTCTGGCGTCCCCTCAGCGATAATTCTTCCTCCATTAATACCTCCTTCAGGACCCATATCAATTATATGATCGGCAGTTTTTATAACATCAAGATTATGTTCTATAACCACAACAGTATTACCAGTATTCGCAAATGCTTGTAAAATTTCTAGTAATTTTTTTATATCATGAGAGTGTAAACCAGTTGTTGGCTCATCTAAAATATATAAAGTTCTACCTGTAGGTCTTTTAGACAGTTCTTTAGCAAGTTTAATTCTTTGTGCCTCTCCACCAGATAATGTAGTTGCTTGTTGACCAATTTTCATATACCCAAGACCAACATGTTTTAAGGTAATTAGTTTGGATCTAATACTTTGAATATTTTCAAAAAAATCACACCCTTCGTCCACTGTCATATCTAAAACATCAGCAATATTCTTATTTTTAAACCTTATTTCAAGGGTTTCTCTGTTATATCTTGCCCCTTTACAAGTATCACAAGGTATAAACACATCGGGTAAAAAATGCATTTCATAAGTTAAAACACCATCACCCTCACAGGTCTCACATCTTCCGCCTTTCACATTAAAAGAATATCTGCCTACTTTGTAACCTCTCGCCTTTGACTCAGGAAGACCGGCAAACCATTCCCTAATTGGACCAAAGGCGCCAGTATAAGTTGCTGGGTTTGACCTTGGTGTTCTGCCTATTGGCGACTGGTCAATATCAATAATTTTGTCTATTAACTCAGTGCCTTTAAATCCGGTAAAAGCTTTTGGAACTTTACGACTTTTATTTTTATTCAACATTAGATTAAATGCATTATACAAGGTATGTAAAATTAAAGTCGATTTTCCACTTCCGGAAACCCCTGTAACACAAGTAAATGTACCTACAGGTATTTTTAAGTTTACTTTTTTTAGATTATTTCCACTTGCACCACTTATTTCTATAAACCTTCCATTTTTTGCAGATCTTCTTTTTTTCGGAACTGGAATGAACTTTTTACCAGATAAATAATTCCCAGTAATGCTATTATTGTTTTTAATAATTTCTTTTACTTCTCCTTCTGCAACAATTTGACCACCTTTAAGACCAGCTTCTGGTCCAATATCAATTATGTGATCTGAACTTTCCATTGTTTCAATATCATGTTCAACAACTATGACTGTATTTCCTAAATCTCTTAATTTTTTTAATGCTGTGATAAGTTTTTTGTTATCTCTTTGGTGTAAACCAATTGATGGTTCATCTAAAACATA
>CABYYJ010000030.1 GCA_902523185.1 uncultured Pelagibacteraceae bacterium | reverse complement strand
GTTGAACATTTCAACAATCCTGGAATAACACAAAATGATGGTTTTAAACCCGTTGTAAGATATTTTGATAGAATTACACGCCCTGAACAAATAATTTCTACTTTACCTCAAGCGATTGAAGCAATGCTTGATCCTGCTGATTGTGGCCCTGCATGTATCTCTTTAAGTCAAGATGTCCAAGGCGAGGTATTCGATTATCCTGAAGAATTTTTTAAAGAAAGAGTTCATTCTATTAGACGTCCACGTCCAGATGATTATCAAATAAAAAAAGCAGCTGAGGCAATTAAATCCTCAAAAAATCCAATAATAATTTCAGGAGGAGGAGTATTTTACTCTGATGCAATGGATGAATTGTCTGATTTTGCAAAAAAACATAATATACCAGTAACACAAACTGTCATGGGTTATTCTACTATGAAAAGAGATCATTCTCATTTTTTAGGACCAATAGGTGGCCTTGGCGGTAAAGCTGCAAATAATATGGCAAAAAAAACAGATTTAGCTATAGCAGTAGGTACTAAGCTAGCAGATTTTACTACAGGATCTTGGGCAAACTTTGAAAATCCGAATTTCAAACTTGTATCTATAAATGCAGCAAGATTTGATGCAAATAAACATATGGCACAAGCTGTAGTTGGTGATGCTAAGGTTTCATTATCTGAATTATCTTTAGTTCTAGGAAGTTGGAAAGTAGAGGATAGCTGGAATAAAAAAGCACAATCAGAATTAAAAAGTTGGAATGAATATGTAGACAAAGAAAGTGGTCCTACTAATCAAAAATTACCTAGTTATGCACATGCAGTTGGTGCAATTTATAGAAATTCTGATCCATCAGATATAGCAGTTACCGCGGCTGGCGGTTTAGTAGGAGAAGTTGTACAAGTTTGGAGACCTAGAGAATTAAATACTCATGAAACTGAATGGGGTTTTAGTTGTATGAGTTATGAAATTTCAGGAGCTCTGGGGATTAAAATGGCAAACCCTGATAAAGATGTTATAGCTTTTGTTGGAGATGGATCATATTTGCTTTACAATTCAGATATTTACAGTTCGGTAATTACTAACAATAAATTGATTATAATAGTTTGCGATAACGGTGGTCATGCAGTTATTAATAGATTGCAATTGTATAAGGGAGGAAAAGAATTTAATTGCCTGTTTAAAAGTTCTAAAACTCCTAATTTTGTTCCAGTCGACTTCGCGTCACATGCAAAAAGTATGGGCGCAGAGGGAGAACAAGTGAACTCAATATCTGAACTAGAAGAGGCTTTTAAAAGAGCAAAAAAATCCAAGAAAACGTATGTTATAAGTATTCATACCGATGGATATCAATGGCTAGAGGGTTCTGCTTATTGGGAAAGCCCTACTCTTTCAATACCAACGACTAAGGAAAATGAAAGAGCCCTAAAAGAACACCTAGAGGGGAAGAAAAAACAGAGAAAAGGTGTATAAACTTTTTAATGGGAAAAGTTTATAAAGTCGGACTAATTGGCTGCGGTCATATAGCTGAAACTTATTTTAGGGCGCATAAATATTTCAATAATTTTAAGATAATTAAATGTGCTGATATAAATAAATTTGCAGCTCAAAAGTGTGCAAACACTTATAGGATAAGTTCAGCATCAGTTAATGAATTACTTAAAGATAAAGAAATTCAAGTTATTCTAAACTTAACAATACCTAATGCACATTATTTAATTGCTAAAAAATCATTACTTAATGGTAAACACGTTTATTCTGAAAAGCCATTGGCAGTTTCATTTAAAGATGGAAAAGAACTTATAAAAATAGCAAAAAGAAAAAAACTTTTCATAGGAAATGCTCCTGATACTTTTTTAGGTGGAGGCAATCAAAAAGCAAGAGAACTTTTAGACAAACAAGTAATAGGTAAAGTGAAATTTGGTACAGGAATATTTGCCTATCCAGGAATACAATCCTATCATCCTAATCCAGAGCCTTGGTTTTCTAAAAAAGGAGGCGGTCCTGTTATAGACATGGGTCCATATTATTTAACTGCTTTAGTTAATTTATTGGGTCCAGCTAAAGAAGTAACAAGTATAAGTACAAAAGGAGTTAGCAGGCGTACTATTGGAATAGGACCAAAAAAAGGTAAAAGATTTAAAGTAGAGTGTCCAACAACTTACTTTTCTACTATAAAATTTCATAATGGTACTATAATAAGATTAACTTTATCTTTTGATGTTATTTCACATCTAAGAAACCATATTGAACTTTACGGAGAAAGCGGTTCTATGATAGTTCCAGATCCAAATATGTTTGGTGGATCAGTTTTAATCAGTAAAAAATTAGGTAGTACGTGGAAGAATCACCAAACAAATAAAATGTCCTTGGGAAAAATTAATATAAGAACCCAAAGTTCAAGAGCCAATGAGTCTCCTACTAACGCAAATTATAGAGGTGTTGGATTATCGGAGATGATATATTCAATTCAAAATAAGAAAACGCATAGATGTAACGGAATTTTATCTCTTCACGTACTAAATATTATAGAAGCAATTCATTTATCTGCAAGAAATAATAAAAAACAAAGAATTTCTATTAAATGTGATAAGCCGAAACCATTTTTAAATAAAGAGATAAATTCAATACTTAAATAGAACTTTGCCTGCTCAATATAGCAGCACCCCTTACTCCACTTGCGTCACCATACTTTGGTTTTAAAAATACTGTTTTAAGATTAGGTTCATTTAAAAAAGATGATGTTTTTTTTTTAATTTCATCTAAAAAATCTATTTCATTAGAAATTCCTCCACCAAAAACAATAGCATCTGGATCAATAGTTGTTACTATTATTACCAAACATCTTGCTAAAATATCCTTATACTCGTTTATAAATAAAGTGGAATTAGAATCTT
>CABYYJ010000029.1 GCA_902523185.1 uncultured Pelagibacteraceae bacterium | reverse complement strand
TTCAATTATGGTGAAGGCTTTTATTTAAAGAACTAGATCAACTTTTTTTTGCCACTGTAAACTTAAGTTTTTTATTTTTATAATCTCTACCAATTCCAGTTACACCACCACTACCATCCCATTTAAGTGTTCCTGATGCCCCCTTATTGTTAGTGCACGTCATTTGCCATACACCATTACCGCCTTCTTGTAGCGTGTATGAACCATTACAAGATCCATCATTGTTTGGTAAAGGTAATTTTAATGTTCCTTGATAGTTTTTTTCATCAAACTTAATTGTGCCAGCAATTAAATCGCTATAACCTTCCCATTGTAATGCAATAGATCTTTCGCCTTTTAGGCTGTATTGCTTTTTAGTTGTTGATGTTTTTGATTTAATATTATCAACATCACTTGATCCATAAAAACCTAGTTTAGTTAATTTATCTTTTACCTCTTGAACAGAGTCTTTAGAATTAAATCTAGATTCTTTTCCTTTTCCAGGATTAATTCCATTCTTCCACTTTACACTTCTACCTTTAGCAAATTTAGCACATTCTTTTCCAGTTTTTCTCTCACATTCTTTTATATCCAAACTCGCAGCTCCCCCATCGCATTGTGATGCTTCGCAGTACCAATAAATCCCATCAGAACCATCTAAAGTGATATAAAAATCTGAAGGTCTTTTTCCTTTTTCTCCACGAATATATTGTATAAAATATTCTACCATGCCACTCGTAAGTTTAAGTTCACCTCGACCATACGGATTAGCATTTACATTGCTGACAAATAAAATTTTTAAAAATAAAATAGCTATAATTTTTTTCAACATACAAAATAATATATGTCTGTCTTCTAGTTTGTCTACTAGTTTGCACAAATAAATTTGCCTTGATTTCTAATGGTAATTGAAAGGCTAAATAATAAAATAAGGATTGAAAATGTTTTGAGACTACCTGATACTGTCTGAGACTCTAATCTTGCTGTATCCCTAGGGTTTTAAGTCCTTTGTGTCTACCAATTTCACCACGAGGGCATGAGTTATTTTCATGAGTGTTTATGCCAATATTTATAATTGAACAAGATGAATAAGTAAATTTTTTTTATTTTATCTTCTTAGGTTTTAGTCTAGTTCTAGTTATCCCATATTATCCTATAGAGTTTTGGTTAAATTTACTAAAATGTATTTACAATTTCTAGGGTTGCACCATATTCAGGTATTTGACTCATCAAGCTATAATTCGAACTCATTCTGATATCAAAACCATTTAAATCTCTCTTATAACTTAAAGATGCTTTGTCATTATCTAAAGTCATAGCATATTCAATATCGTCTGTTGGTATGTAACCAAATCCTAAATATAGAGTATCGCTATGAGCATTGTCACTCTGATTTCTTTCATAGATAGTCATTATGGAAAAGCCATTATCGGTTACTAAATCAAATCCAATATTTGCTCTTAAGTTTTTAGAATCTTGATCAATTGATTTTGTGTATTCTGTAGTTTCTGATAGGTAACGATATGTTGCATCTGAAGACGGACTAAAATCTACTCCAAGCTCTAATCCACCATTTGGTTTAAACGTAAAAGAATTATAATCTAAAATATCACTTATGGTAAAACCAGCAGATATCATTCCAGTTTCAATTGTTTGAGCTTTGTAAACTAAGGCTGCAGGACCTTTTTCTCTATATTTGGACAATTCTGTATAGCTTAAATCAATTCTTAAATTAGGAGTAATATTAAAATCTTCTTTTTTATATGTTGTTAAGTAGTTAAGTGAACCAAATATTTGTGCACCATCTCTCTCTCCTGTTCTAGTGCTACCTCCCCCTTTTCTAACATGATCAGTCTTTAAAGTGCTCACTCCAAGAATACCTTCAGTAAATTTTTCATCATCATGAGGAAAAGTTCCATAAACAGATAAACTAAAAGACTCAGTATCTAAATTAGTCCCAGATGTGCCTACATCAACATCATCATTACCAAATCTAAGAGCATAACCGTATAATCTATTTTTGCTTATCTTTTTGTCCATTCCAAGTGTAATACCCTTGGTATTAATTTTTTTAGATGATGAAGTAGATGTATCTCCAGTTCTACCAATACTTACGCTACCCTCACTCCAAAATGACCAATCATCTGATAATTTGTCTAGAACTTCATTTGTTTTATTTGATATAGGAATAATGTTAGAAAGCGATGCCATCATTGAATTTGAAAAATTTAATCTAATATTTTGATCACTTAATTGATCATTATTTCTATGTCTTCTTAACCAATACATACGGTTAAGGACTGGAGTGCTTGCTTGAATAGCAATTTGTTTTGTTGTTGCAGTTTGAGACTCAATTAAGCTTAAAATATCTTTACCCTCATCAGAAGTAGTTATTGGATCATCACAAGTACCATCGATTATGCTCCAATTACAACTTAAATTAAATTCAAAAACAACTTCAGCCTCATCAACTACAAACATTTTACTTCCATCGGAACTAAATGCTGTTTCTCTTCCTCCTTCTATACCGTAGTTAGATAAATCAAGAGTTCCCTGAAGTGATAGAGTGGAGATATCAAAAGCTGTTGTTAATTTATATTGATTAATTACATTATCTTCACTGTCAGTTGTATACATTTTAGTGCCGTCGTAATTAAAGACAATTCCGTCTATATAACTGTGATCAGAATTTAGGTCTTCAGTATTAATATGAGTAACTCCTGATGTAATGACAAATGGGGTATCAAGTGTGTATTCATTCACTTCACCAGGATTGGCGTCACTTTTTTCATTTCCAGCAACATACATTTTAGTTCCATCATTATTAAACGCAACTGAGGTCGGTCTTTTTTCTTGACCGCCTGTATCAAAACTTTGACCTAAATTAAAAGTAGTACTTGCAGTATCAATGTCATATGGTGTAGTTAACGTCCATTCAATAATAGTTTTATTATGATCAGCAATAAAC
>CABYYJ010000028.1 GCA_902523185.1 uncultured Pelagibacteraceae bacterium | reverse complement strand
TAGCTAATGATCTAATTTCTTTAAATTTATTAGAAATTTCATCCAATTTAATTTTTTGTCTTGACACCTTCTGTTTTAAGTCAAAGTAATCATCTATTAGTTGAATTGTTGTTATCAAAAGTAGTTTATTTTCTCCTATATTGCCTAATTTATCTTTAAGTTCGTTATATTTTTTGTCTAGAAATTTCGTTAACTTTTTAAGTGACTCCTCTTGACCATCATCACAGGACAAAAGATAATCTTTATTATTAAACTTTATATTTACATTTGCCATTTTTCAATTTCGGAGACTAAATTTTCAGTTTCTTGACTTAATTTGTCTATCTCTTGATTAAAATTATCATCTAGTTCTAGCTTTTTTTTAATTTCTGACTGCAAATTAGTTATTTTCTCTTTAAGATACCTGTGTTCTCTCATTAATTCTTGATTCTTTTTTTCAATTTCAAATTTTTGCCTGAGTATCTCATTTTTTTCTGTCTTAATTTTTTCAATTTCGTAAGTCGGTTGTGAATAAGTAAGAGTCAATGTGTTGAGCTTACTTATTAACTGAATTAAATTTTTTTCTTTCTTTTGAATTATACTCATAATTTATTATATCATAATATTGATATACTTAGTTTAAGTCTATATAGGTTATAAAAAAGTGAGCGTAAATTTAAATCAATTAACCAATGCAGTAAGGTTTTTATCAATCGATGCTGTGCAAAAAGCAAATTCAGGCCACCCTGGAATGCCAATGGGCATGGCTGATGTAGCGACTGTTTTATATAAATACCACCTGAGGTTTAATCCTAAAAATCCTGATTGGATAAACAGAGACAGATTTATTTTATCTGCAGGTCATGGCTCCATGCTACTTTATTCATTACTTTATTTAACTGGATATGACTCTGTTAGCATTGAGGATATTAAAAATTTTAGACAATTAAAATCAATTTGTGCAGGCCATCCAGAATTTAAAAAAGGAAGTGGAATAGAGACAACAACTGGTCCACTGGGACAAGGATTAGGCAACGCAGTTGGGATGGCTATAGCAGAAGAAATTTTAAAAAAAAAATTCGGCGCAAATATTATTAATAACAAAACATACGTTATAGCTAGTGATGGAGATTTGATGGAGGGAATTAGTCATGAAGTAATGAGTTTAGCTGGTCATTTAAAACTTAAAAATTTAATAGTTTTCTTTGATAATAATAAAATTTCAATTGATGGCTCGACAGATTTAAGTGTCTCAGATAATTATAAAAAAAGATTTGAGGGATATGGTTGGAATTTTTTAGAAATTAATGGACATAATGAAAAACAAATTTCGAAAGCCATAGCTAAAGCTTCAATATCAAAAAAACCATCTTTGATCTCTTGTAAAACAATTATTGGTTACGGATCTCCAAATAAATCTGGAAAATCATCATCGCATGGCGCTCCATTAGGAGATGATGAAATAATTTTAGCAAGAAAAAAACTCAAATGGAAACATGCACCCTTCGAAATACCAAAAGAAATTCTTAGTGAATGGAGAAAAATAGGATTAAAAGGTGAAAAATTGGAGAACGAATGGAAAGACAATTTGAATAAGAAAAATCCAAAAATAAGAAAAGAATTGAGGGAAATTTATACTGACTCAAGCATTATTAAATTGGAAAAATTGATTAATGAAGAAAAATCAAAATACTTTAACTCTAAACCAAGTCTTGCGACTAGACAATGTTCCTCAAAAACTATTGAGAGTATTACTAGCGTTATCCCACAACTTATTGGTGGCTCGGCAGACCTAAGCGGTTCAAATAATACCAAAACTGTAAATTCGAAGATTATTAATTCAAAAAACTTTAATGGAAATTATATTCATTATGGAGTTAGAGAACATGGTATGGCAGCAATAATGAATGGCTTAGCTCTTTATGGCGGATTAATACCGTATGGAGGAACTTTCTTAATATTTTCTGACTACTGTAAACCCTCGATTAGATTATCAGCTCTAATGGGTTTGAGAGTAATTTATATCTTTTCTCACGACTCCATAGGTTTAGGTGAAGATGGTCCAACTCATCAACCTATAGAACAATTATCAGGTTTAAGAGCAATTCCAAATTTAAATGTTTTTAGACCTGCTGATATTAACGAAACTTTAGAATGCTGGGAAATAGCTTTAAAGAGTACTAACACACCAAGCGCAATAGTATTATCAAGACAAAAACTTCCCTACTTAAACCAAGAAATTTCCTCAAAGAACAAATGTGAAAGTGGAGCCTATACAGTTAAGGTTACTTCTCATGATAACAATGTTGTTTTAGTCGCATCAGGTTCAGAACTGGAACTAGCTTTGAAGGTTCAAAAAAGTTTAAAAGAAAATAAAATAGACTCAAAAGTTGTTTCGATGCCATGTATGGAATTATTTGATAAACAGCCTAAAAAATATAAAGAAGAAGTGTTTGATGAAAATTCAATTATCTTCACTCTCGAGGCAGGTAGTATAGCATCTTGGCAAAAATATAAGGGAAATAAGGGTCATAATTTTGGGATAGATAATTTTGGAGAAAGTGCTCCATATAAAAAAATTTATGAGCATTTTGGTTTGACTGAAGATAATATTCTAAATGCTATTCAAAATCATTTAAGAAAATAAATATTATTTAATGACAAATTTGAATTTTTTTTCTGAAAAATCAGACATTGAAAATAAAACTATTCTAGTAAGATTAGATTTAAATGTGCCAATCAAACAAAAAATTATTCAGGATGACACTAGAATAATTTTATCCTTACCGCTTATAAAAAAATTAATTAACAAAAAGGCAAAAATTTTAATAATAAGCCACTTAGGAAGACCAAACGGAAATAAAGTTTCTGATCTCTCTTTGAGCCCAATTTATAAATATTTAAAAAAAAAACTAGAGACAAACGTTTATTTTTATGTGGGTAATTTTGATAGTAATTTAAAAAGAAAACTTTTATATCAAAAAAAAGGTGAAGTAATTTTGTTTGAAAATATTCGTTTTTTCAAAGAAGAAGAAAAAAATGATGAGTCATTTTCAAAAAAACTTGCATCAATATGTGATATTTATATTAATGATGCTTTCTCATGTTCTCATAGGAAACAAGCCTCGATACATAACATAGCAAAATTTGCAAAAAAATCTTATGGCGGGCCATTATTAAAAAAAGAAATTGATTCAATAAATCTTGTTTTAAAAAATAGTACAAAACCTGTAACATGTATTATTGGTGGTGCAAAAATTTCTTCAAAAATTGAAGTGATTAACAATTTGATTAAGAAAGTAGATAATTTAATTATAGT
>CABYYJ010000027.1 GCA_902523185.1 uncultured Pelagibacteraceae bacterium | reverse complement strand
ATTTAAAGAAATGCTGGATGGGAGAGTAAAGACACTTCATCCAAAAATACATGCTGGTATTTTACATGACAGAAAGAACAAAACTCACAAAAATGAAATGGCTAAGCAAAATTTTCCTTCAATAGATTTAATTGTAGTTAATTTTTATCCATTTCAAAAAGTAGTTATGGAAACTAAAAATCCCAATAAAATTATTGAAAATATAGATATTGGTGGCCCAACAATGGTTCGAGCTGCCGCAAAAAATTTTAAAAATGTAACTATAATTACCAATAAAAACGATTATTCCTTGCTAATAAAAGAGTTAGAAAAGAATAACGGAGCAACTTCATTAAAGTTTAGAGAAATTATGTCCTCTAAAGCATTTGGCTTAACTGCTTACTATGATGCTATGATTGCTAATTGGTTTAATAATAAATTAAACATTCAATTTCCAGAGAGAAAAACTATCTTTGGACGAAAACTAAAAAAGTTAAGATACGGTGAAAATCCACATCAAGAAAGCTCTATTTATATTAACGATTATGAAGACAAAAAACTTGGATTCACTCAAATTCACGGCAAAGAATTAAGTTACAATAATTTTAACGATATATTTGCTTCATTAGATATTCTTGGGTCTATTAAAAGAAAAGCTGGTACGGTAATTATAAAACATGCAAATCCTTGTGGCGTTTCCGAACATAAAAATCCTTTAGACTCATTTAAAAATGCATATGCATGTGATCCTATTAGTGCTTTTGGCGGAGTTATTGCATGTAATTATAAAATTAGTAAAAATATTGCGCTAGAAATAAATAAGAATTTTCTTGAAGTTATACTTGGCAAGGGTTTCGACAATGATTCTTTAAAAATATTAAAAAAGAAAAAAAACTTGAGAATAATAGATATATCGAAATTCAAACTAAAAAATATTTCTTCATTTAGAATTTTTGATGGGTCCTTTTTGGTACAAGATAAAAACAAAATAGTCCTTGATAGAAAAAAAATTAAATGTGTCACAAAACTGAAGCCTAACAAGAAAGAGCTTGCACAAATAGAATTTGCTTTCAATGTAAGCAAGTATGTTAAATCAAACGCTATCGTTTTGTGTAATAATTTTTCAACTATTGGGATTGGAGCAGGCCAGCCTAGTAGACTCGATAGTTGTAAATTAGCTATTCAAAAAGCAAAGCAATTTCAATCAGTAAAGATAAAAAATTCAGTCGCTGCTTCAGATGCCTTTTTTCCTTTTACAGATGGCATACAAGCACTAATAAAAGCAGGTATTAAGATAATAGTTCAGCCCGGAGGATCAATTAGAGATCAGGAAGTAATAAATTTTGCTAATAAAGCAAAAATTAAAATGCTATTTACAGGCGTAAGACATTTCAATCATTAATTAATTTTATCTATTTTAGCTGCTAAAATAAAATCGCTTTCAGCAAGACCTTTTATTGCATGTGTAAAAATTTTTATTTTGCAATAACCCCATCCAAAATGGATATCAGGGTGATGATTTTCTATCTCTGCAATTGCACCTACCTTGTTTACAAATTTTTGACTTTCTTCGAAGTTTTTAAATTTAAATTCTTTAATTAAATAAAAGTTTTCTTCTTCTCCTTTTTTAACATCCCAATCATCAACCTTTTTTAAATATTTATGTATTTCACTTTTATCAAATGGAGGAATATTTCCTTCACATGCAACACATTTTTTTTTTGAAAGATCAGACATTATAGGAAATTTTTTAACCAGTTGACAACTTCTTTTGGTTTCTCCTCTTGCAAATAATGTCCACAATCAAGACCCTCACCAATTGGTTTTGAAATACTATAGTCTCCCCAAACGTTTAAAACATCACCCCAAACTTTTCCAGTATCACTTTTGTTACCCCATAATATTAATAGAGGGCAACTTATCTTGTTCTTTTTTTCATAATCAATGTTGTCCATATCTAAATCACAAGAAGGTGAAGCTCTATAATCTTCACATGATCCTCTAATAGTTTTGTAATTAAAACATTTAACATATTCATCAAAAGTTTCTTTACAAAAATCCAAACTCGCACCTCTTTTTGATAGTTTTTTTTTCATATAGTAATCAGCTGGGATCGAAGATAGCATTTTTTCTGGAAGATCATAAGGTTGCATCATTAAGAGCCAATGCCATTTAGAAATTGACCAACCTTTTTTTTGAACGGTCCAAATATGACGATTTGGCATAATATCAAACAAAGCTAATTTTTTTATTTTATCTCTAGCATCTAAAGCCATCCTATGTGCTGTTCTTGCCCCTCGATCATGACCAACTATATCAAATTTATCATAACCTAGAATTTTCATTAAATTAATCTGATCATTAGCCATTGCTCTAAAAGAATAATTTAAATGATTTTCGCCACCATCCTCTGGTCCTATGCTTTCTCCATATCCCCTTAGATCTGAAGCTACAATATAAAATTTGTTTTTTAATTCGTCGGCTATCTTATGCCATGTTACATGTGACATAGGATTTCCATGTAATAACAATAATGGCTCTCCCGAACCGCCATGTCTAAATGTAATTTCTGCTTTTCCAAAGCCTTGGTTTTCTATAGTAATTTTTTCCTTTTTAAAATTTGAAAACATAACATGGAGCGGGCAAAGGGACTTGAACCCTCGACCTTCTCGTTGGCAACGAGACGCTCTACCACTGAGCTATGCCCGCTTGTTCTATTATTGTTGAAAGTATTAGCTTTTTAAAAATTAAGCAAGGGGCTATTTTAACGAAATTTGTAGCCCACTGTGTCGTGAGTGTGTCGAGAATTGTTATATAAATTTTGTACTGATATAGTTGGTATGGATTAAATCATGGATAAAGATCAGTTAGCGATTATAGGATTTATTTTTTTATTTCTATTCGTAGGAGCTTTATATTTTAGCGTTGAAATTTCTGATTGGTTAGAAAAAAAGAAAAAACAATATTTAAAATCCAAAACAAAACTGACAACTAAACAAATGGAAGAAAGTGAAAGAACAGGCTGGAGAGCTTTATTTAAAAATAAGGTCATTGCCCCACTTACGATAGGACACATTATAGGAGGGTTAGGGATTATATTTGATAACAATATTCTTGCTTGGATAGGTGTTTCTTTTATTGTCTACGGATTTTATTTGATGATCAATAATTAATGAATAATAGAGAAAAAATTTTAGTAGGGATTGCAGGTTTATTTTTTGTATACCTTTTTGCTAATGAAGCACGTTGGTTTAAGCCTACAGATTATTTAACTTGCAAGACAGCGAAAGGAACATTTTATTTAAAGATAATTCAGCGATCATATAAAGCAGAAG
>CABYYJ010000026.1 GCA_902523185.1 uncultured Pelagibacteraceae bacterium | reverse complement strand
ATTATTTTTGATTTTTGCGTGATTTAATAAATTTATTGAAATGGAAACTCTGCCTTCTGTATCAAATTGTAGATTTTCACTTTCAGACAAAACAGATGTTGCAAAAAAATCTCTTTTTTCTTCAAATGGATTAAGAGAGTCTATTGTATTAGATAATTTTTCAATTCTATCCTGAGAACACGCTTCAAGCGAAGGATGGTTAAAAGATGGATAAGTTATAAAACCATTGTATCCCATTGAATTTAAATGAGATCTAAAAGAAGCTGGCACAGACACTCTTCCTTTCTTGTCTATTTTGTTTTCGTAACTTGATAAAAACATCAGTAAATAAATACCTCTTTTTTTTCTTTATTTTTAAATCACACACCATAATGGGATTTATTGGGATAGTATGGGTTTTTGAGGAATAGTCAATAAGATTGTATTTTAACTATAGTACAAAAGTAGAACGTGGAAACCAGACAATGCCAGATAATCTATAAGCCGGGTTCTGTCATTAAAGATGTCATTTCTCTAGGCTTAAATTCACATTTAAGCTCAAGCGGTTAACCCAGAGGACTAACAAAAGACTGTTTTTAGCACATTAAAGTGCAATGTCCCCTCTATTTAACCTTGCTCCCAGTGGGGTTTGCCATGCGTTTTTTGTTACCAAAAAACCGGTGAGCTCTTACCTCACCGTTTCACCCTTGCCTTGATAAGGCGGTTTATTTTCTGTGGCACTTTCCCTAAAGTCACCTTTGCCAGCAATTAGCTGGCACTGTGTCTTTTTGGAGCCCGGACTTTCCTCTGATAGCATTACCATCAGCGACAATCCAATTATCTGGCAAAGGATGTTTATTAAATAATTATGATAATTTCAAGAAAATTTCTAATTATTAGCTAAAAAATGGCTAATTTTCAGGAGTTTTAGATCTATTTTGCCAGTTATTTTATTTGGTGAGAACTTTTGCTGAAAAGCTTTTATCACAAGTCTATCTTTTTTAGCTCTTTTAGAAATATCAAAATATCTATATCCAATTTTATGAAGATTTTTAAAAAAAATTTTATCTTTATTTTCGGATTTTTTTAATAAGAAATATTTTTTTTTATACCAAACACCTAATTTGTAATTACTTAGCATTTTCCATGGAAATTTTTCCCCAGGATCAATTTTTCTTTGAGGAGAAATATCCGAATGCCCTAAAAAATTTTCAGGTTTTATACGGTATTTTTTTTTTAAAAATTTACATAATTTGATCAAACTTTGAATTTGTAAATTTGGAAAATTTTCATATCTAAACCTATGCCCCTTATTCTGTAATTCAATTCCAATGGAGAATTTGTTTAAATTAACAATATTTTTCCATTTCGATTTTCCTGCATGCCAAGCTACTTTGTTATCCTTCACCAATTGAATTATTGCTCCGCTTCTACTAAGAAAATAATGACTACTAACTTTAGATCTTTTACTTTTAAGCCTTTTAAGAGATTCAATTTCTGATTGCATGCCAGTGTAATGAATAATTACAAATTTTATATCTTTTTTAGGCCTAGTCACTTTTGAAAAATTTGACGATAATTCAATTTTTTGCCTCATTAAATCCTCCTATTTTGTCGAAAAATTAACAAAATTTAAACTTTTTTAGCGATAATTTATATAGCATATATGGTAAATTTATATATATAGCTAAATATAATGTATAAAAAAAGAGTTACTCAAATATTAAGTTATTTTTTTATAATATTCTTCACAACTTTTTCTAATGTAAAAGCTACAGATGAATGTTTTGAAGGGTTCAGTAGAGCTATATTTAAATTCAACATGGCTTTCGATGAGGCTATTTTTGAACCTGTTGCAAAAGGCTATAATAAACTACCTAATCCAATCAAAAAAGGAACAAGTAATTTCACTTCGAATATTTCAACGCTCCTTTCTATTCCGAATTCTTTACTTCAGGGAAACTTTAAGCAGCTTGGTCATGCAACTGGCAGTGTAATAATTAATACAAGTGTTGGAGTGCTGGGTTTAATGAATCCAGCGGAAAAAATGGGTTTAAAAGCACACAAAGAAGACGTTGGTCAAACACTTGGATTTTATGGAATTGGAACAGGTTGTTACTTTGTTTTACCGATTTTGGGCCCAACGACAGCAAGAGATTCAATTGGTTTAATAGCTGACACATTCATTGACCCGTTTGCGCATATTACTATTAGAGAGAATGAGCTACTAGGAGTTTCAGGAAATTCATTAGATTATTATTCTGTTAAAGGAACTAGTGCAATAGATTTTAGGTCTGAAAATTTAACAAGCTTTGATAGTTTAGAAAAAAATTCATTGGACTTATACTCCTCTTATAAAAGTGTGTATCTTCAAAATAGAGAAAATAAAATAAAAAACTCAACTTCAGACCAAGAAGACTGGGATAATTTAGATAAATAATTATTTTAATGAAAAGATTAGGAATTTTTTTATTTATTTTATTTTTTTCGATAAGTACAAGTATTTTTGCTTATAGTACTAATCCTCGAGAATTTGTAGATGAGTTAGTTAATGAAGCAATAGATATTTTATCGGACAAAAATTTGAATGAAGAACAGAAGATAGCTTTTGTTGAAAAAATTGCTCTAGAAAATGTGGACATAAAAGCACTTGGTCTATACACTTTGGGGGTTTTGAGAAAATCTTCAAGTGATGAAGATATAAAAAATTATCAAAATTCATTTGAAAAATATTTTTTAAAAAGTCTAACATCAAGATTAACTGATTATTCATCAAGTAAATTTGAAATATTAGGAGATGATAAAAAGAGCGCTAATACAACAATAGTTAATTCAAAAGTAACTCCAATAGATGGTGGGCCTGAGATTAAAATTGATTGGAGAATTTATACAAAAAATCAGGAAAAACCACTAATTAGAGATTTAATTGTAGAAGGCTTAAGTTTGGCAAGAGTTCAAAAAGAAGAATTTGCATCTATTTTAAGTTCAAATAATAATGACATTAAAAAATTGATCGATAAGTTGGATGAATTTATTCAAAATTAATATTTAATATTTGGTGGGCCCGCCAGGACTCGAACCTGGGACCAATACATTATGAGTGTACTGCTCTAACCAACTGAGCTACAGGCCCTAAGATTATAAACGCTAATATTAATATATCATTTTATTTCATCGCATTCAGCAATTTTTTGAGATACTAGAATATGATTAATGTTTTTAGTTGAGAAACATTTCTCGCTAATTAATCCTTCAAAAATGTTAGTTTCTCCCTCTAGAGGATTAATTGTATAAATAATCTCAATTTTTTCGTTACTAATTTTGTTTAAAAGAAAATCTTTCCAGTATTTGAAGTATTTTGTATTAGGTACAGGATATATATG
>CABYYJ010000025.1 GCA_902523185.1 uncultured Pelagibacteraceae bacterium | reverse complement strand
TGGACCAGGTATTACAGACCCTAAAAAAGCTATGACACCTTATTTTACAACAAAAAAAAAAGGTACTGGTCTAGGTTTGCCTATTGTTACTAAAATAATAAATGAGCATTCCGGCACCTTTTCAATTAGTAATAAAAAAAAAGGACAAGGTATTATGATTAATATTTCATTTCCTAAGATTAATGCATAAAGAGATTTTAGTAATAGATGACAATCCGGATATTCGCTTACTAGTAAGTAATATTTTGAAGGAACAAAACTTCAAGGTTCGAACTGCCGCAAACTATGATCAAGCTGTATTTGAAATCAATAAAAAGCTTCCAGACCTTGCAGTTATTGATATTAAATTAGATAAGACAGATAAAGACGGAATTGATTTACTAAAACTTATTATTAAAAACAACAAGTTAATTCCTATTATAATGATATCTGGTCATGCAACAGTTCAAATAGCAGTTGAAGCAATCAGAGTTGGAGCTTATGAGTTTATTGAAAAACCTTTCTCTAAAGAGAAAATTTTAAATTACGTTAATAGGGCATTAGAATCTTCTCAACTAAAAAAAGAAAAGGATTTAATTGAAAATAAACTTTTTCATTCCTTTGAATTAATTGGAAAAAGTCCTTCAATAATGAAAGTAAAAAAGATTATCGAAAAATTAAGCACCTCTGAAAGTAGAATTTTGATCTCAGGACCAACTGGAGCAGGTAAAGAGCTTGTAGCAAGAAAAATTCACAAAAATTCTGCACGATCAAAAGAACCTTTCATTATAATAAACGCTGCTTTGTTAAAAGAGACCACGTATGAAAAAGAGTTGTTCGGAGAAGAATTTGAAGACGGAAATATTTCATTTGGTGCTTTAGAGAGAGCTAACAAAGGAACATTATTAATCGACGAAGTTTCCGAAATACCTTATGAAACACAAGCTAATGTTTTAAGAGTTTTAATTGATCAAAAATTTAAAAGACTGAATGGTTCAAAAGACATTAATGTAAATATAAGACTTATTTCATCAACATCTAAAAACTTGCAGGAGTTAGTAGAAATTAATAAGTTCAGAGAAGATTTATATCACAGATTGAATGTGATGCCGATAGAACTAAGTTCTTTAAGTTCTAGAACTGAAGATATCCCATTGTTAATAGATTACTTCAAAAGAAAATTGTCTGAAATAAACGGAGTGCAACAACCAAAAATTGATATTAGTAATGATAACTTATATACCTACAACTGGCCAGGAAATGTGAGAGAACTAAGAAATTTGGTTGAGAGAATTACTATACTCTCCGCAAATGAAACTAAAGGAGATGTAAATAAGTTAATTGATGATATTTTAACTCCAACAGCTTCTGTTCAAAGTGGTAAATTTTTACTAGAAAAAACATTTACCTCACCATTAAAAGAAGCTCGTAAGAACTTTGAAAAAGAATATTTGCTTACTCAACTTAAAAAAAATCACGGTAATATTTCTAAAACAGCGGATTTTATTGGCATGGAAAGATCTGCACTTCACAGAAAATTAAAAGAGCTTGGAATAAAAGGCATTAATTAAGATGAATATTATTATATGTGGGGCGGGCAAAGTTGGCTTCTCAATTAGCAAACAGCTATCTGCACAAGGTCATTCTGTAACAATTATAGACCAATCATCGGAAGATATTAAGAAAATTAACGATACACAAGATGTAAAAGGGGTTGTAGGAAGAGCGACTCTTCCAACTGTTCTTGAAAATGCTGGGGCTGAAAAAGCTGATATGATTATAGCTGTCACAAGAAACGACGAAACAAATATGATTGTTTGTCAATTAGCTAGCTCATTATTCAATGTTTCAAAAAAAATTGCTCGAATAAGAACTAAAGATTTTTTAGAGGGTAAATGGGGTAAACTTTATAACAAATCAAATATTCCAATTGATGTTATTATCTCGCCAGAAATTGAAGTTGCTAGATCTTTATTCAGGAGACTTGAGGCTCCAGGAGCACTTGACAATGTGCCATTCGGAAAAAATAAAGTTAAAATGTTAGAAATTTCAATAGAAAAAAACTGTCCAATCAAGAACATTCCATTAAAGAAGTTAACCGAAAAATTTCCCGATTTTAAAGCAAATATAATTGGGGCGCTAAGAAAGGACAAATTTATTTATCTAAAAAAAGATGATCAAATGCTTGAAGATGATAATGTTTATTTAGTTGCAAGTAGCGATCAATTAAATCAAATACTAAAAGCGTTCGGCCACGAAGAAAAAGTTTCTAAAAATGTATTAATTATTGGAGGAGGAAACATAGGATTAAATTTAGCTAAAATGCTAGAGGAAAATTTTGAGGATTTAAGGATAAAAATTATAGAGAAAGATAAAAAAAGAGCTGAAGAAATTGCCAATGAGTTATCATCTTCTATTGTCATTAATGGTGACGCTTTAGACGAAGATATCCTCAAAGAAGCTAATTTAGAAGGATCTGAAACGGTGCTAGCATTAACTAACGATGATGAAAATAATATGATGGCATGTGTATTAGCTGAAAAAACTGGACTAAAAAAAAGAACTATAGCTATAGTAAATAAATCTAATTATAATCTACTTCAAGACTCACTTAACATTGACGATCTAGTAGATCCACGAATGACAACTGTATCCAGAATTATGGAACACGTGCATAGAGGAACTATAGGTACAGTGTATTCAGTTTTGGATGGCGCTTATGAGTTTATCGAAGCAAAAATTCTTGATAAATCAGAGCTGTTAAATAAAAAAATAAGAGACTCAAATCTTCCTGAAGATATAAGAATAGGTGCAATAGTTAGAAAAAATACAGTCATTATACCTAGGTCTAACTTTATATTTGAAAAAGATGATTTAGTTGTTTTTCTAGCTAAAAGAGAACAGCTAAAAGCAGTTGAGGATATTTTTAGCGTAGGATCAATTTAATATTTGATGAATCTAAGAAGTATCAGTTTTTTATTGAGCCTATTCTGTTTCCCAATAAGTTTATTATCATTCATAAATATTTTATACTCATCATATTTTGATTATTTTTTAAGCATAGAAGCGTATTTTACAACTTTATTCTTATCTCTTATTTTTGGTCTTTCATTTTATTTTTTTGGAAAAAAAGCTACAAAAAATATAAATTTTATTGAGCAATTAATTTTAATAATACTTGTATATATTATAATTGGTTTATTAATATCTATTCCTTTCTATTTAAGTAATTTTCAAGTTACGTTTATTAGTGCTTTTTTTGAGGCAATTTCTGGCTTAACCGGAACTGGTTTTTCAATTTTTAAAAATATAAAATATTTAGATCCAACATTAATACTTTGGAGATCATCGACACAATGGATAGGTGGTTTTTACTTTTTACTTTTTTTAATCTTATTATTTTCTAATAAAACTTTTAATTTTAAAATGACTAACTTGAC
>CABYYJ010000024.1 GCA_902523185.1 uncultured Pelagibacteraceae bacterium | reverse complement strand
AAATATGATAGTAGATACGTATCATGAAACGGTAGGAAATTTTAAAACAGCAGGCAATCCTATTAAAATGTCAAGTTATGAAGATAGTTTAAAGAGGGGGAATGTTCCTAATCTTGATGGTGATAGGAAAAAAATTATTAAGGAGTTTTGTAGTTAAATATGAGTTGTAAAGTTGCTTTTATAGGTTTAGGCGTAATGGGTTATCCTATGGCAGGATACATATCTAAAGCTGGTCATAATGTTACTGTTTACAATCGTACAAAATCAAAAGCTGAAAAATGGGTAAAAGACTACAAAGGAAAAGTAGCAGATACACCAATGGAAGCTGCAAAAGAATGTGATTATATTTTTACATGCGTTGGAAACGATAACGATTTAAGAGAAGTAACTTTAGGAGAAAAAGGATTATTTAAAACTGCTAAAAAAGGAGCAATTTATATCGACAACACTACTGCATCAGCAAATATAGCCAGAGAACTTTATAAAAATGCAAAAGCTAAAGGGTTTGATTTTTTAGATGCGCCAATTTCTGGAGGTCAAGCTGGAGCTGAAGGAGGAATTTTAACAGTTATGGTTGGAGGTGATGAAGCTCCATATAAAAAAGCTGAACCCGTAATAGATTGCTATAGTAAAAAAATTAAACTTCTTGGTCCCTCAGGGAGTGGTCAGTTAACAAAAATGGTAAACCAAATTTGTATTGCAGGCTTGGTACAGGGATTATCTGAAGCAATTAATTTTGGGATGAATGCAGGATTAAATATGCATGACGTTATTGAGGTAATTTCAAAAGGTGCTGCACAATCTTGGCAAATGGAAAATAGACACAAAACAATGATCGAAGATAAATTTGATTATGGTTTTGCAGTTGATTGGATGAGAAAAGATTTAAAAATTGCTATGGAAGAGGCTAAAAAAAATAACTCACCCTTACCCATTACAAAAATAATTGATGATTATTATGCTGAAGTGCAAAAAATGGGCGGTCAAAGATGGGATACCTCTAGTTTAATTAAAAGATTTAGAAAATAAATCGTGTCTGAAATAGTTAGTTATTACGAAAATTTTAAAGAAATAGAGATGAAAATTTGGGATTTGCTATCAAACGCAGTAAAAGATAGGTCCTCAGAATTTAGAACTCCTGTTTTTATTTGTGGTAATGATAGAGATCTTGACGGTAGAGTGGTTGTTTTAAGAAAAGCTGATCAACAAAATAATTTTATCCAATACCACAGTGACATTAGATCATCGAAAATCCAAAAAATAAAAAAAAATCCGAAGTGTTCAATTTTATTTTATGGTAAAGAAGAAAAAATACAGCTTAGAGTTAAAGCTGAATGTGAAATAAACTACAATAATGATATAACAAAAGAATCTTGGGAAAAAACTGGTCACATAAGTAGAAAGTGTTATTTGGTTACAAACGGACCTGGTACAAAATCGGAAAAACCTACTTCAGGACTAGACAATAAATTTGATAACTTTAATTTCACAAAAGAGGAGAGTGAAGCTGGTTACAAGAATTTTTGTGTAATTAAATGTAAAATTCAAAGTATTGAATGGCTTTATTTAGCTGCTAAAGGTCATCGAAGAGCATTGATTGATTTGAATAGTTCTAAAAAGTTTACTTGGCTAGTCCCTTAAACTATTTTTTATATTTTTTAATATTTTCAACATAGTCTCTAGCGTTCTCCCTAATATGTTTTACTTCTTCATCAGTGATTTGTCTGACAACTTTACCGGGACTTCCTAATACTAAAGACCTGTCTGGTATAACTTTATTTTCCGTTACTAATGAATTTGCTCCGATTATACAATTTTTTCCAATTTTTGCTTTATTTAAAATAGTTGAACCTATTCCTATGATGCAATCATCTGATATTTCACATCCATGTAACATAACCATATGCCCTACTGTTACACCTCGGCCAACTATTGTTGGGCAACCTGGGTCGGTGTGTATTACGCTACCATCTTGAATGTTCGAACCCTCGCCTATAATAATTGGTTCTAAATCACCTCTTAAAGTTGCATTAAACCAAATATTAGAATTTTTTTTTAACTCTACTCTACCAATGATAACTGCATTGGATGCTACCCAGCTGTTTGGATCCATTTTAGGTGTGTGGCCATTAACTTCGTAAATCATAAATTTGCTGTAATATATAATTAATTATCTTATAATATATTATGGCTTTAACAAAGACACCAGTTTGCGATTTTGGAAAAAAAGCTGAAGATTTCAAACTAAAATCGGTAGAAAATAAACTAATTTCTCTTAAAGATGTAAAAGGTGAAAAGGCAACACTGATAATGTTTATTTGTAATCACTGCCCTTACGTTAAAGCGATTATTCGTGATTTGGCAGAAGATTGTAATGAGTTAAAACGAGAGGGAGTTAACTCTGTTGCAATCATGTCTAATGATACTAAAAATTATCCGGAGGACTCATTTGATAACATGGTAAAATTCGCTAAAGCGAATGATTTTAGAGAAATAAATTATTTGATTGATGAAACACAAGAGATAGCAAGGAAATACGGTGCAGTTTGCACTCCTGACTTCTTTGGTTACAATAAAGATTTAAAACTTCAATATCGAGGGAGATTTAGAGAGCTTAAAGATTTAAAACCTATTTTAAGTGGAGATAGTGATTTAAAAATAGCAATGAAAATGATCTCTAAAACTCAAGTGGGTCCAAAGGAACAAACGCCTAGTATGGGTTGCAATATAAAGTGGTTTAAATAATGTTTTTAGTTTCTACAAGAAACTTTCCCCCTGAACTTGGTGGTATGCAAAACCTCATGGAAGGTTTATCAAACGCTCTTACAAATCATGGTCCAGTAAAAGTTTTTGCAGATAATCATGAAGACGCAAAAACATATGATCAAAATTCTAAATTAAGTATAGAAAGAATTTCAGGTTTTAAAATATTTAGAAAATATAGGAAAGCTAATTTAGTTAAAGATTTTATTAAACAAAATCAAATAAGAGCATGTTTCTTTGATCATTGGAAAAGTATTGAAAATATTGAATTAGAGACCCTTAAGAAAACAAAATCTTTCTGCTTAATTCATTCAAAGGAAATAAATCATCCTGTTGGCTCCTCTTTAAATAAAAGAGTTATAAAATCCTTAGACAAAGCAGATTTTGTGATTGCAAATTCAAAATTTACTAAGGAATTAGGTTTAAAACTAGGATTAAAAGATATTCATATCATCAACCCTGGTTGTAACTATCCTATCGTTGTTAGTGAAAAATCTAGAGAATATTCTAAAAGAATTTATGGTAACGCTTCACCAAAATTAATCACTGTTTCAAGATTAGATGCCCGTAAAAGCCATCAGAATATTTTAATGTCAATAAAAAATCTTTTACCAAAATTTCCAAATCTTAAATATGTTTCGGTTGGTGATGGAGAAGAGAAAAAGAATCTTCAAAAATTAAGTAAAGAATTAGGTTTGGAAAAAAATGTTGAATTAATCTTCAAATCTACAGAGCAAGAAAAAGTTGGGTTACTCGAACAATCAGATGTATTCGTAATGCCCTCAGTTGTTTACAAAAAATCAGTCGAAGGATTTGGTATAACATATATTGAGGCTGCGTCATATGGAAAACCTTCAATTGGTGGAATTTATGGAGGTGAAGGAGATGCCATAAAATCTGGTATAACTGGATATCTTTGTAATGGTAATGATCTAAATGCAATTTACGACACACTCTTTAAAATTTTATCAAATAAAAAATATAAGGAACTTGGTGCTAATGCATTAGAATTTTCAAAAGGTTTTAATTGGGAAAAAATTATTAAAAATTATATTAGTTTAATTTAGATTTAACTTTCTCTAAAACAGTTTCGACCGTTAAATTATTTAAATTCTCAACACTAATTGCTTTAAAGTTATGATTTTCTATACTTACTTTCTTTGCTGTTGTGTGGCTGCCAA
>CABYYJ010000023.1 GCA_902523185.1 uncultured Pelagibacteraceae bacterium | reverse complement strand
AAAGTTCGCCCTTGTCAGATAGTAAATAAAGATCTCCGCTCTCATGTATTTTAATATCTCTTATTCTTCCTATATCACCTTTGAATAAAATTTTTTCATCGATAAAATTTGTTTTATTAAATCTTATTTTTCTTAAAGATTGATCTTTCAGAGATGTAATTAAAGCCTCACCGTTCCATTCTTTAAATGTTTCACCTTTATAAATTGTCATAGCACTTACTGCGATAGAAGGAACCCAATACTTTATTGCTTTTGTAAAGCCAGGTTTCCATTTTGGACCAATTTTAGTTCCAGAGTAGTTAGTTCCTCCCCAACCTAAAATCTTCCAACCATAGTTTTCTCCAAAATTTGCTGTACCAAACCAATCACCACCTCTAGCACCATGATTGGTCAAATATATTTTATCATCAAATGGTGAAAGAGAAATACCCTGAGGATTTCTAACTCCAATTTGATAAATTTCAGGTAGCCAATCTTTTTTATTAATGAATTTTGGATTATCTTTTGGTATCGATCCATCCAAATTTATTCTTATAATGCTTCCAGGATGTTTAGTAAAATCTTGGGCGATCATCCCTTGACCTCTTTCTCCAGCAGTCACATACAAATGTTTATTTTTTATGACTAGTCTAGATCCAAAATGATATCCAGAATTTATAGGCGGTTGCGCTTGAAAGATGTTTTTAAAATTAAGTTTCTCAGTATTAAGTTTTGCTTTTGCAACAGAAGTGCTAGACATTCCGTTTGATCTATTTTCAGAGTATGAAATAAATACAATGCTGTCATTGTGAAGTATATCTAATAACCCTCCCTGGCCATCTTCTAAGACCTTAAGATTATGGCTTACATCTTTTATTTTTTTTTCTTTTAAATTTATAAATTTTAT
Organism: uncultured Pelagibacteraceae bacterium; assembly: GCA_902523185.1. Taxonomy (GTDB): domain Bacteria; phylum Pseudomonadota; class Alphaproteobacteria; order Pelagibacterales; family Pelagibacteraceae; genus Pelagilacustribacter. The sequence continues at coordinate 3,759 of CABYYJ010000023.1, read as the reverse complement.
ATTTCCTGGCTTTTCTGTAACCAATAAATTTTGGTTGTCTATAAATGTTAAGCTCCATGGGCTATCAAACCCTTGTACAATTTTTTCTAATTTAAATTCTTGAGCACTTAAATTTGTGAATAGTAGAAGAAAAATTGATAATAATTTTTTCATTTAATTAAAATAAACATTTTATTTCTATTTGCATATTGAACACTTTGACTTTGATTTAAAAAAATATTTAATTTATGTTTTAGAACTATTCCTTTTAGTCCTGCCATTTTACATTGTTTCAAAGTTTCTAATCCTACGGTTGGAAGATCGACTCTTAAATCTTGTCTTTTTTTTGGGAATTTTATTAGAACTCCATTTGGGAATTTAGTTATTTTTTTCACTTTTTTAATCATTTTTTGTGTTCCGCCACTTCCCTCAATTGCTAAAATTTTATAATTTCGACAAATTGCGCCTTGAGAAAATGAGAAATTACCAGACTTCCTAAGAGCTTTTTGTCCGCAAAGTATATCTTTTTTATCAGAGGTATTTGGTTTAATTTTAGTATAATTTCCTTTAGGTAAACTTATTTCAGGAGTAAATTTGTTTGAGCTCACTGTTTGAATTTTTTCTCTTTTCAAAATATTTATAATTTGTTTTAATATTGCTGCATCACCTAATTTTGAACTTTTTATAATTTTTGGCATGTAGTAAATTCCTTTTAGGTCTAATTTGATAGATTTTAAATTTGGTTTAGCGACTCTTCCAGCGAATAAAACTTTTTTACAGTTTCTAGATTTTAGTATTGACAAAATTTTTCCAAATTGACCTATTGATACCGAGACCGAATTTTTATCTTTTTTAAAAATTTTTTTTTTTGTTAAATCTATTATTAAGTATTTATGTTTTTTTTTAATTTTTTTTAAAATATATTTTGGAAACTCTGTTTCTCCAAAAATTAGCCCTATCATAAATTTTTTAATTTTCTGGTGAACAAATCGGTCTTTTTTTATCCTTTTCTATGAATTGAATTACTTCAACTACAAGTTCATTATCTTTATATTCACCATTAATTTTATTTAAGTTTTCATGAAAATTATTGGATGAAAAAATTTCTTTATAAGCTTTATCTAGTCCAATAATTTTTTGATTTTCATACTTATGTCTTCTTAATCCTATTAAATTTAATCCTTGTAAGAAATTCCTATTTCCTATTGATAAACCAAACGGTATTACGTCTTTTAATACTCCAGTCATTCCACCAATCATTGCTAGTCTTCCTATTCTTGTGAATTGTTGAACAGCAGAATTGCCGCCGATTACCACTGAGTCTTCAATTGTAACATGTCCACCTAATGGAACATTATTTGCTATTATGACATTGTTTCCTATTTTACAATCATGAGCTATGTGTGACGAAATCATAAACAAACAATTATTTCCTACTGTTGTTTTAGATCCTCCGCCCTGAGTTCCTGGATTAATAGTAACATACTCTCTAATTAAATTATTTTCTCCTATTTCTAAATAGTTTTCTTCACCCTTAAATTTTAAATCTTGAGGTTGTGTACCAATACTAGCAAAAGGAAAAATTTTAGTGCCTTTACCAATTTTAGTGTTTCCTTCTAAATGAACATTAGAAATTAATTCAACATTTTCAGCAATTTCTACATTAGGTCCTACAAAACAATATGGGCCTATTTTAACATTTTTGGAAATTTTAGCTTTTTTACTAATTACACTTGAATTATGTATCATTATTTTCTATCAACTATTGTTGCTGACCATTCAGCATCTGCCATTCTTTTTCCGTCAACTTTAGCTGTTCCTTTGTATTTCCAAACTCTACCATGTGATCTGATCGCTTCAATTTCTAGATGTAATTCACAGTCTGGAATAACTGGATTCCTAAACTTAGCTTTTTCCACACTCATTAAATAAACAAGTTTATTTTCATATTCTTTTGGATCAATTCCTAATGCTGTTAATGCAGCTGCTGCTTGGCCAAAAGCTTCCACAATTAAAACACCCGGCATCACAGGCTGGCCTGGAAAATGACCTTGAACAAAAAAACTATCTTTCTTTACATTCATAATAGCTGTAGCAGACTTGAGGTGAACAATATTAATTAATTTTTCAATTAACAACATTGGTTCCCTGTGAGGAAGTAAACTTTCAATTTTTTTTTTATCTATCTCAGTTTTGCTCATTTTTTTTTTAAAAAATCTCTTAAAGAGACTGCAGGATAACCCATTACGATTTGATTGTTTTCAATATCATTAACTACACCACTTCCGCCACCTATTTTAACGTTATCTCCTACTTTTAAATGACCAGAAATACCTGCTTGACCGCCAATTGAAACGTTATTTCCAATTTTTGCACTACCCGCAAAGCCTACTTGACCAGCAATCATGCAGTTAGCACCTATTTGTACATTATGAGCAATATGTACTTGATTGTCTAAATATGTATTTTTTCCAATGACGGTATCGTCTATTGAACCTCTATCAATTGTACAACCCGTAGATATTTCAACATCGTCACCAATAACAACGCTTCCTATATGTGGAAACTTTATATTTTTTTTATTGTTTGGAATAAAACCAAATCCTTTTTGACCTATTTTACAATTATCCTGTATCACAACTCTATTTCCCAATATAGCATTTTTAATAATTACATTTGAACCAATTATACAATGATCGCCAATTAATACATTGCTTTGAATTATCGTATTAGCCCCAATTAAAGAATTTTTACCTAACTTCACATTTTTCCCAATTAAAACATTATTACCAAAATTTACATGTGGGAATTTATTTTTATTTGGTTTTTTGAGCGATAAATCTGGATAATCAATATCGGCTGTTGGATAAATCTGTTTTAGTACCTTTGCTAATTCAAATAAAACATTTTTTACTGGCATTATAATAATGTTTTTTGGAAGATGACTTTTTAATTTTTCAGTTGTGATACAAATGCCTGCTTTAGTATTTTGAGCTGTAGATTTATATTTTAAAGAGTCAAAAAAAGTAACATCATTTTTTTTTGCAGAATGTAACGGCTTCACATCATCAATTATAAAATTCTTATTTATTTTAAGATTATTAAAAATTTTTTGGGCTTTTATTTTTTTTTTAGGAAAAAATAAAACTGATTTCATTTAAAGTTATTTGAGATTAATTGATTTTAATTTCGAATTTAATAAAGATATTATGTCTTGTGTAATATCCAAAGCTTCATCAGCTAGTAATAAACTCTTTTTATCAACCACCATTCTTATATTTTTTTCTTTCATATAATTTTTAATTATTGGGTTTAAATTATCTAAAAGAATTTTTCTTGCTTTTTGTCTCTGCTTCGACACTGCCTCCAAAAGTTGATTTCTCTCTTTTTGTAAAGATGATACTTTATTCCTAAGTTCTTTAACACTTTTTTCATATTCTTCAGCTGAAACGATTTTTTTTTTCTGAATTATCTTTTTTTCTTCTTCTTGTATTGTTTTTTGTTTATTTTGAATATTTTTGATACCGTTTTCTAATTTGTTTTTAAGAAAAGTTTGAGCTTTTTTTCCAGCTGTGCTTTCGTTTAAAATAAGTTTAAAATCCAAAAAATATGGACTATCTGCGTATAGTACTTGATTCGTAGAAGTGAAGAAAAAAATTAGAAAAAGGATTTTTTTAAAAAAATTCATGATTTAAAAAGTTGTTCCAATCTGAAAACTAAATCCCTGAGTTTTATCTGTATCAGCTTTAGAGATTGTCTCTGCTAATACAAAGGACAAAG
>CABYYJ010000022.1 GCA_902523185.1 uncultured Pelagibacteraceae bacterium | reverse complement strand
AGAAAAAACAGTTGCCAATCTTCTTAATTAAAGATGATAAATTTACAAGACAAAAAACTGATTTAGATATAAGACAAAAATTATCCGCACTAGGATCTAAAGAAAATATTTTTGAAAAACATTTATTAAAATTTTTAGGAATAACTTTTCCTAAAATATTTTTAGAAAATTATTCAGATTTAGAGAATTTCTCAAAAACATCAAATATACCGCAAAATCCAAAAATTATATTTACATCAAATTCATTGTGGTATGACACAAAATTTTCTTACCATGTTGCTAATTTGGTAGAAAAAAAAAAATCAAAACTTGTCCAAGGCCAACACGGAGGCGCCATGGGTTTAGTTAAACATCATTGGCCAGAGATGCACGAAATTGAAATTTCTGACGTCTTTCTCAGTTGGGGTTGGAATAAAAGTAAAAATAGAAAAATAAAGAAATTTTTTATTTTAAAGAATTTACAAAAATACAAAAAAAAAAAAGAAAATGTATTAATTCCCTTGAAGCCTCGAAAAAGATATTTTCACTCCCTTGAAAGCTCTTCTGGAACAGAGTCTTACAGATTATATATAAAAAACATTGATTTATTTTTAAAAAGATTAAATAATCAGGTTATAAACAAGACTATTTTAAGACTTCCTTTCAAAAATCTTGATATTAAAGATATTGATTTTTACTCTGATTTGAAACGTAATTATAATTTTCATAGTAAAGATAATTTCAACGAAGCTTGTGAAAAATCTAAATTGATTATTCATGCGTCAAATTCAACCCCACTCTTAGAAACTTTATCGGCTAACATACCGACAATTTTAATTCTAGATAAATACCAACACCCCATACGGCCAGATTGCAAAAAATACTTTGAGCTATTAAATCAGAATAATATAATATTTTACAAAACTGAGTTGGCAGCAAATTTTGTTAATAAGATTTGGAGCAATAATATAGAAACTTGGTGGAATAAAACTAAAACCCAAAAAGCTGTAAAATTATTTACAGAAAGATTTGCTAGAAAAAATTATGATATTGTAAAAGAGTGTTATGATTTTCTAAATAAATATGAATGCAAGTGGATAACCAAGGTCCGATTAATATCTTCCAGAACCTTAATGAAAAATTTTTTTTATGGTATTTATTTAACTCTTTTGAAATTATTAATAAATATTTATTATATATCTTAATTAGAAAATTGAAATCTTTAGAAAAAATTTGTTTGTTCACCCATCTTGACTCATTAATTAGATATTTTGAGTATTTATCATGTGGGCCTTTTAGACTTAAGACTGCAGACTCAGAGACAAAAAATAACTTATTTTTTTTGTCGCTAGGCCAACTTTTTTTTATTGGTGTACAAATGAGAAAATTTTCTGACAACTTTTTATTACTTTAGTTCTTTAATAATATTAAGTTTTTCTTTTTTAATATATTTTTTAAAATTTTTAGTCCTTTTATTGTCTACAAGCATTACAAATATTTTTTTACTAATATTCTTTACAATAAACGTTTTTAACCCCTCTCTTTTTAATCTATTATTTATTGATGAAGTTGCATACATTCCCCAATCAAATGCGCATACTTCATTTTTTTTTCTATTTACTTCAATCGTGAGATGTTCTTTTTTTTTCAAAACCACCTTGCCTACATCTTTTAATTTTATTTTTGTTTGTTTGTTTGCAACAAATTCTCTTTTTTTATATTTTTTATAGATTTTCATTTATTTAATTTTTGGTTTAAAAACTAGATTTCTCTTAGATTTTTTCCAAATTTTCTTATTAGTATATTTATCTAATATTTTAAAAAATTTTGATTTTTTAATACCTGTAAATTTTAAAAAATCATTTACAAAGTAATCGGAAAGTTTAACTCTATCATATTTTTTAACTAGTTGTATTCCTTGCTTTCTGTTAATTTTTTTATTTCTTATATCTTCACATGCATGATCTGTAGCTCTTCCGTAACCAAACTTTAAAAGTTTCATATATTGATGAATTCTATTTATTTTTTCGTCAATACCAACGTAGTTTCTATAAGTTCCCTCTTGAGGTTTTTTAAGAGTCTTAAACCCAAACTTTTTAGCTATCACTAGGTTCTTTTCTGAACTCCATTTGAAAAAATAGCTGCAAAAAACGGCTTTAGTTTTTTTAAGATCAATATTATTAGGCAAATCGTAAATTTTCATTATTTTATAGGGAATATTATAAATTTTAGCAAATTTTTTTGGAGTCAATCCTGAATTCGAAGCATAATGATTAAACCATTTTTGACTCATTCTTTTTTCGTCTAATTTATTTTCACCGCTGTACTCATAAGCAGCGTTTTCTCCTAGAAAAACCATTGGTATATTTAAATTTATCGCAATTCTAATTGGTAAAGCGTGTAATAGACAATGACTCATCAAATCTGGATCGCCAAAGTCCTCAAAAGATTTTTTAATAATAGTCTTTTGAATTTTTAAGTTTGGTCTATAAGTAATTAAAGAGGCTCCCATTTTTGGAATGCACTTCAAATTTTTCTCACCTATTTTAGTCTTTATTCCATAGTCAATATTTACACAAAGAATTCTAAGGCCTTTGTTTAAAAGGTAACTTACTTGAGTTATGCTATCTTTCCCACCACTTACGGGCACACAAACATCAAATAAAGGAGAATTTTTTTTTTTTATATCTTTGATAAGTGTAAAAAAATCTTTTTTTCTTTTTTTCCAGTTTATTGTCTTATTTTTTCTAAAATTATTTTTTTTTCTATGAAAAGCACAAGCAGAACAAATACCTGAACTAAATTTTATGTATGGTTTTGTATTGGGTAATAAGCATTCTTGGCAAAAAGAAATCATTTATGAGAACCTTTTTAAAAATAAAGAAGTATTAATGAAATTATAAATAAATTTTTCATCACTCTGTAAACTAGTTCTAGAAAATAATAATTTAAATTTTCTTAAATTTATAAATTTAAAAATTTTATTTTCTTTAGAGAGAAATTTTTTGTTAAATTGCTTTCCTTTTATATTAATGATTGAATTTATAGAGTAATTAAATCCTACTTTCTTAGTATCAGTTAAGATATCTTTATGAACATAGTTTCTCCCAGCCATTCTTAAAAGATATTTTGTAAAACCTTTCTTTATTAGCATTTTTGTAGGTATAGTAAATAAAAACTCAACTAATTTTCTATCAAGGTAAGGTGCTCTATTTTCAATAGAGTTATTCATACAATTGAGGTCTTCTTCCTTCAAAATATTAGGTACGGACTCAAAAAATAATTCATTTAACATTCTTTTTCTCATTAAAGAATTGGTAAATTTTTTTTCATAAAACTCATTATGTTTTATTTTTTTCTTGTTATTAAGAAAAAGTAATTTTTTTTGATAAAAATTGTATAAATGATCTCTGAATGTTTCATTTCTAAAGTACAGCTTACCATCTTTAAATATCGGGTTTCTAATATGAACTCTTATTTTTTCTTTCCAATGTTTGAATTCCGCTTTAAAAATATTTAAATTTCTTATTTCATATAAGAACTGTAATGTATGATCATAATAACCAGAAAATATTTCATCTGCTCCCACTCCAGAAATTAAAACTTTAAAATTATCTGTTGCGACTTTTTTAGTCAAATATGAGTGTACTAAAAAATTAATTGTTGAAACAGGAGAGTCATGATACCCAATTAATTTCTCCAATTTTTTTAAACTATTAGTCTTCGGCGGTCTTATAGTTTTAATACCACAATTTAAAAAGTTTTTACTTAGCTTTATATTTTTTTGTTCATTATATCTTTGATCTTTATCAATAATAGAAAAACACTTAATATTTTCATTAAGTTTTTTTTTGGTAATTCCTGCTAAAACATTTGAGTCAACTCCCCCACTGAGACTAAATGCAATTGGCACATCAGATCGAATTCTCATTTTAACACTATTTTCTAGAAGTTTTTTAGTTTTTTGTATTGCAGTCTTAAATGATATTTTTCTAGGTTCATATTTTAGATGCCAATAATTTTTGAAGTTTAATTTGAAATTCTTATTTAAAATTAAGTATGAAGACTTTGGAAATTCTTTTATTTTTTTAAAGTAAGTATCATAATTTTTATTTATTGATCTATAGCCCAAAAATAAATAGCTAAGTAATTGATCTTCATTTATTTTGAATTTTTTATTTGATAATGATTTTATGAATTTTATTTCAGACCCGAAATACAACTCTTTTTTTTTAAATGTGTAATACAAAGGTTTTTCTCCAAATCTGTCTCTTGATATTAAAACTTTCTCATTTTTTTTATTCAAAATTACAAAACTCCACATTCCTTCGAGTTTCTGCAAAAATTTTAATCCATAAAATAGATATGACTTTAGTAAGACCTCGGTGTCGCTGTTTGTTGAAAATTTAAAGCCTTTTTTTTTTAATTCCTGTTTTAATTCTAAATAATTATAAATTTCGCCATTAAAAATTATGGCATGATCTTTGTAAATGTAAGGTTGGTTAGATCTTTTATTAATATCAATTATATTCAGCCTTGAGTGCAACATATAAAAATTTAGATCGAAGACCTTATAAAGTTTATAATTTTGATTATCTGGACCTCGATTTTTCATTAATTTTAAGGTCCTCTCTATCAATTTTTCGGAAATTTTTCTTTTTCCTAAATAGCCAGCAATCCCACACATAAACTAAAAATATTAAATTTAATTTTTTTGGTAGTAATGATAAATGTCTTTTTCTGCTTCAATCTTGAAACCAATTTTTGTGTAAAAGTGTTTTGCATCTAAATTATGACTTTGATATCCCACTATTAAGTGGGAATAATGTTTATTATATAGAAACATTGCATAATCGATCAGTTTTTTTCCAATATTTAATTTTTTGTATTGATTGCTTACGGCTATAAGATCAATCCTTAAAAATTTTTTACTCTCTTTTTTTAATAATAAGAAACCTACTGCCTTTTTCATTTTTCTATAAACAAGTAAGTAATCACCACGTTTATTTTTAAAATAATTTTCAATCCAACTTGAGAAAATTCTGTCGCATTTATTTTTAGCAATTTTTTTATCTAAATGAAATCTTGAAAATTTGTATGATTTTTTTGAAATATTTTTTAAATGTTTCAAATCTTTTTTTTTTGCAAATG
>CABYYJ010000021.1 GCA_902523185.1 uncultured Pelagibacteraceae bacterium | reverse complement strand
AGCAAAAATCAAATTAGCAATTAATAATGCTCTTGGATCAAATATAAAAGAAGTAAAATCCTACGAATAGTTAGTAGCCTTTTAAACTAGGTATTTTTAATCTAAGATTTTTTGATAGTTTGGGATTTACGGAGGCTGTGATCACGCCTTCTGATTTATTTAATTCTTTCAATATTTCTCCATCAGGAGAAATTATTAATGAATGTCCAAAAGTTTTTCTTCCGTTGTAATGTGTTCCACCCTGTGCAGGAGCAAAAATATAACAAAAATTTTCTATAGCTCTAGCTCTCAATAAAGAATGCCAATGTTTCTTACCGGTAGTCTCAGTAAAGGCAGATGGAACAGTTAAAAATAATGACCCCGCCTTAGCTAGTTTTCTATATAGAATTGGAAATCTAAGGTCATAACAAATAGTTAAACCTATCTTTCCCCAAGGTAAGTTGAAAGTCTTTACTTTGTTTCCTGGATTAAAACTCTTTGACTCAAAATATTTCTCTTTTTTACTTAAAACAACGTCGTACATATGAATTTTATCATAGTGTGTTCTTATTCTCCCGCTCTTATCAATTAAAACAGATCTATTAACTAATTTATTTTTTGAAATCTTAATTATTAAAGATCCGATCAAAATCCATTTCTTATATTTTTTTGCAAGTTTTTTAATTCCATTTAGATAAATATCATTTTGCATTGACGTACAAACTTTTAGTAATTCTTTTTTATTTAAAGAAAAATGTGAGGAAACTTCTGGAGTAATGATGAAATCAGTTTTTTGTTTTACTGCTTTAATAATAAGTTTCGATGTTTTGTTTAAATTATAATAAATGTTATTATTTGATCTTAACTGAATACAAGAAACACGAAACATTACTTCATTATAGATGATGCAAAATTCCACTTACAGTCAAAACTAGGGATATAAGCCCCGGATAATTTAACATTTCCAAAGCTTTTTCCTAAAACTTTACACCAGTTATCAACTTGTTTAGGTTTTTTATCCTGACTTCCAACTTGAGCAGTTATCACGCCACCTTTTTTAAGAATTCTTTTTAAACCTTTCATATTTTTTTTTGCTAAATCAATACAATATTGATCATCATTTAAATCTACAAAAATTTTATCGTATTTTGAATCTTCTATCTCTTTTATACTTTTAAATGCATCACCCCAGAATGTTTTGATTTTATTGCTTTTTTTAACTTTTGAGCAAACTTTTGGTAAATGACGATAGCAAACATCTACTATCTCAGGATCTAATTCAAACCAATCAATATAGTTAGAATTATTCTCTAAACAGGCTCTTGCAACACCTCCGTCACCTCCACCAATTATCGCAACATTATTATTTTTTTTACTCAAATCATAACTAGATTTAAAAAAGTTTGAGCTATAAATTTTTTCATCTTTTTCGGCTACTTGAATTTCATGATCAATAAATAATGCATTACCGAACTCTTCTAGATCCATGATTTCAACAAATTGACCAACTTTAGAAGTGAATTTTTCTAAAACATCCTTGACCACATAGAATTTCTTTTGACCTGGGGTGCTATAAATATCATCATAAAGACCAACGCTACTTCGATCAAAAGCATTTGTCACTACTCTTTTGTGATTTATCTCTTTTCTTAAAATTTTAAGTGCAACTTTAGGGTTTACTTTTCCACATGTAAAAAAATCAAAGCTTATTACGCCTCTTTCAGGAAAAGTATGAAAACTAAAATGGCTTTCAGACAATAAAGCAACTAAAGTAAAGCCTTGCGGTTTAAATTTGTGAGAAGCAACGTTTAATATTTCCACCTTTGCAGCTTTTGCTATTTTATAAATAACTTTTTCATAAAATTCGGGTGAATAATCTTTTTTTACACCAAGAAAATCAATGGTAATGTGCTCACCAACTTTAATCATTAAAAACTATCCTTTTTTATAATTTTTAAATTTTTCTAAGACTATTTTCATTTCTTTTTTTGAAAGAATCTTAGGTATTCCAATTCTTATGGCATTTATATATTGATGGCAAATATTTTCGATTTCTTGAGCAAGCTCAAAAGTCTTTTCTAGATTTTCTCCAAAAGCAACCTGACCGTGATTGGCTATCAAACATGCAGATCTATTTTTTAAAGCTTTGATTATATTTCTTGAAAGGTTTTTTGTTCCAAAAGTTGCATATTTACTACATTTAATGTCTTCTCCTCCAGCAACTGCAACCATGTAGTGAAAAGCTGGGATGCTTTTTTGATGAGTAGATACCGCTGTAGCACAAGTAGAGTGAGCATGAACTATAGCTTTAGCATTATTTTTATTCACATAAATATCTCGATGGAATCTCCATTCTGATGATGGTTTAACTTTTTTTTTATCATAAACACCTTTGAGCGAAACAAAGACAATATCTTTTGGTTTTAAAGATGAATACTTTCTTCCTGATGGAGTAATGTAGAAACCATCGATACCTTTTTCTTTTGCTCTTGCAGAGATATTTCCTGATCTTAAAGCAGAAAGATTTACTATATTTAATTTTTTTGAATATTTAATAACTTCAGCTTTTAATTTGCTCACTTAAATAAACCTCTTAATCCATCTTCCGAAGCTTCGCAAATTCCTTTTTCGGTAATTAAACCTGTGACCAATTTAGCAGGCGTTACGTCAAAGGCTAGGTTTAATGATTTACTTTTTTGTGGGTAAATTCTCAACTTTTTAATTTCGTTATTTTCATCTATTCCCTCAACATGTGATAGCTCCTCCGGGTTTCTCTCTTCGATAGGAATTTGTTTATGATCTTTGATGCTCCAGTCTATAGTCGAACTCGGCAAGGCGACATAAAAAGGAACGTTGTTATCTTTTGCAGATAAAGCTTTAAGATAAGTTCCGATTTTGTTGCAAACATCACCATTAGATAAAGTTCTATCGGTTCCAACAATACACATATCTACCTCTCCTCTTTGCATTAATATGCCGCCAGCGTTATCGGTTATTACAGTGTTTGATATCCCTTCTTCATTTAATTCAAAAGATGTTAAGTTAGCTCCTTGATTTCGTGGTCTTGTCTCATCAACCCAAACATGTACTTTAATACCTTTTTGATGAGCATGATAAATTGGTGAAGTAGCTGTTCCCCAATCGATAGTTGCTAACCATCCTGCATTACAATGGGTTAAAATATTAACTGTATCTTTTTTTTTATTAGCAATGTCCTCAATAATTTTAAGACCGTTCAAACCAATATTTTTACAAAATTTTTCGTCCTCTTCTGTAATAAACCTTGCCTCATCAAGAGCTATTTTTAAAATATCTTTATCATTAACTCCGGTGAGCTTTTTCATCATTCTGTCTACTGCCCATTTAAGATTGATTGCAGTGGGCCTTGATGCAATTAACTCCTCGCTAGATTTCTTTAGAAAAGATAAATCATTTTTTTCGATGATAGATAAAACTAAACCATATGCAGCTGTTGCACCAATTAATGGAGCGCCTCTCACCTCCATTGTTTTAATTGCATTAATTGAGTCTTGAACATTTTTTAAATCTTTAATGATAAACTGATGAGGAAGTTTTGTTTGATCAATGATTTTTACTAAATTGTTATCAAACCAGATTGTTTTAAATGATTTTCCCCCTATTTTCATTTTATTTTTCCATTTTTTTTAATCTTTTTCTTAAACTTGCTGATAACAAATTGAACCATTTTTTCTCCTGTCCTGATTTAGGTAAAACCTCTCCATATTCAATCATTTGATCTGGTAATAAATCTTCTAAATAAACCCATATAAAGTCACTCTGCAACTTTGTATTCTTAATCAAAATTTTCCTTAAACCTAAAATTAGTTGCTTTTTGACTTTTGATGTTCGACCAGCTCTTATCTTTCCGTTTAAGAAAATTTCTTTAGTTTTTACCAATTTTCCACCCATAAAATGAGAATTTTTTTGATTTTTTTGAAATATGACTTGAGCAAAATAGGCATTTGCGCCAGTAAATTTACTATGAGTATTTGTTATATCTTTTGAAATAGAGTTTTTTTGTTTTTGTGAGAGATTAATATTTGAATATTTTACTGTGTAAGTTGGCATTGAAATTACTTTTTATTTAAAACTCTTCCCGCAATATTTTTTAATTTTTTTATTGTTTTTTTAGTTCTTACCTTTGGGTCAGTAATTATAGCAACATCTAAGCAATCGTTTGCAGGATCTTTCTCAACAGAATAGTTTTTAAAAGTTTTTACTATTTCTTTAATCATATTTTGTGCATTAGCTGCATTTTTCATTAAAGTTTGAACTACCATACTGACATCAACTTCATCATGATCAGGGTGCCAACAATCATAGTCTGTCACCATTGCGACAGTACAATATCTAATTTCTGCCTCTCTAGCTAATTTTGCTTCAGGCATATTAGTCATACCAATTACATCAGCACCCCAAGTCCTGTATAAATTTGACTCAGCTAAAGTAGAAAATTGTGGACCCTCCATAACAATATATGTTCCACCTACCTGATATTTAATATTTAATTTTTTTAAAGCTGCTTCACAACATTTTGACAAACCCGGACTTACAGGTTTTGCCATAGATACGTGAGCAACAATCTCTTCATTAAAAAAAGACTTTATTCTCGAAAAAGTTCTGTCTATAAATTGATCCACAATTACAAATTTACCTGGTTCTAAGTTTTCTTTAAGTGAGCCTACGGCAGAAACTGAAATTATGTCGGTTACTCCCAACTGTTTCAAAGCATCAATATTAGCTCTAAAATTAATGTAAGTCGGATTGATTTTATGACCACGAGCGTGTCTTGGAATAAAATAAATTTCCTCATTTTCTAGTTTAGCAATTAGTATCTCATCTGATGGTTTTCCCCATGGTGTATTAATTTTTTTCCATTTTGTCTTTTTAAAACCTTCCATTTTATATAGACCACTTCCGCCTATTATCCCTAATTTTCTTTTTTTCATTATTTAATTATTAATCCTTTTTTGCTAGAACTTGAAGCTAAATATGGATTTAAAAAAATATATTAGATCGATACCTGACTATCCTAAAAAGGGAATTTTATTTAGGGATATAACAACACTAATAAAAAACCCTGATGCATTTAAATTCACTAATGACAGAATAATAGAAATTTCAAAAAATATAAAGTTTGACAAAGTGGCAGCAATAGAGTCCAGAGGTTTTGTTTTTGCTTCAACGGTATCTTACGCTTTAAAAAAACCTTTTATTTTACTGAGAAAAAAAAATAAATTGCCAGCTGATACTTTTTCCGTCGATTTTACCTTGGAATATGGTGATGCAACGATTGAGGTACATAAAGACTCCATTAGCAAAGGAGAGAATGTTTTAATCATAGATGATTTAATAGCAACAGGGGGGACGGCCGAAGCTGCAGCGAAATTAATTAAGTTATCGGGTGGTATAGTAGCTGGTTTTATATTTGTAATAAATTTGTTCGATCTTCCGGGAAATAATCTTCTAAAATCTAAAGGTTATAGAACTGAGTGTTTGGTCGAATTTCCTGGGCATTGATTAGTCTTTTTTTTTTATAATAGTATTAATATAATTTTTTAAATCTATCTTTCCGTAATATTTGTAAATTTTATTAGTCAGGTTTTTATTTATCAATGCTGAGGCATATCTTTCTCCAACTCTTTTAGGTAAATACTTTATTTTTGATTTGAACATTTTTGCAACTTCCAAAATTGTGTAAGGCTTTTTGCTTGCAATACTATAATGCCTAGACAAATTTTTTTTCCATGCTAAATAACAAATTTTAACTGTATCATCAATATGAGTGAAGCGTCTTGATTGAGTGCCTGGTTTTACAACTGGTAATGCTTTCTTGCTTTTAAAATGATCTTCAAAAATTCCTATTACTGTTGACATTTGCCCTTTAGATATTTGATGTGGGCCATAAACATTGTAGAAATAAATTACTTCATACTTAAAATTATACCATTTTTTTAAGTTCTCTAGTAATTCAAGATTTTTTGCTTTGGTAAAAGCGTAGGGTGACAAATTTTTATCATCTCCCTTATTTCCTAAAGAAGCTGAAGTTGCAGAGTAAATTAGCTTTAATTTATTCTTTAAACAAAAATTAAAAACTGCGTTAGATCCAATAGAATTTGAATCAATACACTCACTCATTTTTAAAAAACTTTGATATATTCTAGCAAATTCACCAAAATGAAATACTGTATTTATTGACTGAGGTTTTATTTTTTTACTAATATTTGATGTATTTCCAATTATATATTTTACTCTTGAACTTTTAATATGATTTTTCTTAGTTCCCGACGAATAGTTATCCAAACTAATTATTTGATAATTAGTATTCTTTAAAATTAGTTTAATTAAATTAGTGCCAACAAAACCAGCACCACCAGTTACTAGAATTTTTTTTTTTTGACTCACGATTTGATTAATAGCTTTTCCCTTTTAATAAATCAATCTAT
>CABYYJ010000020.1 GCA_902523185.1 uncultured Pelagibacteraceae bacterium | reverse complement strand
AAATGTATGAAATTGCGGGTTTAGATAGTTTATCTATTGTAACAAAAGTAGAAGAAACATTAAACTCAAGAATAATTTTTGCTAAAAATAAAAATAAAGTTTCTCATTAACTACATTGTGCTCTGTTTAGAAGAAAGTGATCTAATAGTACACAATTAATCATCGCCTCTCCGATGGGTACTGCTCTTATACCAACACAAGGATCGTGTCTTCCCTTTACAGAAATTTTTGTATTTTTACCTTTTTTATCGATTGTTTTTCGACTAGTTAAAATTGAAGAAGTAGGTTTCACCGCGAATGAAGCAACAATGTTTTGACCAGAAGAAATTCCACCTAAAATTCCTCCAGCCTGATTAGTTTTAAATTTTACCTTTCCAGATCCTTTACTCATCTCATCTGAGTTTTCCTCACCACTTAAAAAAGCCGCATTCATTCCAGCTCCAATATTTACTCCTTTAACTGCGTTGATACTCATTAATGCAGCAGCTATATCAGTATCTAATTTTGAATATATAGGAGCCCCAAGTCCTACTGGAACTCCAGTTGCCCGTAATTCAATTATAGCGCCACATGAAGACCCTGCTTTCCTAACAGCTAGAAGATATTTTTCCCAAAGTTTTACAGATTTTTTATCAGGACAGAAAAAAGGATTTTTTCTTATTTCATTATCTTTCCAATTAGATTTATCACAAGACATTAATCCTAGTTGTGTTACTGCTCCAACAACATTAAATTTACTACCAATCAATTTTTTTAATACTACTTTTGCGACTGCTCCAGCAGCTACTCTACATGCAGTTTCTCTAGCGGATTGTCTTCCTCCTCCTCTATAATCCCTAATGCCATATTTTTTAAAATAAGTATAATCAGCATGTCCAGGTCTAAATTTATTTTTAATTGTTTCATAATCTCTCGATCTTTTGTCTTCATTATGTATTATAATTGAAATTGGAGTTCCGGTAGTTTTACCTTCGAAGACGCCAGATAATATTATAGCTTTATCAGACTCTTTTCTTTGCGTTGTGAACTTTGATTGACCAGGCCTTCTTCTGTCCATATCTTTTTGAATATCCCTCTCAGATATAGCTATATTTGGCGGACACCCATCAATTACGCACCCAATAGCTGGCCCATGTGACTCTCCCCAAGTAGTAAACCTAAAAATTTTTCCAAAAGTATTAAAAGACATAGATAATTAATGTATAAATTATTTTAAAGAAATTATGAATCAAAAAAATGGCAAAAATACACTAGGTTTAGATATTATCTTTGAAGATTTGGACAATCCAATAGAATTATTTAAAAAATGGTTTTCAAAAGCTGAAGAAAGTGAAATTAATGACCCTAACGCGGTTGCGGTTGCAACTTCAAATAAAGATAATCAGCCTAATGTTAGGATGGTTCTACTAAAGGGTTTAAGTGATAAAGGATTCGTATTTTATACTAATTTTAATAGTAAAAAAGGAAATGAGCTTAAAGAAAATCAAAAAGCTTCAATGTGCTTTCACTGGAAAAGCTTAAGACGCCAAGTAAGAGTGATTGGTAAAGTAGAAGAGGTTTCAGCTAAAGAGGCAGATGATTATTATAACTCTCGACCGTACAAAAATAGAATAGGCGCGTGGGCCTCATCCCAATCAGAAATTTTAGAAAAAAGAGAGAAATTCACAGAAAAAATTAAAGAATTTGAAAAAAAATTTCCCAATCAAAAAAAAGTTCCTAGACCACCACATTGGTCAGGATGGAGATTACTGCCTAAAGAAATAGAATTTTGGTTAGATGGCGAAGGCAGAATACACGAAAGATTAAATTATAAAAAAAAAAATGGAAGTTGGGAAAAAGAACTGCTTTACCCTTAAAAAGATCTATTAAGACTAAAACTAGTTAAGTTTTGTAAAATTCGTTTATCTTCAGTTTCAGGAAAAATAGCTAAGGCATCAAAAGAAACATTAACAAAAAATTCTGCCTTTTTAAATGTGGCCTCAACTGCTTTATATTTATTAATTAAAGAGAGAGTTTCACTAAAATCTTCATCTGTTCTGTTTTCTTTTTTCATTATTTCAGCTAAAAATTTTTTTTCTTTATCGTTGCCTTTCTGAAATATTGAAATTAAGGGCAATGTTACCTTTCCCTCAAAAAAATCCTTACCTATTTCTTTTCCGAATAATTTTTCTTTTGCATAATAATCAAGGGCGTCATCCGCAATTTGAAATGCTAAGCCTAAATGTTTTCCGTATGACTCTAATGCTTTTTTTTCTTTTTCATTGCTTTGAGATAAACATGCGCCTGTTTTAGTAGCAGCCGAGAAAAGTGAGGCGGTTTTTAAACTAATTATATCTAGATATGTTTCTTCTAATAAATCAGCCTCTCCTTTATGTTGAAGTTGCATAACTTCACCTTGGGCAATCTTTGCAGATGTAGAAGATAACAACTTTAAAACTTCTAAGTCACCGTCTTCTACCATCATCTCAAAACACCTACTTAATAAATAATCACCAACTAAAATTGAAGATCGATTCCCCCAAATTGAATTTGTTGTTTGTGATCCTCTTCTTAGCTTACTTTCATCAATCACATCATCATGCAATAACGTTGCAGAATGAATTAGTTCTACACAAGCTGCTAAATTTATATCTCTACCATTTTCTTTGTATCCTGTTAATTTTGCGGACCCTAATGTTAATAATGCTCTTAATCTTTTTCCACCTGCACTAAGATGGTGATTACTCATTTTTTCAATAAGATTTACATCACTTTTTAGCTTTTGCAGTATAAGTGTCTCCACATTCTGAAGTTTTTCACTCAGAAGATTTTTCAATTCTAAGTAAGCTGAATTTACTGATTTTTTTAGTGGTACAACTAATCCCATTAGTATTATTTATATTTGTTTTTAGATAATTATAAATTTTTTATTAGAAACGTGGTGACGCACCTATAATTCAACTACAAGTAGCGTAATTATTAATTAAAATTTAATATTTTGCTGTTATAAGTTTAAATAATCTTCGTAAATATATGTTTTCATTTTTTAAGAAAAAAAAAGTTATACCGCATGTCAGACTAACTGGGATAATTGGCTCAGGTGGCAGATTTAAACAAGGCATGGAGTTAGCTAACCAAAGAGATATTTTAAAGAAAGCATTTTCAGTAAAAAAAATAACTCATGTTGCTATTTCAATTAATTCACCAGGAGGATCACCAGTTCAATCACACTTAATTTATAGTTATATAAGACAACTTGCAGAAAAAAATAAAATTAAAGTAATTGTTTTTGCAGAAGATGTCGCTGCTTCGGGAGGATATTTTATTGCTTGTGCCGGCGATGAAATATATGCAAACTCTAGCTCAATAATAGGCTCAATTGGAGTAATATCAGCTTCTTTTGGTTTCAAGGAGTTAATTCAAAAGATTGGAGTTGAGAGAAGAGTTTATACTGCTGGAAAAAACAAAAGCACTCTGGACCCTTTTAAAGAGGAGAAAGAAGAGGATATAAAAAGGTTAAAGAATATTCAATTAGAGCTTCATGAAGATTTTATAAAAGTTGTAGAAAAAAGCAGAGGATCAAAGCTAAAAGATCCCGAAAAAAATAATATTTTTACTGGAGAATTTTGGACAGGAAAGGCTTCACTCAAACTTGGACTAGTTGATGGCTTAGGCAATGCGGATCAAATTTTAAAAGAAAAATTTGGCGATAAAGTGGTTATTAAAACTTTTGAAAAACCAAAAGGTTTTTTAGCACGAAAACTATCTTCGTCTACACAAGATCCAGTTGAAAAAATTGCAAACATAATTGAAGAAAAGTCGATGTGGCAAAAATTTGGTTTATAAATGCCAGCAAAAAAAAAAGTAAAAAAAAAAAAATTTGAAAAATTAAATTTTTTGTCTTTTCAAGACTTAACTATGAATCTTCAAAAATTTTGGGGGAAACATGGATGTGTTATTTTACAACCTTATGACATGGAAGTTGGGGCGGGAACTTTTCACCCAGCGACAACTTTAAGATCGCTCGGCCCTAAACCTTGGAAGGCTGCGTATGTACAGCCGTCCAGAAGACCGACAGATGGCAGGTATGGCGAAAATCCAAATCGATTACAACACTATTATCAATATCAAGTAATTATAAAACCTTCTCCAAAAAATATTAAACAACTTTATCTTAAAAGCTTAGCAGCTATAGGTATCGATGTAAAAAATCATGACATCCGTTTTATTGAAGATGATTGGGAAAGTCCAACTTTAGGAGCAGCAGGATTAGGATGGGAAGTTTGGTGTGACGGGATGGAGATCACTCAATTTACTTACTTTCAACAAATGACAGGTATAGAATGTAAACCTGTTCCAGTTGAAATTACCTATGGTTTAGAGAGACTATGTATGTTTGTTCAGGGGAAAAATAATGTTTTTGACCTTGATTGGAATAATGATGGTGTGAAATATAAAGAAGTTTTTTTTCAATCCGAAAAAGAATTTTCTGCTTATAACTTCGAGTTTGCGGATACTGATACTTTACTAAAAAGTTTTGAAAATACTGAAAAAGAATGTAAATCTTTACTCGAAAAAAAACTCTCAATGCCAGCCTATGATCAATGTCTAAAAGCAAGTCATATTTTTAATTTACTAGATGCACGTGGCGTTGTTGGTGTTGCTGAAAGAACTGGTTATATTACAAGAATTAGGGAGCTCGCAAAAGGTTGCGGTGCTTTATGGCTAAGTTCGCAAAGTTAAATTATGGCAGAACTTTTATTGGAATTATATAGCGAGGAAATTCCACCACAATTACAAATATCAGCAAGGGCTCAAATAAAACAATATATTGAAAATTCTTTTAAGGAAGAGAATATAAGGCACAAAGAATTGTCAGTTTACTCTTCACCAACAAGACTAACAATATTTACAAAAGATCTTACTGAAAAAATTAAAATAAAGGCAAAAGAAATCAAAGGACCCAAGGTGGGTTCTCCCAATCAAGTATTGCAAGGTTTCATGAGAGCTAAAAATATAAATGAGAAAGACTTAATTGAAAAAAATACTGATAAAGGAAAATTTTACTTCGTTAAAACAAAATCTCAATCAATTTTGGTTGAGGACTTGTTAATCAAAATCATTCCAAAGGCAATAGGATCAATTAATTGGAAAAAGTCAATGAAATGGTCAGATCATAATTTGATGTGGGGTAGGCCTCTCAGGTCAATTTTTGCAAAGTTCAACAATAAAAAATTAATGTTTAAATTTGAACACCTCGATACCACAGATGAGGTAATTATTGAACAAGATTTAATTATAAAAATTAAAAAGATAAAAGATTTTAGGGATTACTTAAATTTTTTAAAAACTCACAAAATAATCATTGACCATAAAGAGAGAGAAAAGATTATTCTTCGAAAAATAAGTTCATTTTCTAAATCTAAACAATACAAAGAAAGTCTAAATCTTAAACTTTTAGATGAAGTCGTTAATATTGTTGAAGATCCCAATTTACTTCATGTGAGTTTTAATAAAGATTTTTTAGAAATACCTAAAGAAATTATAATCTCGACACTTGAGAAGCATCAGAGATATTTCCCAATTTTTGATAGTAGAGATCGATTAACAAATTATTTTTTTGTTGTGGCAAATAAAAAAGATGAAAAAAAATTAATTATCCAAGGAAATAGAAGGGTTGTTGAAGCCAGACTAGCAGATGCTAAATTTTTTTGGGATAAAGATAGATCAAAAAATTTAATAAAACAAATAGCCAATTTAAAATCGGTAACTTTCTATGAAAAACTTGGAACGATTTATGATAAAACACAAAGACTAAGACAATTGGCTGGCTTACTATCTGATGATTTAAATATCAATAAAGAAAAAGTTCAAGTTGCTGCTTCTATTTCTAAATCAGATTTATGTTCTGACTTAGTTGGAGAATATCCAGAGCTTCAAGGTGTGATGGGAAAATATTTTGCATTAGCTCAAGGTTTTGATGAAGACGTAGCAAATTCAGTAAGCGACCATTATTTGCCAACAGGTCTTACTTCACTTGTACCCAAAAAACCTTTTAGCTTTTCTATTTCAATTGTAGATAAGATAGATACGTTAGCGGGCTTTTTTTTCATTGATGAAAAACCTACGAGTTCAAAAGATCCTTTTGCTTTAAGACGGGCTGCGATTGGATTGCTTAGAATAATTATCGAAAATAAATTATCGTTTAAACTTAGAGATTTAATTAGTTACGCAATAAGACTCTATCAAGAACAAGGTGTTAAAATGATAAATAGTAAAGCAGAACAAGAAATTTTGGAATTTATAAAGGAAAGAATGCGGAATGTATTAAAATTGAAAAATATTAAAACTGATATTATTGAGGCCTCAATTAGCTCTCATTCTGGAGATAATTTCTTAGCTCTTTATAAAAAAACAATTTTAATGAATAAATATAAAAATAAAGGAATTGTACTTAATGCAATCAGTTCGTATAAAAGAGCCTCAAATATTTTAGAAAAAGATGGAGCGGGAGTCACTGGTAGACCCGACGCTGTATTGTTTAGAAAAGATGAAGAAAAAATACTTCATGAAAAAATAAATGAGATTCGTAAAGCT
>CABYYJ010000019.1 GCA_902523185.1 uncultured Pelagibacteraceae bacterium | reverse complement strand
TTTTAGATCTTCAGGATTTGGGTTATATTTAGGAAAAGACCAATCTAATTCACAATCTAATTTTATTACCTCACAACCAATACCTTTTAAGATTTCTGGAGCAAATACTCCAGCAGTCCCATTTCCACATGCGACCACAGCTTTAATTTTTTTATTAATCTTATTTTTTTCAATTAAATCTTGAGTATACGTCTTTTTAAAGTCTTTAATTTTTTTTAGACTGCCTTTGCCATGTTTAAATTTGTTATTCAAAGTAATATCTTTTAGTTCAGACATTTCCTCTGGGGCATGTGTTAAACCTTTTTTGATACCCATTTTTACACCAGTCCAACCATTCTCGTTATGACTAGCAGTTACCATTGCGATCGCATCAGAACCTAAATTAAATTGTGCGAAGTAAACCATTGGAGACAAAGATAAACCAATATCTTCAACTTGGCACCCAGTTGATATTAAACCTTGTGAAAGAGCTTCTTTAATCTTCTCGCTATATGATCTATAATCATGTCCAACGATTACCCTAGGGCTATTTTTATTTGTATGATCTATTATTTGAGTTCCTAAACCTTTACCTAAATTAATGATTCCCTCAATATCGATATCTTTTTCAAAGATCCATCGAGCGTCATACTCTCTAAAACCGTTTGGATTGATTTTCATTCGTTATAAATACTAAAGAATAGAGATATTTGTTATTAAATGTTTATTAACAAAACTTTCCACTTGCAAAATTAATCAGATGTTCCTATAATGTTCTATTGATTTAAGTGTTATATAGTATATTAACATACTTGTAACACAACATATAGTTGTTTTGTTACCAAATCGACTAAAAACACGAAAAATATGAATAAAAACGTATCATTGGCAATAGAGAAAGCTGTCGGCTCAATAAGCCAAAAAAACCAAAACGAACTAAAAAATAATGGGCCTAAGAAACCAGATCTATTCTCTCTATCAGGAGAAACAGAATTATTTCAAAACGAGAAGGGTATAACAATTAAAATTGATAGATCAAGAGACGAAAATCTAACTGATTTTGGAAAAGCAACTCTAACAGATAGATATTTAGGTCAAAGCGAAAGTTTTCAAGATTTGTTTGCAAGAGTCGCAAGTGTTTATGCTGATGATAATTTACACGCACAAAGAATTTACAATTACATAAGCAATTTATGGTTTATGCCTGCTACACCTGTTTTGTCTAACGGTGGTACAGAAAGAGGACTACCAATTTCATGTTTTTTAAATGAGGCTAGTGACAGTCTAGAGGGAATTACAAATCTTTGGGAGGAAAATGTTTGGCTTGCAGCAAGAGGCGGCGGTATCGGAAGCTATTGGGGCAATTTAAGATCAATCGGAGAGAAAATTGGAAAGGTCGGAAAAACTTCTGGAATTATTCCATTCATCAAAGTAATGGATTCTTTGACTTTGGCAATAAGTCAAGGATCTTTAAGAAGAGGCTCAGCTGCTTGTTATTTACAAATTGATCACCCTGAAATCGAAGAGTTTATCGAAATGAGAAGACCAACTGGTGGAGACGTGAATAGAAGATCTCTAAATTTACACCATGGTGTTTTAGTAACGGATGAGTTTATGAGGGCAGTAGAAACAGGCAGTCAATGGGCATTAAGAAGTCCTTACGACGGATCTGTTCAACAAACTATTCCAGCAAGAAATTTATGGATAAGATTATTAACTGCAAGAATTGAGACGGGCGAACCTTACATCGTTTACATTGATACAGTTAACAGACAAATTCCACAGCATCATAAACTTGCTGGGTTAAAAGTAAAGACATCTAATCTTTGCAGTGAAATTACTCTGCCAACAGGTATAGATAATGAAGGCAACCAAAGAACGGCTGTTTGTTGTTTATCGTCGCTAAACCTAGACACTTACGATCAATGGAAAGATGATCCTCAATTTGTTGAGGATGTAATGAGATTTTTAGATAATGTTATGAGTGATTTTATAAATAGAGCTCCTGATGAATTTGCCCACGCAAAATATTCAGCAATGAGAGAAAGAAGTGTAGGTCTTGGAGTTATGGGATTACACTCATACTTCCAGCAAAAAAATATTCCTTTTGGATCAGTAATGAGCAAAGTTTGGAACAAAAAAATATTCCAAAACATTCAAGAGAAAGTTGATGAAGCTTCAAAGACTTTAGCCGATGAAAGAGGATCCTGCCCTGACGCAGCTGAATATGGAATGAAAGAAAGATTTTCGAATAAAACTGCAATAGCTCCAACAGCTTCTATATCAATCATTTGCGGGGGATCTTCTCCAGGAATAGAACCAATCGCTGCAAACAGCTACACTCATAAAACACTTTCAGGTTCCTTTAATGTTAGAAATAAATATTTAAAAAAGATACTTCAAAAGTATAACAAAGATACAGACGAAGTTTGGTCAACAATAACAACTAATCAGGGGTCTGTGTCACATTTAAATTTTTTAACTGCTAATGAAAAAGATACATTCAAAACTGCTTTTGAAATCGATCAAAGATGGATTGTTGAACTTGGTGCTGATAGAACTCCGCATATCTCACAAGCACAGTCAGTAAATATCTTTGTTCCAGCAGATATTCATAAAAAAGAACTTCACGATATTCATTTTCAAGCATGGAAAAAAGGTTTGAAAAGCCTTTATTACTGTAGATCCAAATCAATCCAGAGAGCTGAAAATGTAAACAACGGATCTTCAACAGATGTGACAAAAAATGTTTACTCTGGAAAACAAGAATCAAATAATGAAAGCAATAACTATGAGGAGTGTTTATCATGTCAGTAGCAGAAAAAACTAAACCAACAATAATTCAGCCTAATAAAATGGGCTTATTAGTAGAAAACCCAGTATACAAACCTTTTAGATATCCATGGTGTTACGACGCCTGGTTAACTCAACAAAGAATTCATTGGCTACCGGAAGAAGTCCCACTTGGAGATGATGTTAGAGATTGGCAAAAAAATTTATCAGTTGAAGAAAAAAATCTTTTAACTCACATCTTTAGATTTTTTACTCAAGCTGATGTAGAAGTTAATAACTGTTATTTAAGACATTACACGACAGTATTTAAACCAACAGAAGTTTTAATGATGATGACAGCATTTGCTGCAATGGAAACGGTACACATCGCTGCTTACTCTCATCTGTTAGATACTATTGGGATGCCAGAGACAGAGTACTCAGCTTTCTTACAGTATAAAGAAATGAAAGATAAATACGATTACATGCAAGGTTTCGATGTTAAATCAAAACATAACATAGCTATGACAATGGCTGTATTTTCTGCTTTCACAGAAGGTTTACAATTGTTTGCTAGTTTCGCAATTCTATTAAATTTCCCAAGATTTAATAAAATGAAAGGGATGGGCCAAATAGTAACTTGGTCAGTTAGAGATGAAACTTTACATTGTAATTCTATGATTAGACTATTCAGAGATTTCGTTAAAGAAGAGCCGCAAATTTGGAATGATAAATTAAAAAATGAAATCTACGAGGCATGTAAAACAATTGTACATCACGAAGATGCATTTATTGATCTTGCTTTCCAAATGGGTCCAATGCAAGGTTTAACTGCGGATGAAGTTAAACAGTACATTAGATTTATTGGTAATAGAAGATTAGAGCAATTAGGTTTAAATCCTATCTACGATGTTAAGAAAAATCCATTAACGTGGTTGGACACTATGCTTAACGGAGTAGAGCACATGAACTTTTTTGAAGGTAGAGCTACAGAATATTCTAAAGCTTCTACAAAAGGTACATGGGGCGAGGTTTTTGCTTAAAGATTATTTTTCCCAATCAAATTTAGGAAAAGTATCAAACACCTGAAGAACTTTATCAGACCATTGATTACAAATTTTTTTGTAGTCCTCATCTGAGGTACTTAAACATTTAAGGTAAGATAATTTTTTTTGATCTTTTTTATAGACGGCAATATCAATTGGTGGGCCTACTGTTAAATCACTTTTGAGTGTGGAGTCCATAGATATTAATGCACATCTAGATGCATCACCTATTGAAACATTAGGAGTTATAACTCTATCAAGTATGGGCTTACCATACTTTACTTCACCAATTACCAAATAAGGTTTACTATCTGCTGGCCTAATATAATTTCCTTGAGGATAAACTAAGTACAATTCTAAATCTTGACCTCTTATTTGCCCTCCAATAATAAATGTAGCTCCTAAAACAAGGCTGTCAGTGTTCACTCCGTCTGGAGATGAGTGTTTAATCGTAAGTTTCCCAACATATGAAGCTATTTGTTCAAAATCTTTACATTTATTAAGGTTTAAAGCAGAATTTTCTTTAATATCTTTTTCAATGGACTTGAAAACTGCCTGAGATGTTGCCAAATTTCCTGAGGTAACAATCACAACTGTTCTATCACCAACATCATAAGTAAGCATTTTAGAGTAAATGTTTACATTATCTAAACCTGCGTTCGTTCTAGAGTCAGAAGCCAAGACAACACCTTCATTAGTCTTAATACCTATACAATATGTCATGGTGAATTCTTATTTAAAAAACAGTAAATATTCAATTCTTAATTATCATAGCTATTATCGAATTTGTGCATTTGATTAAGCTACTAAACTATAAAGAATTAAATAATGGTTAATTTGTGGAAAAAATACGATTCTAAAAAAACTTATGATGAGTATCTAAACTCCGATCAAAAGTTACGTAGGCAAGCTGTAATTATCTCTCACATTTTAGAGAGACATGGCATCAAAAAATTAAACGAAATTGAAAAAAACTGTGCAAGTACAATAAATGCTAGGGGAATAAATTTCCGAGTTTATTCTTCAGGAAAAAAACTCCAAGAAAAAAAGTGGCCTCTAGATATCATTCCTAGAATTATTCTTAAAAAAGATTGGGCTAAAGTTTCAAAGGGATTGCTTCAAAGGGTAAAAGCTTTAAATCTTTTTATTGACGATGTTTATAACGATAGAAAAATTTTTAAAGATAATATTATCCCTGAAGAATTGGTTTTCAATTCACCATTTTACTTAAGAGAGTGTTATGGTTTCTCGCCAAAATATAAGGCTTGGTCAAACATTTCAGGAATTGATTTAATAAGAAATATCAATGGTGAGTTCATGGTTCTTGAGGACAATTTAAGAGTCCCTTCAGGAGTTTCTTATATGCTTGAAAATCGAATGGTAATGCGAGATGTCTTTCCTGAATTATTTACAAAATACAAAGTTTCTTCAGTTCATCAATATCCAAACAAATTATATCACTGTATGCTTGAATGTGTCCCTCGAAAAACAAGAAACCCACATATGTGTGTGTTAACTCCAGGAAGATATAACTCAGCTTATTTCGAACATAGATTTTTAGCAGAACAAATGGGTATAGCGCTTGTTGAAGGAAAAGATTTATTCGTTGAAAAAGATTTTGTTTATATGAAAACTGTAACAGGTCCTATGAAAGTTGATTGTATTTATAGAAGAATAGACGATAACTTCTTAGATCCAAAAGTTTTTTATAAACATTCTTTGCTGGGAGTACCCGGTTTATTTAAATGTTGGCGTAAAGGTAATGTTGGTATTGTAAATGCACCTGGGACAGGAATAGCAGATGATAAAGCTATCTATTCTTACGTTGATAAGATGATTAAGTTTTATTTAAACGAAGAACCAAAACTAAAACAAGTCCAAACCTTTTTGTGTAGAAAAAAAATTCATAAAGATCATGTTATCGAAAATATTTCTAAACTAGTCGTAAAACCTACAAATGGATCAGGTGGTAACGGAATATTGATTGGTCCTAAAGCCTCAAAGGAAGAGAGAGAAAATATGATTGATAAAATTAAATCTAAGCCAAGTGATTATATTGCTCAACCATTAGAAATTTTGTCTACTACGCCAACAATATCAGAAGAAGGAATTGAACCAAGACATTTAGATCTCAGACCGTTTGTCTTAACTGGTAAAAAATCTTGGGTTACAACAGGTGGACTTACTAGAGTAGCTCTTAAAAAAGGAAGCACTATCGTGAACAGTTCTCAAGGTGGTGGCTCTAAAGATACTTTAGTTATTGAAAGATAAATTATTTAACAACTCTTAAAAGAAGCATACATATTTCTTATTAAATCAAAGTATAAATCTTTTCCTGGATCAAGAGTTGCTCCTAATGGATCTATAACTCCAGTCTTAATATTGGTATCTTTTGCAACTGCTTTTATAATATCTGGATTAAATTGAGGTTCTGAAAATACACAAGTTACTTTTTCATGTTCAATTATTTCTCTGATTTCAGCCAATTGCTCAGCTCCTGGTAATACATCTGTATTAACTGTAAAAGCTCCCAAAACATTTACATTAAATCTTTTTTCAAAATACTGGTAGGCATCATGGAATACAATAGATTTAAAATCTCCTTCTAGCTCAGATTTAACTTTTTTTGTAAGATTGTCTAAAGCTTTATGAGCCTTCTTTAAATTAGCTTTATAAGCAGATGCATTGTTTGGATCTTTTTCAATTAAATGCTCTGCCATCTCGCTTAAGATTGCTTTTGCGTTTATTGGATCAAGCCAAATATGCGGATCGTGTTCGCCGTGAGCATGCTCGTGATGATCATCATGTTTATCCTCTTTATGACCATGTTCTTTATGATCATCATGTTTATCCTCTTTATGACCATGTTCTTTATGATCATCGTGTTTATCCTCTTTATGACCATGTTCTTTATGATCATCATGTTTATCCTCTTTATGACCATGTTCTTTATGATCATCGTGTTTATCCTCTTTATGACCATGTTCTTTATGATCATCATGTTTATCCTCTTTATGACCATGTTCTTTATGATCATCGTGTTTATCCTCTTTATGACCATGTTCTTTATGATCATCATGTTTATCCTCTTTATGACCATGTTCTTTATGATCATCGTGTCCGTGATCATCATGCCCTTCGAATATGTTTCTTTCTCTGAATTC
>CABYYJ010000018.1 GCA_902523185.1 uncultured Pelagibacteraceae bacterium | reverse complement strand
TATAACTATATTAGAGATTACATTCCATATTACTACATGAGTAAAAAGGATTATAAAAAATTTGAAGAAGTAACCCAAAATGCTGTTATGGGTATCTATGGTGAATACAAAGGACTTTAGATTTTAAAAGATTAAACTAAATATGTTTAAATATTTAACTATCCATCCCGACAAAGTCCCAAAAGACTTACCGTTTGACACAAAAATAATTTCAAGGCGAATAAAGACAGAAGGTATCGATATGGGTGATCCAAAATTGAGGTGGACAAAAGTTGATTATCATATTTTCAATTTAGTTCAAAAAGTTGGAACTTTAAAAAAAGGAACTTCTACAAAAGATTTAGGTGAAATTATTTCTTATAATTTTTATTCTAAAAAAAAAGCAATTGAACATGCATTTTACTATAAGAATAATCCAAGATACATAGGTAATCCATTCCAAAAAATAATATTAATTAAAATGCTCCCATTGCCAAGTAGAGTGAGCTCGGAGTTAGCTATACGTTATGTTTTAAAGAATTTTTTTGATTTTAAAAGTATTTATGGCGGGTGGCCATTCATAATAGGACATTCGAAGGCTAAAGATTGGAATAAGAAAAAATAATCAACTGCCGAAGTGTGTTGTGAGTGTGTCGAGATATGCAACAAGAGTAAATTATTTAGGTTTATTAAGTATAATGCAACAAGGACTACGTCGTTGGCAACGAGACGCTCTACCACTGAGCTATGCCCGCATTAAAATAAGTATAGTACACCACATCTAGAGCGGTCAACCAAAATAAAATGTCGCTATCGGTTATATAAATTTTTTATTATAATAAGCTTATGAAAAATCTTCCTAATGTAATTCCAGTTTTTCCATTAAGTGGTGTAATTTACTTTCCGAAAACAAATCTTCCACTTAATATCTTTGAAAAGAGATATGTAGATCTTGTTAATGACACCTACAAGAAAGATAAGCTAATGGGCATGGTTCAATCACAAAAAAAAGCAGGTGAAGTTTATAAAGTAGGATGTTTAGGAAAAATAAGTGATCTTCAAAAAAGTGAAGATGGAAGAATTCTCATAAATCTTACTGGAATAACTAGATTTAAAATTCTACAAGAAGTAGAAAACAAAAAACTCTATAGAGAATTTAAAGTTGACTATAAAAGTTTTGCTTTAGATCTCAAAGATTCATCAGTTGAACAAGATACTGAAAGTTTAATGAATAAAGCTAAAATTTTTTTTAAAAAGAACGGATTATTATTAAATTGGAGGGAGTTTGAAAAGTTAGATAAAACTCAAAGAATAAATACATTATCAATGATATCCCCTGTTACTAACGAGGAAAAACAAAAACTTTTGGAGTCTATAACTATTAAAGAAAAGATGGAGTCTTTAGAAAATATAATAAGCTTTTACTTATATGAAACAAGTCTGAAGAATCAAACTGTTCAATAAACCTTAATTAGCAGATTTATTCATAGAGTCGAAAAAATCGGAGTTATTTTTGGTGTTCTTTAACTTAGAAATCAAAAAATCGATACCATCCATTGTTCCCATTGGACTTATAATTCTTCGCAGCACATTCATTTTGGATAATTCATCTTTTGCGAATAATAATTCTTCTCTTCTTGTGCCTGATCTAGTGATATCAAGTGCTGGATAAATTCTTTTGTCAGCTACTTTCCTATCAAGGATGAGCTCAGAGTTACCAGTGCCTTTAAATTCCTCAAAAATTACCTCGTCCATTCTGCTCCCAGTATCTATAAGGGCTGTTGAAATAATTGTTAAAGAACCACCCTCTTCTACATTCCTGGCTGCCCCAAAAAATCTTTTTGGTCTTTGAAGTGCGTTTGCGTCAACACCTCCTGTTAATACTTTACCAGAGCTAGGTATTACTGCGTTGTATGCTCTACCCAATCTGGTGATAGAGTCTAATAAAATTACGACATCTTTTTTATGTTCTACAAGTCTTTTTGCTTTTTCGATAACCATCTCAGCCACCGCAACGTGTCTTGATGCTGGTTCGTCAAAAGTTGAAGCCACTACTTCACCTTTTACAGATCTTTGCATGTCTGTTACCTCCTCAGGTCTTTCATCAATTAATAAAACCATTAGATAACACTCCGGATGATTTGCGGTAATAGATTGTGCAATATTCTGAAGGATTATCGTTTTTCCTGCTCTTGGAGGCGAAACTATTAATGATCTTTGCCCTTTGCCAATTGGGCTTACTAAATCAATTAATCTTGCGGTGTTATCGGGTTTCTTCTCGACTTTTGTGGTCTCAACTTCAAGTTTGATTCGTTCATTTGGATACAGAGGTGTTAAATTATCAAATGCAATTTTATTTTTTCCTTTTTCAGGTTCGTCAAAATTAATTTTGTTAACTTTAAGAAGTGCAAAATATCTTTCTGCATCTTTAGGGCCTCTTATTTCTCCCTCAACTGAGTCTCCAGTTCTTAAACCAAATCTTCTAATCTGACTTGGGCTAACATAGATATCATCTGGCCCAGGCAGATAATTAGATTCTATCGCTCTTAGAAAGCCAAAGCCATCTTGTAAAACTTCTAAAACTCCTGTTGCGGTTATCTGTTCGTTCTTTTCAGCTAGTTTTTTTAATATAGCGAATAGTATTTCTTGTTTCCTAAGCGTGCTTGGATTTTCAATGCCCAATTTTTCAGCTTCGTTGATAAGCTCTGCAGGATTTTTTTGCTTTAGTTCTTCTAGGTTCATTAGATTAAGTTTTTTAAGGGATGTATTAAAAATATAGAACTTTTTTTAAAAAATTCAACCATTTATTATAGTGGTTTAAAAACAACAACAAAAATGACTACAATTAGTATTATTGTGGGTATTTCGTTATAAATCCTAAAAAACTTTGGGGTTTTGTTATTGTTATCCTGAGCAAAGTTTTTGAGATATTTACCCAGTGTAAAGTGATAATAAGTTAGTATTACAACTGCAATAACTTTGATTTGCATCCAAAGCTCCAAAAAAATTGAGTGACCAAGACTTTGAATAAGCAATATCCCAAAAAGCCATGAAAGAAGCATAGCAGGCATCATGATGTAATTATATAATTTTCTTTCCATAGTCTTAAAAACTCTTTTTTGAGACTCGTGATCAGCCTCAGAATGGTAAACGAATATTCTAGGTAAATAAAGTAAGCCAGCTAGCCAAGAAATAACTGCGATTAAGTGTAAAGATTTATAAAGTAAATAAAGATTCATTATAAATATTTTTTTACTAATTTTTCAAAAAGATTTATATGATCTAAATTATCATTTAAGCAGGGTATTAAATCAAAATTTTTACCTCCATTTTCAATAAAACTTTCTCTACCTTGAATGTTAATTTCTTCTAATGTTTCAACACAGTCTGAAGCAAATCCTGGACAAATTACTAATAAATTTTTTATATCTTCTTTTGGCAGATTTTCTAAAGTTTTATCTGTATAAGGAGTTAGCCACTCTTGTGGTCCGAATCTAGATTGAAACGTCGTTTTAATTTCTACCTTTTTAAATTTTTCCTTTATTAATCTAGTAGTTTTGTGACAGTAACAATGATAGGGGTCGCCTTTGTCAAAGTATGTTTTGGGTATACCGTGATAGGAGGAAATTATCAAATCTGGAGTCCATTTTAATGTTTTTATTTTTCTTTCAATGCTACCAACGAGCGCGTCAATATATAAAGGCTCACTTTCGTAGTGAGGTATGATCTGTAAACTAGGTTGCCATCTCATTTCCATTAAAGACCTGTAAACTTCGTCACAAACTGTTGCGGTAGTTGCTGCAGCGTATTGAGGATATAAAGGAAGAATTATAATATTTTCGCACCCTTTATCTTTTAGCTGGTAAAGCTTAGATTTAATACTTGGATTTCCATATCTCATAGCAAAATCCACAACCATATTTTCGCTGCCAATTTTCTTATTAAGTTCGTTAGACTGTTTTTTAGTAAAATATAGCAAAGGAGACTCGTTCGTATCTTTTCTCCAAATTTTTTTATATGCATGAGCTGTTTTAGAAGGTCTAAAAGTTAGGATAAACAAATTTAAGATTATCTGCCAAATTATTGGGTTTACTTCTATGACTCTCCTATCAGATAAAAATTCTTTTAAATATTTACGAATATCCCACCAACCGGTTGAATCGGGTGTACCTAAATTTATTAGCAGAACTCCTTTCTTTCCGTAATTAACTTCTGGGTGATTTTTATCCATTAAAATTCCTATAAAAGTTTATTAGATTGCTTACTTTAACAGGATCTGTTTCTGGAAGTAACCCATGTCCTAAGTTAAAAATATAAGGAATATCTTTAAAAGATTGAATATATTTGGTCGCTGATTTAGTTATTTCTTTGTCTGATTTCAATAAAACATTTGGATCTAATCCTCCTTGAATTACAACATTTTTAAGGTTGTTTTTTGCCCAAAGAGGATCTATTTGTGAATCAATATTTATACCCTCTGATTTGACAAATTTATTAAATTTTTTGTAATTATTTTTAATTCCTTTTGGAAAACAAATACTTGGCACATCTAACTTTTTACAGAACTCAACTATTTTACCATTTGGCTTAAAGCAAAATTTTTCTATTTTTTTCAATGGTATTAATCCTGCCCAAGAATCAAATATCTGTACAACATCTGCTCCAGCGTCAACTTGATTTTTTATATGAAGATTTAAATACTTTATTAATACTTCAAGAATATGATCTAAATTTTTATTCTTATCTAATTCTAAAAGATTTTGATGTATTTTTTGCCTATTTAAATTAAACATATAGGTCAGTAAAGTCCAAGGGGCGCCGATAAAAGATATTAGTGATTTGTTTTTATCGAGTTTTTGTCTTGTAATTTTGATTGCTTTATAAACTGGTTTGAGTTTTCTTGTAAATTCTTTCTCATTATTGTTAAAAAAATCTCTTGTTACAAAATTACTCAATTTGGGACTTTTTCCTGCAATAAACCTTACTTCTTGACCTAGAGCAAATGGAACAATTAAAATATCTGAAAAAATTATTGCGGAGTCCAAATTAAACTTTGTTATTGGTTGCAATGTTATTTCAGAACTTAATTCACTATTTAAACAAAGATTTATAAAATTTTTATTTTTTGATCTAATTTTTCTAAATTCAGGAAGATAACGACCTGCTTGTCTCATAAACCATATTGATTTACAAATCTTTTTATTTTTTAAGATATCCCTCAGATTACTCATATATAAAAATATTTTTATAAGTATTGTTATAATATTAAGCCCTGTTAAATGGTCTTATAACTTTTTATACATTTGTTATACATATACCAGTAAGCAAATTTTTAAATAAAATCCCAGATTTAGTGACTTTATTAATCTTATAAACATTAATAAAACAACATTATTAACATTCAATAAAATGTTCAAATGATGTTAATTAATGTTAATTTTTATAACAATCATTTAAAAAAGGTGGAAAACTAATATTTATCATCTATTTATTAACAATGATATGAACGAAAAATACAATGTATATCTTGTGTCTGACTCAACTGGTGAAACCCTTGATAGAATTTTTCTATCTCTTAAATCACAATTTTCTAATTTTAAGTATGAGAAAAAAGAGTTTGCATTTGTAAGATCCGAACAACAAATAGATAAAATCATTAAAGAATGCAACGAAGTTGAAAATTCACTTATTTTATATACGATTGTTGAAACCAAATTAGCAAAATATATAACTAGCAAAAGTGAAGAAAGTAAAGTTCCTTGTTTTGGCATACTTGGAAATTTAATCCTTAGTTTTTCTAAATTGCTAAATCAGAAAGCAATACACAAACCGAGTGCTCAACATGTTCTTGACGAAGATTATTATAAAAGAATTGAGGCAATACAATTTACCATGGCACACGATGACGGTAAAAAGGTTGATGATTTAGTTAACGCAGATGTGATTTTGTTGGGAGTTAGCAGAACTAGTAAAACACCCACATCAATTTACTTGGCAAATCGAGGATATAAAACAATAAATATTCCTTTAGTTTTAAACCAGCAGTTGCCAGAGGGTTTATTGTCTAACAAAAAAGCATGCATTATAGGATTGATAGCTGATCCAGAAAGATTAGCTGACATTAGAAGAAATAGAGTTGCAATAATGAAAGATCATAAACTTAAAGAATATACTGATATAGATTTTATTCAAAAAGAAGTAAACGACTCCAAAAATCTTTTCAAAAAGAATAATTGGCCAACAATCGATGTTACGAGAAGATCAGTGGAGGAAACAGCAGCGTCTATTTTAAAGATTATTGAAATTAAAAAAAATAAATGAGAATAATTTTGGCATCTAAAAGTGGAGTAAGAAAGAAAATTTTAGATGATAATAATATTGAGTCTGACGTAATAGTTTCAAATGTAGACGAAGATGAAGTTAAGGCCTCTTTACAAGCAGAAGGAGCCACTCCGCTCATTATTTCTAAAAATTTAGCAGAAATAAAATCTGTTAAAGTAAGTAATAAAAACCCAGATAGATTTGTACTGGGCGCAGACAGTGTAATCTCGCTTGATAATGAATTGATAAATAAGCCTAAATCTAGAGAAGAGGCTTTTAAGATTTTAAAAAAACTGAATAACTCTAAGCATTATCTTATTAGTTCCGTTTGTTTTTCAAAAAATGGGGCAATGACTTGGAATCATACAGATACATCTGAATTAAAAATGAAAAATTTAACCAATGAGCAGATTTTAAAATATTTGGATAAAATTGAAACTAGCACTTTGCTATCCTACGGTGTTTATCAAATTGAGAATGACGGTCTCGAGTTATTTGAGTATATTAAGGGCGATCAAAACTCTATAATGGGTTTGCCTATTAGAGATATAATAAACTATATTAAATTGATTAAAAAATGACTAAAAAATTTGGTATAATTGGAAATCCAATCAAACATTCTTTGTCTCCAGTACTACACAATTATTGGTTTGCAAAATATAAAATAGATGCAGATTATTCAATAATAGAAACAGAAGATAAAGATCTTCCAGATGTCATAAAGAAAATAAAAAATAAAGATTTAATTGGGATAAATATTACATTACCCTTTAAACAAAAAATTGTTCCTTTTCTTGATATTCTAATTAATGATGCAGAGTCAACTAGTTCGGCCAACACACTTTATCTAGACGACAAAGGGAGAATAATTGGAGAAAATACAGATGTCTTTGGATTTCAAGCAGCCTATCTAAAAGAAGTTGATGGTGCCTCAAAAAAAAAGGCTCTAGTCATTGGAGCAGGAGGAGTTTCTCCCTCAGTAATTTTATCTTTACAAAAATCAGGTGTTAGAGAAATTTCAATAATAAATAGAACCAAAGAAAAATGTAAATTTTTAAAAAAAAAATTTAAAACCTTGAATATACTTGAATGGACAAGTCTTAAAAAGGAAATTCAAAATTTTGA
>CABYYJ010000017.1 GCA_902523185.1 uncultured Pelagibacteraceae bacterium | reverse complement strand
TTAAAGTAAAAAATATGATATTACTTTCAAGAAAAAAAAAGAATATTATAGGATTAGAGGGATTTGGTTTAAAAATTAAAAAACAAGTGATAATAAAATGAAAAAAATTTTAATAATCAATGCTAATTATTATGATAACATTACTAAAAAGTTAATTACTCCAGCAATAAATTTTTTAAAACGAAAAAAGTTTAATATTTTTACCTTAGAGGTTTCTGGTGTTCTCGAAGCACCATATGCTTTAAGACAAAATATAAAAAAATTTAACGGATTTATTGTAATCGGATGTGTCATAAAAGGACGAACGCCTCATTTTGACATTATTTGTAAATCCTCATTTGACGCAATATTAAATTTATCTATTTCTTTCAATAAACCTGTAACAAATGGAATAATTACTTGCTTTAACAAGAAACAAGCTTATGAGAGATGTGGGATTATTAAATCAAAAAAACCCAACAAAGGTTTAGAGGCAGCAAAAGCATTATTTTCCTTGATTAAAAATGGAAGCAAAAAAAAATAAAAATTCTTCTCCAAGAATTAAAATTATACAAAAAATTTATAATTCATTGATGAATCCTAATACCGATATTCAATATTCTAAAAACCAATACAAAAAATTCATCAAAGATGTAGTTTCAGGAACCCTAGAAAGATCTGAATTGATCGAGGAAACTATAAAAAAACATTTAAATAAAGACATAAACTTAGTAAAAACAGATAAATTACTTAAAATCATACTTTTTGCTGCGATTTTCGAACTATTATTTAAACATAACAATCCTAAAAAGGTTATAATTAGCGAATATCTCCTTGCTTCAGAATATTTTTTAGAAAAAGTTCAAATTGGTTATTTAAATGCAATTTTAGACAAAATATCCAAAGTGTTAAGAAAAGATGAATAATTATCATAAATATTAGAAGTTTAGCTTGCGTTTTTAATCCTTTTTTGGCATTTATCCCTTAATCAATGATAAATTTTTTAGAACTTTTGTATCTAATATCTTTTACTGGAATATTGGCTGTAGCTTATAGCTATCTTCTTTCAGGTCAAATAATTTCCTCGAGTCCGGGTAATGCTAAGATGCAAGAAATAGCCGAGGCTATTCAGATAGGAGCAAAAGCTTATTTAAACAGACAATACAAAACAATAGCTATAGTTGGCATAAGTGTTTTAGCTATTGTTACATATTTTTTTAGTTATTTAGTTGGATTAGGTTATTTTATTGGAGCATTTCTCTCTGGTGTCGCTGGATACGTGGGTATGCTTATTTCTGTGAAAGCAAATGTAAGAACTGCTGAGGCTGCTAGAAGTAGTCTACAATCAGGATTAACTATAGCATTTAAATCTGGCGCGATAACTGGCTTATTAGTCGCTGGTTTAGCTCTATTAGCTATAACAATTTACTATATAATTCTTATTAATTTACAGGTTGATAACAGAGAAATCATCAATGCTCTAGTAGCTCTAGGTTTTGGTGCCTCTTTAATATCAATTTTTGCAAGACTCGGAGGAGGAATTTTTACTAAAGGTGCAGATGTGGGTGCTGATTTAGTAGGTAAAGTAGAAGCAGGTATTCCAGAGGACGACCCAAGAAATCCAGCGGTAATTGCGGACAATGTTGGCGATAATGTTGGTGATTGTGCAGGTATGGCAGCTGACTTATTTGAAACTTACGCAGTAACAATAGTTGCGACTATGGTTTTAGCCTCTATTTTTTCACCGCAAGATTATAACTTAATGATTTATCCATTAGCTATTGGAGGTGCATGTATTATAACATCTATTATTGGAACTTGGTTTGTTAAGCTAGGAAAAAGTAAAAACATAATGGGCGCATTATATAAAGGTTTTATTGTAACAGCTGTAACTTCTTTAATAGTAATGTATCCAGTGACCGACTCTGTAATAGGCTTAAGTAAATCATATACTAATAATGCAGGAGCGAATTTCTCTGGATTTGATCTTTATTTATGTGGAGTTGTAGGCTTTGTTATCACTGGATTATTAATCTGGGTAACCGAATACTACACTGGAACAGATTACAGGCCAGTAAAAACAGTTGCTAAATCCTCAACTACTGGTCATGGAACAAATGTTATTCAAGGTCTAGCAATTTCAATGGAAGCTACTGCTATTCCAGCTTTAATAATAGTTGCCGGAATTTTATATACTAATAGTTTAGCTGGTTTATACGGTATAGCAATAGCTGTCACGGCTATGCTTGCATTAACAGGTATGGTTGTTGCCTTAGATGCCTATGGTCCCGTAACTGATAATGCTGGAGGAATTGCTGAAATGTCTAAGCTTCCAAAAAATGTTAGAAAAACTACCGACGCACTCGATGCTGTAGGTAATACAACTAAAGCAGTTACCAAAGGTTATGCAATTGGATCTGCTGGTTTAGGTGCGTTAGTTCTTTTTGCAGCTTATACAGAGGATATTAATTACTTTTCAAACGTAAGTGGTTCCGCATTAGAGGGTGTAAATGTTACATTTGATTTATCAAATCCCTTTGTAGTAGCTGGATTATTAATTGGTGGGATGCTGCCATATCTTTTTGGTTCTATGGGTATGCAGGCCGTTGGAAGAGCAGGTGGTGCAGTGGTGGTAGAAGTAAGAAGACAGTTTAAAAAGATTCCGGGAATAATGAAAGGTAAAAGAAAACCTGATTATGGAAAATTGGTCGATTTATTAACCAAGGCTGCTATTAAAGAAATGATATTACCATCCTTATTGCCTGTTTTATCTCCAATTGTTTTATACTTTATTATTCTTCAGATTGGTGGAATAGAAGCAGCACTATCATCTTTAGGAGCAATGCTTTTAGGTGTAATAATAACTGGATTGTTTGTTGCAGTTTCGATGACAGCTGGTGGTGGAGCATGGGACAACGCAAAAAAATATATTGAAGACGGTAATTACGGTGGAAAAGGTTCTGAAGCTCATAAATCTGCTGTAACAGGAGATACAGTTGGCGATCCATATAAAGACACAGCTGGACCTGCTGTTAATCCAATGATAAAAATTACTAACATTGTAGCGTTGTTGTTGTTGGCAGTAATCGCTCATTAATTACTTATTTCTGTACATTTTAGATCTTACGCTCGACAAAAATCTTTCAACGAAACTTTTTTGAGATAATTCATTTTTGGTTTCTTTATCAGAAAATGCAACTTTCTTTTTATCACTTTTATCAATTAATTTTTTATTTCTCAAAATTCCGTAATTATCAAAATTTAATATTAATACATTGTTGGATTTAAGTATATGTTTCCCCAATTTATGATATTCACCCTTGACTAACACTCGCTCTATATAAATCCATTCACTGTCATCACTTATTGATTTAGAATGAGGTTGGCCAAAAATTTTGATTACATCATTTTTATTAGACTTATTTACTGTTAGTTTTTTTGACCTATTTTCAAGAAAAACTATACCATGGTTTTTAGATGCCTCTTGAAATGTACATCCGTTTGAAATAATAAAAAATAAAATTATAATGATAAATTTATGATGTTTAATATCAAAAAACATAATGACAATTTGTATAATACTTTATTAGGCTTATCTAGAAATATTTTTTTCTATAAAGAAATTAAATTACCAGATTCATTTGAAACACGTATTTATCTCATGTTTTTTCACTTTTCTATAATCATGAAAATCTTTAAAAAAAAAGGAAGTAAATTTGATCAATCATCATATGACTCTTTATTTCATAACATTGAAAATAATTTAAGAGAATTAGGATTTGGTGATGTTTCTGTAAACAAAAAAATGAAGGATATGAATAAATTATTGTATGATATTCTTTTAAAAATAGATGAAAAGGACGAAGAGGCAAATAATAAAGAAATTAAAATTAACCAAAAACTAATAATCAAATATTTTAAAGAATTAAATGATACAAAAAGTGTTAGTTATAAGAAATTTGAGAGATATTTTATAGATTTTTATAATTTTTGCTTTGATATATCTCTTGATAATATGATAAGAGAAATAGTGAAATTTAAGAAATAATATGGCTGTACCTAAACGAAAAACGTCTGTATCGAAAAAAAAGATGAGAAGATCTCATCATAAAATATCTTCACCTAATGTGGCTGAAGATAAAAAAAGTGGAGAATATAAACTTTCTCATCATGTAGATCTTAAGTCTGGTTATTATAACGGAAAAAAAATCTTAGATATTTAAATATAAATAATGAGCAAAAAAATTTCTATTGCAATTGATGCAATGGGTGGTGAAAACTCGCCAACAAAAACGATTGAGGGTATAAACATATTCGTAAAAAAAAATATTTCTAACGAAGATTTTTTATTAAACATTTACGGTGATGAAAAAAAAATAAACTATGAGTTATCTAAATTTAAGATACCACATAATTTAATTAAGATAATTCATACAGACTCTGTAATATCAGACGAAGAAAGTCCACTTACTGCAATTAAAAATTCAAAGAACACAAGTATGTGGAGCACTATAAAGTCACAAGTTGATGGAGTTTCTGATATTAGTTTATCAGCTGGAAACACAGGTGTATTACTTGTTATTTCTAGAATGATATTAAAAATGATACCTAAAGTGAGCAAACCTGCCTTAGCAGGATTGTGGCCTAATCAAAACAGCATGAATGTAGTATTGGATCTTGGTGCTAATATTGAATGCAATGATACAAA
Source organism: uncultured Pelagibacteraceae bacterium (assembly GCA_902523185.1). Classification (GTDB taxonomy): domain Bacteria; phylum Pseudomonadota; class Alphaproteobacteria; order Pelagibacterales; family Pelagibacteraceae; genus Pelagilacustribacter. Next base: position 4,436 of record CABYYJ010000017.1, on the reverse strand, counting down.
TTTAGTTGATTTTGCTGAATTAGGTTCAGCTCTTTATAAATCTTTATTTCCAAATGATAAACCACTTGTATCATTATTGAACATAGGATCTGAGGAAATTAAAGGCACAGAAACTTTAAAGAAAGCTTATCAAAAATTAAGTTCACTAAGTAATGAAAAAAATTTTTTATTTAAAGGTTATTTAGAAGGTAATGAAATAATGAAAGGCAAGACTAATGTTATTGTTACAGATGGTTTCACTGGAAATATAGCTTTAAAAACAGCCGAAGGAACTGCAAAATTTATTACAGAAAATTTAAAAGATACACTCACAAAAAATTTATTTACTAGAATATCTTTAATATTTTCGTATTTCGCATTAAAAAATTTTAAGCAAAGATTAGATCCTAGAAAATATAATGGAGCAATTTTTTTAGGATTAAATGGTCCTGTTGTTAAAAGTCATGGTGCTACAGACTCATTAGGTTTTTATTATTCTTTAGATTTGTGTTATAAGATAGTAAAAGGTAAATTTATGGAACAAATTAAGAATAATTTAAGTCATTTAGAAAGTGACTAAAAAAAACATAACAAAAAAAGAAATAGCCGAAAGTCTAAGCCAAAACACTGGTTTTCCATTATCTTTTTCAAAAAAATTAGTAGATAATTTATTAAATATTATGTGTGAACAATTAAAAAAAAATAATCTTATAATCAAAAATATCGGATCATTCAAATTGATTGAAAAAAACGAAAGAATAGGAAGAAACCCAAAAACTAAAGAAGAATTTATTATATGTAAGAGAAAATCTATAAGTTTTTTGAGCTCTAAAAATCTGACTAATTACTTAAATGAGTAAATTGATTAATATTTCAGAATTATCTAAAAAATTAAGAATAATTCATCCAAAAGATAATAAACCAATGAATTATATTTTAAGGTATTGGGAAAAAGAATTTAAACAAATTAAACCTAAAATAATTAATAATCGAAGATACTACTCTGAGGATCAAGTTGAAATTATAAAACTAATTAAATATTTACTTAAAGACAAAGGCATGACTATAAAAGGAGCAAAAATAGTTTTAAATTCAAAAATAAATAAACTTGACGAATATAATTATGATAGTTTAAAAGCTAATTATTATAAATTAAATATTAAAGAAAAAAGTAATAAATTATTAACTAGATTAAAAAATTTAAAAAAATATGGCAAAAAAAACACATCTTAAAGTAAGGCTGGTCCCCGAAAGCAATCCTGATAGTAAGTTTATTTATTATGCAAAAAAACCTACAAAGGGTGAAAAAGCAAAAGATAAATTAAAACTTAAAAAATATAATCCTAATACTAGAAAACACGAATTTTTTATTGAGAAAAAACTACCTCCACATAGTAAGTAATTATTTTTTAAACTTACGATATTCATAATCAATGTAGGCTCTTATCATTGAAATCCATATTTTTTGCGTGACCTGATGATCAATTTTTTTTCTTTTAGATTTTTTCTTAATACCATTAAGAATAATTTTAATTCGTTTCTTATCAATAATATCTTTTTTAAATTTTTTATTTATTAAAACTTCGTCAACTAATTTTGTTCTTTTTTTTATCAAATCTAAGAAAAGATTGTCTAATTTATCTAATTTTTTTCTGATTTTTATTATATTTTTATTTACCATAGCGACATTTAAATCATAAATATTATGCTCAATATACATATATATTAATTTTACTAATGACACACGACAAAAAAAATAATGAAATTTTAATCAAGTGGCTCACATACTCAATGTTCTTAATCATTCTAATGATTATTGTTGGAGGTTTTACGAGATTAACCAATTCAGGTTTATCTATTACAGAGTGGGAATTATTTACTGGAATTATTCCTCCTTTAAATGAAAACGCCTGGAATAACTATTTCAATTTATATAAAAATATCCCTCAATATAAATTAATCAATCTAAACATGACATTAGATGAATTTAAAATCATATTCTATTGGGAATATATTCATAGAATTTTAGGAAGAATTATTGGACTATTTTTTCTTCTACCACTAATTTTTTTTCATGTATTTAAAACAATTCGTAAAAATGATTTAATTGATTTTTACTTGATATTATTTTTGATAATTCTTCAAGGCTTTATAGGATGGTATATGGTTCAAAGTGGATTAGTAAATGATGTAACAGTTAGTCATTATAGGTTATCTATTCATTTGACTTGTGCAATAATAATTTTGTCAATGATATTTTGGAAAATTCAAAATTTGAAAGGAGAAAAAATTAAGAACTTCTTTACAATTGAGAATAAATCCTTTCCTTTTTTAATACTTATATTCTTAGTTTTTCTGCAGATTATTTTTGGAGCTTTTGTATCTGGACTTGACGCTGGCAAAATTTATCAAACTTGGCCTTTGATGGGAACTAATTATTTTCCTGATGATTTTATTTTGAAAAACTTTTTTGACTTAATAAATTTTGATAGCCATTCTTTAGTTCAATTTTATCACAGAAATTTAGCATATTTTATTTCTTTATACATTTTCGGTTTAGCTTTTTTTATTTATAAGTCAAAATTTCAAAAATTATATAGACCAATGTTTTTGTTGTTAACAATATTGTCCATTCAAATAATATTAGGCATTTTGACATTAATAAGTGGCTTAAATATTTTAATTGCTGCATCTCATCAGATATCAAGCGTAATTTTGGTATTAAGCTCTTTAAATTTATATTATTTATCAATAAAATAAATTGACTTTAAGTTCTATTCTTTGTATTTATCGCCAATTATTATGACACCGTTTATTAAAAAGAATGAGATTAAAAAAAACTGGTATATTATTAACGCAGAAAACGCCAGCGTAGGTCGCCTGGCAGCATTTATATCTAGAATCCTAAGAGGAAAAAATAAATCAACTTTTAATCCTCATATTGACAATGGAGATTTCGTTGTAGTAACAAATATAGAAAAAATAAAATTTACAGGCAAAAAATTTAAAGAAAAAAAATATTTTAGACACACTGGTCATCCTGGAGGTATTAAAGAAATTTCACCATTATCTTTATCGCAAAAAAATAAATCCGATGAAATACTAAAACTTGCAGTAAAGAGAATGTTACCAGGTGGTCCATTAGCAAAAAAACAACTTACAAAACTTAAGATTTATAATGGTGAGAAACACCCTCACGAAATACAGAAACCTACAAAAATTAATTTTGAAAAATTAAATAAAAAAAATATTATAAAATAATAACTTATGGAAAATACCACTCCTTCACAAATTAAAACAAAAAAAATAAAACTGGATTTCAAAGATAGTAAATATGCTACTGGAAGAAGAAAAAAATCTATAGCCAAAGTTTGGGTTAAAAAAGGATCAGGTGTTATCCATGTGAACGGTTTGAAAATGAGCGATTATTTTAAAAGACCAGTGCATCAAATCATTGTAACAAGACCTTTGGAAATTTCAGAAGTTGCCTCTAATTACGATGTAAAATGTACAGTTAAAGGAGGGGGATTATCAGGTCAAGCAGGTGCAATAATTTTAGGGATATCCAAAGCTTTGATAGCACATGATGAAAATCTAAAGAAAAACTTGAAAAAAGATAAGCTTACCACCAGAGATTCTAGAGTTGTTGAACGAAAAAAATATGGTCATAGGAAAGCAAGAAGAAGCTTTCAATTTTCTAAAAGATAATATTTTTAAAATAATTTTCTATAAAGAAAGGAGAATGATATAATTTATTATGTCATTAAATTATAAATTAAGAACAGCGGTTATAGGTGCAACAGGTTTCACGGGTTTAGATTTGGTTTATTTATTATCAAAACATCCAAAAGTGAATGTTGTAAATTTGTGTGCAACTAAAAATTTAGGAAAAAACATTCATCACTTTGATAAAAGATTAAAAAAAAACCTTCCAAAAATCACTTCTATCAAAAAAATAGATTGGAAAAAGTTAGACTTAGTATTTTTATCACTTCCAAATGGAGAAGCTCAAAGAATTATTAAAAAAACATTTTTTAAATATAAAAATCTTAAATATATTGATTTATCAGCTGATTTTAGGATAATAGACCCAAAGATATACTTTAAAAATTATAAAATAAAACATAGAGCATCAAAATTAATTAAATATTCCCTCTACTCAGTAAGTGAATTCAGCAATAAATCTATTAGCAATTATAGAATTATTTCAAATCCTGGATGCTATCCTACATCTATTCAATTACCATTAATTCCTCTTATTAAAAATGGATTAATTGAAAATAAAGATATCACAATTGATTCAAAATCAGGATACTCAGGTGCTGGCAAAAATCTAAAAGAGAAGTTTAAACACAAAAATCTTTTCAATTCTACTTTTGCTTATGAAACAAAAAAACATAGACACATATGTGAAATAGACCAACAAATATTAAAAATGACAGGGAAAAAAGTTAGCT
>CABYYJ010000016.1 GCA_902523185.1 uncultured Pelagibacteraceae bacterium | reverse complement strand
TCATGGAAAATTTACTTATATTAGTTAATATCATTCTCGCAGTAATATTAATTATTGTAGTTCTGCTACAAAGATCAGAAGGTGGAGCATTAGGTTTAGGTGTTTCACAAGATAATTTCACATCAGCAAGATCAGTTGGAACTTTTTTAACTAAATTTACCTCTATTATCGCAGCTTTATTTATAATTTGTAGTATCGCAATTGTTGCAATTTCAAGAGATGAATTGCGTGAAACACAGTCAGTATTAGAAAAAGAGGAAGAGGAAAATTCTAATCTTCCACAAATACCTCAATCAAAGTAATTAAGGCTTTGTAATTATAAATTAATGAAGTATAACATACTTCCATGGCGCGATACATTTTTGTTACTGGCGGCGTGGTCTCTTCTTTGGGAAAAGGATTATCATCTGCATCATTAGCTTACCTACTTCAATCTCGAGGTTATAAAGTAAGAATAAGAAAACTAGATCCTTACTTAAATGTTGATCCTGGAACAATGAGTCCTTTTCAACACGGTGAGGTTTTCGTTACTGATGATGGTGCGGAAACAGATTTAGATTTAGGGCACTATGAAAGATTTTCAGGAATTTTAGCAAAAAAATCAGACAACATTACTACTGGTAAAATTTATAATGACGTATTGAAAAGAGAACGACAAGGAAAATATCTTGGTAAAACTGTTCAAGTAATACCTCACATTACAAATAGAATTAAAGAATTTATAAAAAATGACTCAAATAAAGAGGATTTTGTTATTTGCGAAATAGGAGGCACTGTCGGTGATATCGAAAGTCTACCTTTTTTAGAAGCCATAAGACAATTTTCAAATGAAATAGGTAAAAAAAATACATTATTTATTCACCTAACTTTAGTTCCTTACATGAAGGCCTCTGATGAGATAAAAACAAAACCAACCCAACATTCAGTTAAAGAATTAAGGAGCATAGGTATTCAACCAGATATTATTATTTGCAGGTCTGAAAGATCTATACCTTTAGATCAAAGAAAGAAAATTTCGTTATTTTGCAACGTTGAAATAGAAGATGTTATAGAAACTGTGGATGTAAAAACAATTTATGAAGCTCCGATAAGTTTTAATAAAGAGAAACTAGATGATAGAGTATTAAGATTTTTTAGAATTAAATCTAAGAAAAAAGTAAATCTTTCTCCTTGGAAAAAAATTACCCATTTAGTTTTGAACACAAAAGATAAAGTTAATATAGCAATAATTGGCAAATATGTTGAACTTAAAGATGCGTATAAATCTTTAGACGAGGCTTTAACACATGGTGGAATAGCCAATAATTTAAAAGTGAATTTAATAAGAATTGAGTCCGACTTTTTAAAACCAAGTGAAATAAAAAACAAACTTAAAGGAGCATCTGGAATTTTGATACCAGGAGGATTTGGTAAAAGAGGTACAGAAGGAAAAATAGCAGCTATTAATTATGCAAGATTGAACAAAATTCCTTTCTTAGGCATTTGCTTTGGTATGCAAATGGCAGTGATTGAATTTGCTAGAAATAAATTAAATATTAAAAAAGCAACATCTAGCGAATTTGGACCATCTAAAGCATCAGTCGTTGGACTTATGAGTGAATGGACAAAAGATGGAAAATTGATGAAAGGCACTGACAAAGATTTAGGCGGAACAATGCGTTTAGGTAGTTATGAAGCAAGACTTAAAAAAGACACAAAAATAAGTAAAATTTACAATGCATTGAAGATTAACGAAAGACATCGTCATAGATATGAAGTTAACATTAACTATAAAAAAGATTTTGAAAATAAAGGTATGATTTTTTCAGGTTTATCTCCAGACAACAAATTACCAGAAATTATAGAATTGGAAAACCATCCTTGGTTTATTGGAGTTCAGTTTCATCCTGAATTTAAATCTAGACCTTTATCACCACATCCTTTATTCTCGTCATTTATAAAGGCCGCAAAAATCAATACGACAAAATGAATAATCATAAAGTAAAATGTTCTAATTTTGAAATCGCTAACAACAAACCATTTACTCTAATTGCTGGCCCTTGTCAGCTTGAGAGCGAAGAGCACGCTATAAAGATTTCAAATGAACTTAAAAAAATTACAAGCGAACTAGGTATTAATCTTATTTATAAAACTTCTTTTGATAAAGCTAATAGAACAAGTTTAAAAGGAAAAAGAGGTTTAGGTTTAGAAAAATCACTTCCCATTTTCGATAAAATTAGAAAAGAAGTTGGTGTACCGGTTTTAACTGACGTTCATACTTCCGAACAATGTTCTATAGTTTCCAATCACGTGGATGTCCTTCAAATTCCAGCATTCTTATGTAGACAAACCGATTTATTAATTGCAGCAGCAAAAACTGGTAAAATAATTAATGTTAAAAAAGGACAATTTTTAGCTCCGTGGGATATGGCTAATGTAATAAAAAAAATTGAAGAATCTGGGAATAAAAATATTTTAATTACAGAAAGAGGAGCGAGCTTTGGTTACAATACTCTTGTTTCAGACATGAGATCCTTACCTATAATGTCGAAATTCGGATTTCCAATAGTGTTTGATGCAACTCATTCAGTACAACAACCAGGTGGCATGGGAGAGAAAAGTGGTGGACAAAGAGAATTTGTACCTTATTTAGCTCGTGCTGCTATTGCCGTTGGTGTAGGAGCAATTTTTATAGAAACACATGAGGATCCAGATAATGCACCCTCAGATGGTCCAAACATGGTTCCATTAAATGAAATAAAAACTTTGTTAAAAAAACTTACCGAGATAGATAAGATAGTAAAATAAGAATGGCAAAAATTAAAAGTATAAAAGGCAGACAGGTCTTTGATAGTAGAGGAAATCCTACAGTAGAAGCAGAAGTTTTTCTAGAAAATAATATTTCTGCCACTGCAATTTCTCCATCAGGCGCATCAACTGGCGCATTTGAAGCACACGAATTAAGAGATCAAGACAAGAATAAATTTTTAGGCAAAAGTGTAAATATAGCAGTTGAAAATATAAATAATAAAATTTCAGATAAACTTAAAGGTTTCGAGTCAGATGACCAAAAAAAAATTGACAAAGCTTTATTAGATTTAGATGGAAGTGAGAATAAAACAAATTTAGGTGCTAATGCTACTCTAGCAGTCTCACTAGCTAATTCAAAATGTTCAGCCTTATCAAATAAAAAATCATTATTTAAATCTCTAGGGAACACTTTTTCTTTACCCATACCGTTAATGAATATTATCAATGGCGGTGCGCATGCCGACAATGACCTTAATATTCAAGAATTTATGATTAGACCTGATTCAGCTAAAAATTTTATGGATGCTATTGAAAAATGTTACGTTGTAATTCAAAATTTGAAGAAATTATTAAAATCAAACAAAATGCTCACAAATGTTGGAGATGAAGGCGGATTCGCTCCATCAATTAATACAAATGAACAAGCCTTGGAGTTAATTGTAAATGCAATAGAAAAGTCAAATTTAAAACCAGGAAAAGATATAGTTATTTGTCTTGATGTAGCAGCTAATGAATTAATTAATGAAAAAGGGGAGTATTCAATTCAATCTAAAAATTACTCATCAGTTGAAGATAATATTAGTTATTTTAAAAAACTAACATCTACCTATCCAATAAAATCAATAGAGGATCCTTTTGCTGAGGAGGACTGGGATTCGTGGAGAAAAATAACAAACGAAATAGGGAAAAATGTTCAAATTGTTGGAGATGATTTATTCGTTACAAATGTAAAACGTTTAAGTAAAGGAATAAAAGAAAAGTCAGCAAATTGTATTTTAGTAAAACCAAATCAAATAGGCACTTTGACTGAAACTTTAGAGGTAATTTCAATGGCAAAAGCTGCAGATTTTAATACTATCATTTCTCACAGATCGGGGGATACCGAGGATACATTTATTGCTGATTTGGCGTCCGCTACTATGTCTTCTCAAATCAAAACTGGATCTTTGGCAAGATCTGAAAGAGTAGCGAAATACAATAGGTTATTACGCATTGAAGAAGAACTTGGAAATCAAGCAAAAATGGCTAGAATCTAACTCATGCGACTTATTGAAAGTTTAAAGAAAAAAAAAATTATATTATTAAATGTTTTTTTATCTCTTTATATTGGAATTAATTTAATTGGAGGTGAAAGAGGGTTAATTTCCTATTTTGATAAAAAAAAATTATTAGAAGAATTAGAAATTAAAGAAAAAATGTTGACACATGAATTACAAGATTTGGAAACAAAAATATCATTAGTTAAAAATAATGATTTAGATTATTTAGACATACTTTACAGGGAAAAATTTAGATATGGCACAAAAGATGAAATTATTATAAAGTTAAAATGAGCTCAAAACCAAGACACCCAGAAAAAGTTAATAAGCCTTTTAATCCAATTAAAAGGAAACCTGAATGGATAAGGTCAAAAATATTAGACTCTCAAATTTTCTTTCAAACCAAACAAGTAGTTAATCAAAATAACCTTGTTACTGTCTGTCAGGAAGCTAATTGTCCAAATATTACTGAGTGTTGGAGCAAAAAACACGCTACATTTATGATTATGGGAGATACGTGCACTAGAGCATGTGCATTTTGTGATGTCAAAACTGGAAAACCAACAGAGCTAGATATTTTCGAACCGGCTAAAATCGCTAGGGCAGTTCAAAATTTAAATTTGAAACATGTTGTGATTACATCTGTAGACAGAGACGATTTAGATGATGGGGGATCGGAACATTTTTACAAAGTTGTTAAAGCTACAAGAGATAAAAATCCAAAAACATCTATCGAAGTTTTAACTCCTGACTTTTTGAGAAAAGGAGATGCTTATAAAAAAATTTTAAAAGCTGATCTAGATGTATTTAACCATAATATAGAGACAGTGCCTAGACTTTATACAACTGTAAGACCAGGAGCACGTTATTTTGCTTCATTAGAACTTTTAAAAAACGCAAAAAAATTTAATAAAAAAGTTTTTACTAAATCTGGAATCATGGTTGGCTTGGGTGAAAACAAAGAAGAAGTAATTCAAGTAATGGATGATCTTAGATCTGCCGAAGTTGATTTCATTACTATCGGTCAATACTTACAACCATCTCCCAAACATCATCCACTTAATCGTTATTATCATCCCGAAGAATTTAAAGAGTTCGAGCAAATTGCAAAGACAAAAGGTTTTCTACTTGTTTCTTCATCACCTCTTACAAGATCTTCTTATCACGCAGATGAAGATTTTAGAAAATTACAAGATGCAAGAAATAAACAGCTTGAATGTCTTCCGCATCAATAAAAAAAATTATTCCTTGTAAAAAAGAACAATTAGTGGAAATGGTTCTAGATATTGAAAAATATCCAGAGTTTGTTCCATGGTGCATCGAAGGTAAAATTTATGATAGGAATGAAAGTGCAGATCTTATTGTCTTTAATGGAGATTTAAAAGTGGGTAAAAGCATCCTAAATGAAACTTTCTCAAGTCACGTGTCTTATTATAAAGAAAAAGATATAATTATAGTAACTAATCTTGATGGACCATTAAAACATCTGAAAAATGAGTGGAAATTTAAGGAAGTAAACAATTCAACACAGTTGGAATTTTTTATTGATTTTGAATTGAAAAATCCAATTTTGAATGGAATAATGAAAAAATCTTTTGAGCTTGGTTTAAATAAAATTGCCAAAGCTTTTGAGGAAAGAGCAATTAAATTATTTAAATAATGTTCACAATTTCATCTTTATTAATTTTATTTATTTTAACTTTCAAATTTTTGTCTTCATATATTAAAACAATTAGAACAGGCGATCCAAACGAAACTAACTTAACTTATTGGATGTTTTCCTATGATTTTAAATCTCAAAATAAAGAATGGGTCCCAGAAGATAAAAAATTATTGCAAAGAAAAAGAGCTAGAAATTTTTTAGTTTTTTTACTTTATATTGTAGCTTTCAGTATTTTCTTGTTACTTAACAGTTTTACTGCTCATCTTTTAGATATAATTGTCAATCCTGAGTTTAGCTATCCTGTCTAATCAATTGTACTAATAAATTCAGAGTTTTTTTTACAGTTTGCTTTTGAATAAAAATTCTTCCTTTATTCTTAAAATTACATTTATTAACAACAACCTTTTTTCCAACTCTAATACCAATATAAACCAATCCAACTGGTTTTTTTTTAGATCCTCCTTTAGGGCCAGCTATTCCAGTTATTGAAACGCAGGCTTTTGAATTACTAATTTTACTTAAATTATTGACCATAGCCAAACAACATTGAACACTTACAGCTCCATATTTTTTTATTATTTTTTTGGGAACTTTTAATATACTTGTTTTAGCTTGATTTGAGTATGTGACTAATCCCATAGAAAATACTTTTGATGATCCGCTTACAGAGGTAATAGCATTAGACAGCATTCCTCCGGTGCAAGATTCCGCGATTGAAAGCTTCATTCTTTTTTTTTTAATTAATGAAATTATCTTTTTAGGCAAATCCATTAGAAAAATTTTGATTTAATTACCATAAAGATTATAAATGTAAGGACAACATATAGACCTGCTACTACGTCGTCTATTATTACTCCAAAACTATTTTTAAATTTTTTATCAAAAAAATTTACCGGAAATGGTTTTTTTATGTCAAAAAATCTAAATAAGATAAAAATATATAAATAAAATAAAATTGACTCTTGCGGTGCTTTCGTAGTTCCGTGTGCGATTTCATAAAGATAAATTGGAATGGATTGGCCAATAAACTCATCTACAACAACTTCTTTAGGGTCTTTGTTGTCATTATATTTTATATATTCGGACACTGCATAAAATGAATATATAAAAACTAAAAACAAAATTAGTAATATAATACCGTTAGATAGATTAACTATATGGAATAGGCTGTATAAAAAAATTGTTGTAACTAAAGAGGTTATAGTTCCTGGAGCAAATCTAAAAGATCCAATACCAAAACATGTTACAAATAAATAATTTATGGTTTTAATCATATTTAATGACCGAACATATAACTTCGCACGCTATTGCTTTTTCTTTTCCGATAACACCTAATTTTTCGGTTGTTTTCCCTTTTATATTAATTTGATCTTTAGAAATTTCACAGAGCCTAGAAATACTATCAATCATTTTATTTTTTAAGTATTTTATCTTAGGTGTTTGAGTTATAATGTTTATATCAATATTATTTATAAAATATCCTTTAGACTTAGTCTGTTCTATTACCTTTTTTAGTAAAATAGTTGATCTTATGTTTTTAAATTTATTACTTTTGTCTGAAAACAATTGACCAATATCTCCCATTTTACAAGCTCCTAAAATTGCATCAGTAACCGAATGAAGAACTGGATCACCATCTGAGTGTCCTAATGTACCTAATTTAGATTTTATATTTAATCCTGCTAAATAAAGTTTTCTTTTAGGAACTAATCTATGAACGTCAAAACCTATTCCAACACTTTGTTTAGATTTATAAATATTCCTTAAATTTTCAAAATCTATTTTGTCTGTAATTTTAAAATTACTTTTTTCTCCCTCAATAAACTTAACTTTATTAAGATCCATATATAAAGAGATATCATCATCTTTATATTTGCCAAAGTTAGTTTTATGCAGATAATATATTTCCTTTAAATTAAATGCTTGTGGTGTTTGAGTTAAAAATAAATCATCTCTTTTTTTCCCTACTATGTATTCTTCGTTACTAGAGTCTAGTATTTGTTTTATTGCATCTTGTATTTCTAATTTGGGAACAACTGCTCTGTGACTCCTCATATTTCTTAATATGGCTTTTAAAAGTTTTGTAGAAAAATTTGGTCTAGCTACATCATGTATTAATACTTTAGAAACCCCTTTTTTATTAACTAAGTATTTCAGAGCTTTAAAAGTGGATTGTTGTCTATTATTTCCCCCGATTACAAGTTTCACATTTTTTAGTTTAAGGGATTTTACCCGTTTTGCATCTTTTTTATTGTAGACTAGAATAATCTTTTTAATTTGTTTAAATTTAGTTACTTTATTGACGTTAAGTTCGATTAATGATTTGCCTGCTATTTTTTGATAGGGTTTGCCAATATTAGACCTAAATCTATGGCTATTACCTCCAGCTAGAATTATTAAACAAAAACTCATGGTATAAACATATATTATATTTATATAAATATTTAATGATTATTTATTATGTTTAGAATTATAAAAAATTTTAATTGGATTATTTTGTCCTCATTTTTATGTATTTTCATGGGGATAGTAACTTTTTTAACCTTTATAAACGAGGGTTTTATTCAATTAACTGACAAAAATTTACAAACTCTATTGATTATAGATATCTTTTTATTACTTGTTTTTTTCGGTTTAATTTTTAGAAATTTTTACAGATTTTATAATGCAGGTAAAAAAAATAAAAAAGGTTCTGAGACTAACTTAAAATATATATCTATATTTTCCCTTTTCACAGTAATACCGTCTTTGATCGTTGCAATTTTTTCTTTATTTATTTTTAACTTCGGAATTCAAAATTATTTTGATAAGCAGATTACAAAAGCAGTCAATAATTCATACGACGTTGCTAAAAATTATTTAGATGAGAGTAAAGAAAATGTATTATCTGATGTTATAATGATGAGCGTTGGATTAAATAGAGCTTCAAGTTTTTACTACTCTAACAAAATTCAATTTAGAAACATCATAAGATCTGAAAAAATTCTTAGACGTATTGATGATGTTTATCTAATTGATAGCTTAGGTAACGTACTAATTTCAGATGTAAGAGATATAACAGAGGAATTTGTAGTCCCATCAGATGAAGATTACAATCAAGTTCTTGAGGGAAAACCAGTTTTTATTTCAAATAACTTAGAAAATAAAACAACAGTTATGACTAAATTAACTTCTTTAGTTGATACCTATCTATATATTTCAAGAAATATAGATCCAGAAATTTTAAGATATTTAAATGAAACTGAACAAGCTGTTAATTTCTATTATTCAGTTGAAAATAGCCAAACTGGAATAAAAGTTACATTTGCTGTTATTTATATAATTGTTGTTACATTACTACTATTTTTGTCTACCTCGATAGCGATTACTTTTGCATCAAAACTCACAAAACCTATTATTAATTTAATTGGGGCATCAGACTCTATTAGTAAGGGAGCATTAGACGTTAAAGTTCCTGAACACGAAACAGATGATGAATTTAA
>CABYYJ010000015.1 GCA_902523185.1 uncultured Pelagibacteraceae bacterium | reverse complement strand
AAATGGTCACATCCAATTTTAAAGAAAAACGCCCAATTTTTAATAAATAATTTAAGCCAAAAATCTCGGATTGAGATTACAAGATTAAATAAAAATGTTAAAATAAAGCATGATTAACAATAATGAATTAATTAATCAGATCAAATCTTACAATAAATTTTTAAATTCAGAGTCATTAAGCAAGGCATATGACTTTGCTTTAGAGGCACATCAAAACCAAAAAAGAGAAGAGGGCGTCCCGTATATTATTCATCCAGTTGCAGTAGCAAAAATTTTAACAGAATTAAAATTAGATAGCGCAACAATTACAACCGGACTTCTTCATGACACGATAGAGGATACTAACGTTACCTATGCAACAGTTAAAAAAGAGTTTGGTGAAGAAGTTGCAAATTTAGTCGATGGTGTAACTAAAATTTCTGCATTAGAGGATAAAGCATCTACAGATTCTAAAGCAGAAAATTTTAGAAAATTAATCTTAGCAACATCTAAGGATATAAGAGTTTTATTAGTCAAACTTGCCGACAGATTACACAATATGAGGACAATTCAATTTGTAAAAGATAAAGACAAAATAATTAGAAAAGCAAAAGAAACTATGGAAATTTACGCTCCATTAGCAGATAGGATGGGGATGAATAGAATTAGAGACGAGTTAGAGGATTTGTCTTTTTCAGTGCTTAATAAACCAGCAAGAGATTTAATTTTAGAAAGATTAAATTTTATCAAAAATAATACTGATGATACATTTAAAACAATTTCTAAAGAATTAATTGAAATACTAAGTCAAAATGGAATAACTGCCACTATAACAGGACGAGAAAAAACACCTTTTTCAATTTGGCGTAAAATTCAAAATAAAAAAATATCCCTTGAACAACTTACTGATATTATAGGCTTTCGAGTAATAGTGAACACTTTGGAAGATTGCTACAAAACTTTAGGCATCTTTCATAGTAGATTTCCGACTATACCAGGTAAATTTAAAGACTATATATCAACACCTAAGATCAATAAATACAAATCAATTCACACAGCTGTGATTGGTCCTAAAAAAAATAGAATAGAGATACAAATTAGAACACATGAAATGCACGAGTTTGCCCAAAGGGGTATAGCTTCTCATTGGAAATATAAATCTTCGGAAAAGTTTTCAGAATTATCATGGAAAGAATATGACTGGTTAAGAGATTTGGTTGAAATTATTGAGGCAGGTACTAGCCCTGAACATTATTATGAATTTACAAAATTACAAATGTTTCAAGAAAATGTATTTTGTTTTACTCCCAAAGGAGCTGTTATAAAATTACCTAAACAAGCGACTCCGATTGATTTTGCGTATGCCGTTCATACGAAAATTGGAAATAGTGCCATAGGTTGCACTGTAAATGGAAGTCACTCTACATTACAAACAATTTTGAAAAATGGAGATTTAGTGAATATCGAAACTTCTAAAAATGCAACTCCATCTTTACATTGGCTCTCATCCTCTAAAACTGGAAAAGCTCGTTCTGCAATTCGAAGATTTTGGCAAGATAGATCTACAGAAAACTTAAATGTTATTGAAAAAAATTATTCAAGCACAATTGAAGTAGATTTACCTCATAAGCCTGGAGTATTAGGTCATATAACCTCGCTTATCGGTCTCAATAAGGGAAATATAGTGAATTTAGAAATTATTAAAAGATCAAAGGAGCATCTTACTTTTTCTTTTGATTTGCAAATTAAAGATTTGAAAAACTTTACAAACTTGATAAGTCAAATAAAGCAAAGTAATTTAAAATTTAAAATTGTTCGACATAAACAGAAAAAAAATGCTTTCATTAGAAGAATCTTTGAAAATTTTAAAAGAAACTAACGCACTTTTAGAAGGACATTTTGTCTTAACTTCTGGGTTACATAGCCCACAGTATATACAATGTGCTCAATTAATGAGTAAACCTAAGGCAGCTAATAAAATATGTGTTTCTCTTTCAAACAAAATAAAAAACGAGATACAAAACTTTGACATTATACTTTCACCTGCGATGGGAGGAATAGTCGTGGGATACGAGATAGGTAGACTACTTGATAAGGAGGCTATTTTTTGTGAGAGAGTTAATGGAGAGTTAAAACTAAGGAGAGATTTTTCAATTCACAAAAAACAAAAAGTTTTAATAGTTGAGGACGTTATAACAACGGGTAAATCAAGTTTAGAGTGTGCAAAACTAATACTAGAGAATGATGCTATAATAGCTGGTTATGCTTGTATAATTGATAGAACCAATAATAATTTATCTGTAAAGGAAAAAATTATATCGCAGGTAAAACTGAATATACCAACTTATAAAAAAGATAAATTACCAAAAAATTTAGCATCTCTAAAACCAATAAAACCTGGAAGTAGAAACCTTTAATGAAAAATATTAGACTTGGTGTTAACATTGATCATGTTGCCACTGTGAGGAATGCCAGAGGCGAAAAATATCCAAGTCCATTAAGAGCAGCTTTAATTGCTCAAAAATTCGGAGCTGACTCGGTAACTATTCATCTTAGAGAAGATAGACGTCACATTAAAGAGCTAGATCTTAAGCAAATAAAATCTAAACTTAGAATTCCACTCAATCTTGAAATAGCCGCAACAAACGAAATGATAAAAATAGCTATTAAATATAAACCTGCTTTCATTTGTTTAGTGCCAGAGAAAAGAAAAGAAGTAACAACAGAAGGAGGTTTGAATCTGAGATATAAAAAAAAATTTTTAAAATCGAATATTAATAAATTAAAAAAGAATAATATAAGAGTCAGTTTATTTGTGGAGCCAAGCTTGAGAGATATTAGAGAGTCCAAAATTTTAAATGCGGACTGTGTAGAAATACATACTGGAAAAATTTGTAATTTAATAAATCAAAAAAAAAATTACAAAACTGAAATTAAAAGAATAAAAGAAGCTGCAAAATTAGGAAATAAAATTGGTTTAGAAGTTCATGCAGGACATGGTCTTACTTTTAAATCGACAAAAATATTATCAAAGATTTCAGGAATTAAAGAATTTAATATTGGACACTTTTTAGTAGGAGAGTCAATTTTTTCTGGTTTAGGAAATACTATTAAAAAATTTAAAAAGTTAATAATATAATGAAAATATTTGGTGTAGGAGCTGATATCGTTAAAATAAAGAGGATAGAAAAATCCTTAAAAAGCTTTCATAAAAAGATTGTTTAATAAAGAAGAAATTTTTAAATGTACAAAAATAAAAAATTCTGCAAATTGTTTTGCTAAAAGATTTGCTGCTAAAGAAGCTTTTTCAAAAGCATTGGGCACTGGAATTTCAAAAGGTATAAAATTCAATGAAATAGTCGTATCTAATCGAAGAAATGGAAAACCTGTTATAAAACTAATAAACGGTACAAAAAAAAAAGTTGATAAAAAATTCAAAAAAAGAAAATTTAATATATCAATCTCTTTAGCTGATGAAGACGATTATGCAGTCGCATTTGTAACTATTTCAAAATGAAAAAAAATTTAATAGGTGTCATTACTGATAATATAAAAACTTTAATTGGTGCATTAATTATTGCCATAATAATAAGATCTTTAATTGTACAACCATTTTATATTCCTTCTTCATCTATGGAGCCAACTTTACTTGTAGGCGATAGAATATTCGTGACTAAATATTCTTATGGTTATAGCAAACACTCTTTTCCATTTAGTCCTAATTTTTCAACAAATCGTTTTTTTTTTAAACAACCTATTCAAGGAGATCTAGTTGTATTTAAAACACCCGCTGATAATAGAACAGATTATATAAAAAGACTTATAGGGATGCCTGGAGATAAGATACAATTTATAGAAGGAATATTACATATCAATAATGTTCCTGTAATTAGAGAACAAGTTAAAACTTCTGAACCAATTCGATGTGGTAAATTTATCTTGAAAAATGAAACTTTTAAAGAAACTCTACCTAATGGAGTTACACATTTAGCTACTTATAATATCGAAGGAACAATGAAGAATACCAAGATATACCAAGTTCCTAAAGGACATTATTTTTTAATGGGTGATAATAGAGATTGTTCAAAAGACAGTCGGTATCTAAATGACGTTGGCTACGTTCAAAATTTAAATTTAGTGGGAAAAGCAAAGATTATTTTTTTTTCAAATGATACTAAAAAAGGAAGCTTATTAAAATTTTGGAATTTAGATAATTCACTCAGATTAAAAAGAACATTTCGGAGATTAGATTGATAAAAAGTATTAAAGAGTTTGAAGAAATTTTAAAATATCATTTTAAAAATAAGGACCTGTTACATAGAGCTTTAACTCATAAAAGTTTTGATAGTAATATTAATAATGAGAAATTAGAATTTTTAGGGGATAGAGTTTTAGGATTAGTAATATCAAAAATATTATTAGACAAATATCCGAATGAAAAAGAAGGTATAATTGATAAAAAATTTGCTAATTTAGTAAATAAACGCACTTGTACAAATATTGCTAAAAAATTAAGTATTAAAAAATATTTATATCTAGGAACTTCTCATAAAAATTTAGAAAGTTCAGCTGATAAAATAATTAGTGACTGTCTTGAAGCAATAGTTGGGGCAATTTATTTAGACAGTGGTCTAAAAAGTTCAGAAAAATTCATCTCAAGATGTTGGGAAAAGTATATTGACAAATCAATAGTTACTTTAATTGACTCCAAAACAAAATTGCAGGAGTACAGTTTAAAAAAATTTAAAAAACTACCAAAATATACTTTTTTTAAAAAAACAGGTCCCTCTCATAAACCAAACTTTAAAACTGAGGTGGAAATTCCTGAGTCAAAAAAAATTATTGGACAAGGAACATCAAAAAAAAATGCACAACAAAATGCAGCTGAAAAATTAATCAGAATTTTAAAAATATGAATTGGGAAGATGAATGTTATTTGCTATCAAAAAATAAATTTAGAGAGAATGCAAATATAATTAATATATTTTCACCAAAAAAAGGTAAAGTTTCAGGAATAGTTTACGGAGGAAATGCTAGAAAAATAAGAAATTTTTTACAGATATCGAACAAACTATTTGTTGTTTATAACTCCAAAAACGAAAATAAAATTGGTTATTTTAAACCAGAATTAATTAAACCAATTTCTCCATTATATTTTGATGATAAAGAAAGAATATCAGCACTTATGTCTATCTGTTCTATGTTAAATATTTTATTACCAGAGTCCCAGCCAAATAAGAATATATATAGATCTTACGAAAATTTTTTAAATTCTATTGATCTTAATAATTGGATTATATTATATATTTTTTTTGAGTTAAATCTTATCAAAGACTTAGGATTTGATCCAGATTTGTCAAAGTTTAATGACAACAACATTGGCATTGATAGTATAAAAAAAATTAAGATTGATACATTTACATATGAAATTCCTGGATATCTTATAACGAGAACACCGCCAGAAAAATTATCTAGCCAACTTATTAAAAAATCTCTTTATTTTACCAGAAATATAATACAGAATAGATTTTTCCTTCCAAACAATTTACCATTTCCTAAATTTAGACTTTTATTAGAGAATTATTTTAATTAAATTTTTTGAGTCTTTTTACAATTTCAATAGCAAAGTAAGTTACAATTGCACTTGCCCCAGCTCTTTTAAAGGATATTATACTTTCAATTATTGCATCTTTAGTTAAAAAATTATTTTGTATAGCATTTTTGATTAAAATATATTCTCCGGAAACTTGATAAGCGATAACAGGAATTTTAAAGTTACTTTTTATCTTATCAATTATGTCTAAATACATCATACCAGGTTTAACCATAACCATATCCGCTCCTTCCTTCAGATCTAATGCTACTTCTCTAAATGCTTCCATCGAATTTCTGTAATCCATTTGATAAGATTTTTTATTTTTTTTTAATTTTGATTTGCTTCCAATTGCATCTCTAAATGGACCGTAAAAATTTGATGCATATTTAACTGCGTAAGATAATATACAAACATTTTTAAAATTGGCTTTATCTAAAGCACTTCTTATTATACCAACTCTACCATCCATCATATCTGATGGAGCAATCACATCACACCCCATTTTTGCCTGAAGTAGTGCTTGTTTTGTTAAAATCTTAATTGTTTCATCATTATCAATTTCGTTATTAATTATCACACCGTCATGTCCATGTGAGGTGTAAGGATCTAGAGCGACATCACACATTACACCAATTCCTGGAAATTTTTTTTTAATAAGTTTCAAACTTTTACATATAAGATTATTTCTATTTAATGCTTCTGTGCCTTTATTATTTTTTTTATTGTCTGGAGTAAAAGGAAATAATGCTACCATTGGTATTTTGTAAATCTGAACTTGTTTCAGAATTAAAGGCAATTTATCTACAGAGTACCTTTTAATACCAGGCATAGATTTTATATTTTCAACTTTATTTTTTCCTTCCCTTACAAAAATCGGCAAAATTAAATCATTATTCGAAATACTATTTTCAGACATTAAATTTCTAATCCATTTAGACTGTCTTAATCTTCTGAGCCTTGTTTTTGGGTAAGAGCCTATTATTTTCATTAGATATCCTGATTATTTATAATTTTAGTGCGACAAATATATAATTATAATTATAATAAGTGTAATTTAATTAGTAATTATGAGCAATATAAAATTAAACAGTATATTTAAAACGGTGTGTATTGCCTCAGATCATGCAGGATTTGATTTGAAAGAGGATATAAAAAACCATCTAATTAAAAAAAATATATCAATATTTGATTTAGGCCCTTATACCAATAAATCAGTAGATTACCCTGACTATGCAAAAAAACTTGCAAATAGAGTCAAACTTCAAAAAAGCGACGTTGGGATACTTGTTTGTGGCTCTGGGACAGGTATGGCCATAAGTGCTAACAAAATCAAAAAAATTAGAGCCGCAGTATGCTATAATTTTCAGTCTACAAGATTGTCTAGACAGCATAATAATGCTAATATAATAACTTTAGGTTCAAGATTAATTAAAAAAAAATTATCTTTAAAATTAGTTGAAATTTTTTTAAAGACCAAATTTGAGGGTGGACGGCATCTAAAAAGAATTAGAAAGATATAATATGTCAATAGCATTAAAGTTGAATAAATATTTAAATAGTTTTTTTAAGCTTGATTTAAAAAGCGCTGATAAAGAACTCTACAAATCTATTGAAGATGAGTTTTTAAGACAGCAAAATCATATTGAACTAATAGCCTCAGAAAATATTGTTTCAAAGGCAGTTCTTGAAGCTCAAGGATCAGTGTTAACTAATAAATACGCCGAAGGTTATCCAGGAAAAAGATATTATGGAGGATGTGAGCACGTGGATATTTCAGAAAATTTAGCTATTTCAAGAGCAACAGAATTATTTAATTGTAAATTTGCCAATGTTCAACCTCACTCAGGCGCACAAGCGAATGGAGCAGTTTATCTAGCTTTATTAAAACCAGGTGATACAACTTTGGCTATGAGTTTAAATTCTGGTGGTCATTTAACTCATGGCGCTAAACCAGCACAATCAGGTAAATGGTTTAATGCCCTTCACTACGAAGTTGATAAAGAAACAGGCCTTATTGATTATGAAAATGTGGAAAGGTTAGCTGAAGAAAATAAACCAAAATTAATAATAGCTGGCGGTAGTGCATATTCTAGAATTATTGATTTTAAGAAATTTAGAGAAATTTGTGATAAGGTCGGAGCATATTTATTAGTCGACATGGCTCATTTTTCCGGCTTAGTTGCAGGAGGAGCTTACCCAAATCCTGTTAAATATGCAGATGTTGTTACTTCTACTACTCACAAAGTTCTTCGAGGTCCACGAGGAGGAATAATTTTAACTAACAGAGAAGACTTAATTAAAAAATTTAATAGTGCAATTTTTCCTGGTTTGCAGGGCGGTCCATTAATGCATGTTATAGCAGCTAAAGCTGTGTGTTTTAAAGAAGCTTTATCAGATGATTTTAAAGATTATACAAAAAATGTGATTAATAATTCAAAAACTCTCTCAGAAAGATTAACTGAAAAAGGTTTTAAAATTTTTTCTGGAGGAACGGACACACATTTAATGCTAATAGACTTAAGATCTTTTGGAGTTACTGGAAAAGATGCTCAGGCCTCTTTAGGAAGATCAAATATCACTTGCAATAAGAACGGGATACCTTTCGATAACGAAAGTCCTATGATTACTTCAGGAATAAGATTAGGTACACCTGCTTGCACAACAAGAGGTTTTAGAACCAAAGAGTTTAAGCTTATTGCTGATTTAATTTATAAAGTTGTAGATGGACTTAGCAAAAATAAAGAAGACAACTCAAAGATAGAAAAAGAAGTTCAAAAAGAAATAATTCAACTTTGTTCGTCTTTTCCTATATATAGTAATTAAAATATATGCTTTGTCCATTTTGTAGAGAAAAAGATACTTCGGTTGTAGACTCAAGACCTACAGAAGACGGTACAGCAATTAGAAGAAGAAGATTGTGTGGTTGTGAGAGAAAAGAGAGATTTACTACATTTGAGAGAGTTCAATTTCAAGAATTGACAGTCATTAAGGGAAACGGAAAAAGAGAACCTTTTGATAGAGACAAAATTTCAAAATCTATAAGAATTGCAACTCGCAAAAGACCAATAGATTCAGAAACAATTGAAAAATTTATTTCCAAAATTGTAAGAAATTTGGAAGGTCTCGGTGAAAGCGAAATACCAACACCTACGATTGGTAAATTTATAATGGAAGGACTATCTACGCTAGATAAAGTTGCTTATGTACGTTTTGCCTCTGTTTACAAAAATTTTAAAGAAGCAAAAGATTTTGAAGAATTCGTAGGCAGTATAGATGAAAATCAATCGTAGTTTCTTTTCTAATCTTGCTTTTAATTTAGCTGAAAAAAATTTAGGCAAAACTTCCACTAATCCATCTGTAGGATGTTTAGTAGTTAAAAATAATTCAGTTATTAGTTCTGCCTCAACATCGATTAATGGAAGACCACACGCTGAATTTAATGTCTTAAATAAAAATTTAAATTTTAGAGGTAGTGACTTATATGTAACATTGGAGCCTTGTACACATTACGGCATTACTCCTCCATGCGTAAAAATTATTAAAGAAAAAAAAATAAAAAATGTCTACTATTGCTATGATGATCCTGATTTAAGAACAAATAAAAAAGCGAAAAAAGAACTAAAAAAGAAAAATATTAATTTAAAAAAAATTTCAACAATTTATAAGGATTTTTACAAAAGTTATTTTTTTAATAAAAATAAAAGATTACCTTTTATGGATGCAAAAATTGCAATCTCTAAAGATAATTTCACCGTAAATAAAAATTCAAAATGGATAACAAATTTAAGATCAAGGAAAGTTTCACATTTAATAAGATCTAAATATGATTG
>CABYYJ010000014.1 GCA_902523185.1 uncultured Pelagibacteraceae bacterium | reverse complement strand
AGAAGCAACTAAAATAAAAAAGGTTGATTTAATTATAGAACTAATTGGTGGAGCAGAGGGTCCAGCTAAAAAACTGGTTTTCAATGCACTTAAAAATAAAAAACATGTAGTAACAGCAAATAAAGCTTTAATTGCAAAATATGGAGATCAACTATCTAAAATTGCTGAAAAAAATAAAGTAAATTTAGAATTTGAAGCATCAGTTTGCGGAGGTGTACCAGTTATAAGATCCATAAAAGAGGGATTAATTGCAAACAAGATTAATAAAATTTACGGAATATTTAATGGTACCTCAAATTATATACTATCATCTATGGATAAGGATAAACAAGATTTTTTAGATGTCCTTAAGAGAGCTCAGAAACTTGGTTATGCAGAGTCTAATCCATTAACAGATTTAAATGGTGATGACGTATCAGCAAAATTAAAAATATTATCATCATTATGTTTTAATTCTTTTTTAAATAATAATATTCACGTTGAAGGAATAAAAAATATTGATAAAGAAGATATAGAAAATGCAAACAATCTTGGGTATAAGATTAAGTTGCTTGGTTTTGCAGAATTAATTGGGGGGAGTATTTATCAAAGAGTTCACCCTACATTAATTAATAAAAATTCATATGTTGGTAGTATTGACGGGGTTTTAAATGCTGTAATTATTGAAGGGAGGCCAATTGGCAAAAGCACAATTCAGGGTGAGGGTGCTGGACCAGCTGCTACAACTTCTGCTTTGGTATCTGATATTTCATCTATATTAAGAGGTAATATAAAATTTCCGTTCTCCATATCAAATAAGGAAAGGAAAAAATTAAAATTTAAAAACATTTCACATCGATATTTTTCGGCTTATCTAAGATTTGAAGTTTTAGATAAACAAGGAATTTTATCAAATATCACAAAAGTATTTTCCCAAAATAAAGTTTCTATAAAAAGATTGATTCAAAATCCTAATAAAAGTAAAGGGACTTCATCTATTATAATCATTTCACATAAATCTAAAGATGATTACTTAAGAAAAATAATAAAAGTGATTAGTAAAAAAAACTTTGTGATAAAATCTCCTAAATTTATAAGAATAGACGATAATTAATAATGTCAATTGAAGATAAATTTCTTGATTTATTTATTAAAGCTACTGAAAAAGCTGCGATAGGTGCATCTAAATTTATAGGAAAAAAAGATAAAATAGGTGCAGATAAAGGCGCTGTTGATCCAATGAGAAGAGAGTTAAATAGAATTAATATGGAAGGCACTATTGTAATAGGCGAAGGAGAAATGGATGAGGCGCCAATGTTATACATAGGCGAAAAACTTGGAACTTTAAGGGGCCCTGAATTTGACATTGCTGTTGATCCCTTAGAAGGAACAAAATTTACTGCAAATAATCAACCAAATGCATTTTCAGTAATTGCAGTTGCAAATAAAGGTAATTTACTATCAGCTCCAGACACTTACATGGAAAAAATAGCAATAGGTTCTAATCTACCAAGAAATTTATTAGATTTAGATAATAGTGTTGAAAAAAATATAAAATTATTGGCAGAGGCAAAAAATAAAGACATTTCTGATTTGAAAGTATGTGTTTTAAAAAGACCAAGACATGACCAAATTATAAATGAACTTACAAAATTAAAAGTTGGTATTAATTTTATTACTGATGGCGATATTGCAGGTGTGTTAAGTGTTATAGGCAATAATCCGAAAAATGATATTTATTACAGCACTGGCGGAGGTCCAGAAGGTGTGTTAGCTGCTGCTGCTTTGTCATGTTATGGCGGTCAAATTCAAGGAAGGTTAGTTTTAAATAACGAAGAAAAAATTAGAGCAAAAAAACTAGGTATTAATGATTTCAATAAAAAATACAATTTAGAAGACATGGTAAAAGGAGATATTATTTTTTGTGCAACAGGTGTAACTAATGGTGATTTAGTAAACGGTGTAAAAGATTTAGGTAATGAATATGAGGTAAATACTTTTGCACTTCATAAAAGTAAAAATATAAATAAAATTGTAAAAAATATATATAATAAATGAGCGTAATTTCAGTAAGTAGAAAAAATTGGATCCTTAAGAAATACGATAATCAAGAAGTTTCTTTTTATAAAGATAACTTTTTTTTAGATGATATTACTTCAAAACTTTTATCAATCAGAAAAATTAAAAAGGATGAAGTTGAAAGATTTTTAAATCCATCTATAAAAAATTTTCTTCCTAATCCTAATATTTTAAATGATATGAATAAATCAGTCAAAAGAATATCCGAAGCTATTGATAAGCAAGAAAAAATTGGAATTTTTGGTGATTACGACGTTGATGGAGCATCAGCAGCAGCTTTATTAGGAAATTTTTTTGCACATCTCAAAATACCTTACGAAATTTATATTCCTGATCGAAAAAAAGAAGGGTTCGGTCCTTCAATAAATGCTTTTGAAAAATTGATTAACAACGGAGTCAAACTAATATTTACAGTAGATTGTGGTACTTTATCTTTTGAAGCAATTGATTTTGCAAATCAAAATAAAACTGACGTAATAGTATTAGATCACCATCAATCAGAAGTAAATTTACCAAAAGCATATTCAATAATCAATCCGAATAGACTTGATGATAATTCAAAGTTAAATTATTTGTGTGCTGCTGGAGTTACTTTTATGTTTTTAGTGGCTATTAATAAGTATCTTAGAGAAAATAAATGGTTTTCAAATGTAGGTATTGAGGAACCTAATTTAATAAACTATCTTGACTTAGTATCTTTGGGAACAGTTTGTGATGTGGTTCCTCTTACAGGACTAAATAGAGCTATTGTAAAACAAGGTTTAAAAATATTAAAGTCTAGAAAAAATTTGGGACTTAAAACTTTACTTGATATATGTGGTATACAAAACTCATTAGAAGTTTACCATATTGGATATATTTTAGGTCCAAGAATAAATGCTGGTGGAAGGGTAGGTAAATCTTCTCATGGAGCAAACCTTCTTTTAAACAAAGATCCTAAAGATGTATTTAAAATAGCATCTGATTTAGATCAATTTAATAAAGAAAGACAGTTGTTAGAAAAAAATGTCTTTAATCAAATCTTAAAGGAAATTGAGAAAAATATATCTGAACCAATTATTATTATTAGCGGGTACAATTGGCATGAGGGAGTAATTGGTATCGTTGCAGCAAGAATAAAAGAAAAATTTAACAAACCCGTTATTATTATATCAATTGAAAAAAATATTGGAAAGGGATCTGCAAGATCTATAGTCGGCTTTGATATTGGTTCAACTATTATATCTGCATCTCAACAGAAACTTTTAATAAAAGGGGGCGGTCATAAAATGGCAGCAGGTTTTTCAATTGAAGTTCAAAATATTGTTAAATTTAAAGAATTTATCTTAAAAAAATTCAGACATTTAAATAAAAATTTATCAGAAAAAAAAATTTTATATTTAGATAGTGTTATTGCTCCTACAGCTATTAATATAGATTTTTACAAAAAAATTAATTTACTTGCTCCATTTGGTTCAGGTAACCCTGAGCCCAAATTTGTGATTGAAAATGTGAAACCTTTAAACGCTAAAATATTAAAAGAAAAGCACATAAAATCGGTTTTAATAGGTAAAGAAGGATCAACGATTAAAACGATAGCTTTCAATTCTGTAGAAAGTGAAATAGGTGCTTATTTACTAAAAAAGGATATTAAACCTTTTAATATCGCAGGTAAATTGTCCCTAAACCAATGGAATGGGGAATCAAATGTAGAGTTTATTATCGATGATATTTCTGTTAATAAGACATTCAAAAATATGGTCCCATCGTCTATCGGTTAGGACAGTTGGTTTTCATCCAACAAAGAGGGGTTCGATTCCCCTTGGGACCGCCAAAAAAAATGCATAAGGTAGCAATTATAGAAAGAATTCACCAAGACGGAATAGATTTATTAAAAAATAATGCAGCTTTTGAATACGAAATAATTGAAGATGCTTCTGAAGAAAATTTAATAAAAATACTTCCTAATTTTGATGCTTGTACCCTAAGAGTTTCTAAATTAAATGAAAAAATTCTTTCTAAATGTAAAAATTTAAAGGTTATATCTAGACATGGTGTTGGATATGATAATGTTGATTTAAACTATATTAAAAAAAACAAAATAACTTTGTTAATAACTGCAACCGCAAATGCAGTAGCTGTTGCAGAACATGTAATCTACATGATGCTATCTATATCTAAAAGTATAAATCAATATGACCAAGAAGTTAGAGTCGGAAATTTTAAAAAAAATGCATCTTCTATCAGAACTTTAGAACTTTTTAATAAAAAGATTTTAATAGTTGGATTTGGAAGGATAGGACAAAATTTAATCAAAAGATGTATAGGTTTTGATATGAAAGCAAAAGTATTTGATCCTTTTGTTAATAAAGAGACTATTGAAAGATTTGGAGGAGAAAAAATTGAGAATCTCGATGATGGATTAAAAATCTGTGACTATGTCTCTTTACATGTTCCATTAAATGAAAAAACTAAAAATTTAATTACTTATTCTAAACTTAAAAATATGAAAAGAGAGGCAATTATAATCAATACTGCAAGAGGTGGAATTATCAATGAAAACGATTTAGATAAGGCTTTAAGAGAAAATATAATTTTTGGAGCAGGATTAGATGTTTTTGATAAAGAGCCTGTAGACAAAAATAATCCTCTACTATCTAATAAAAAAGTTTTATTAAGTCCACATTCAGCAACGTTTACAAATGAATGTAAATCTAGAATGTCTTTAGAAACAACAAAAAATATTATTGATTTTTTTGGGAATAAGATTGATAAATCTATGATTGTTAAATTATGATAGATATAAATAGAAAATTAAAAAATTTTGGTCCATTAGAATTTTTAGTATTTAGTTCTATCACATACGTGGTTGTGATGTTATTATGGACAGCTTCAACAAGATCAGAAGTTTTGCAAAAAGCAAATGATATAAAATCAAATCACAAGTCTGTAGTCAACTTTATAAATGAAGAGGTAAATAATTGCAGCTCAAATGAAGAGAGTTTAACATCTTGGGGTGAGAAATGTAATTCTGTTTGGAGCTCAGAAAAAATCGTGAGTTATGTGTTAACTAATATCGAACTAAAAAACCCATATTCAATTAATAAACCGTTAATACAAACCTCTCAAGATCCCAGAATTCAGGCCGAAGGTAAAGCAGGTCAATCTACAGACAAAGGTATAATTTTTGTTTCTTCAAATAACTTCGACTCAGAGGCAGGATCAGAGTGGGTAGTTGGTACTTGTATAAAGTCACCTTGCGTAGCTGCGGGTAATAATGAATTAGTCTCTGTATACCGTTAATTAATAATATCAAAACCACATTGTTTTGCAGTTTTACTTAAATAGTTAAAACCAATTTTTGCGTATTCAAATGGATTTGCTTTAGCGGGGTCTTGTTCTGCTTCTACCACAAGCCATCCTGAATAATCTTTTTTTTTCAAAATTTTTAAGAAAGGCACGTAGTCAATACATCCGTCACCTGGCACAGTAAATGCCCCATCTAAAAATGCTTGTCTAAATGTTGCGTCATTTCTCAGTGATTTTTCTAAAATATCTTTTCTAATGTCTTTACAATGAACATGAATTATTCGTTCGTAAAAATTTTCAACCAATCTAATAGAGTCACCTTGAGCAAACAACATATGACCGGTATCTACTAATAGTTTAACTGTATCCTTTGTATTTTCTATAAGTCTTGAAGTATCCTCCTCAGTTTCTATTATAGTTCCCATGTGATGATGGTAAGCTAATGGCATATCTTCATCTATCATCATTTTACTAATTTCATTAATTGAATTAATAAATCTATTCCAATCATCTTTATTTAATTTAGGTCTTTTTGATAATGGTGTTATAGGATCTCCTTGGACGGAGTCTGTTACTTCAGCAAAAACCATGCAAGGTGCTTTACAATCTTTGAATAATTTAAGTTGTTTTTGCATGAGTTTAAATTCATCTTTTGGCGATCTTTTTAATAGTTGAGCCCCATACCAACCTGAACATAATTTAAGGTTCTCTTTTTGAAGTTTTGGAATAAGTTCTTTTGAATTAATTGGAAATTTTCCGCCAGATTCAATTCCAGTAAAACCTGCCATACTTGCCTCTTTTAAACATTGTTCTAATGGAGTTTTGCCACCTAATTCAGGCATATCATCGTTACTCCATGCAATTGGTGCTATTCCTAATCTTATCGACATAATTTTCAGAAAGTAATAATATTTTATATTATAAATAATTAAGTTACAAAAGAATTTATGATCAATGTAGCACTTTTGGGTTTTGGTAGAATTGGGCAAATGCATGCTCAAAATATATATCTAAATAAAACGCTTAATTTGTTATATGTATACGAAAAGATTGATAAACTTGGAAAAAAAGCTAAAAATCTTTATAATTGTAAAATTGAAAAAGATTATAAAAAAATATTTTCTGACGAAAAGGTAGATATTATTTTTATTTCTAGCCCTACAAACACTCATATCAGATTTATAGAAGAAGGCATCAAATACAATAAAACTATTTTTTGTGAAAAACCTTTAGGCTTAAATATAAACAAAATTGTTAAAACTTTCAAAAAAGTTAAAAAAAATAATTTGAAGATACAGATGGGGTTTAATCGAAGATTTGATCCTAGCCATCACTCAATTAAAAAAGATTTAGAAAAAGGTAAAATAGGAAGATTGGAAAAAATAATAATCACAAGTAGAGATCCAGCACCTCCTTCAAAGGCTTATCTTAGATCTTCTGGAGGCATTTTTAGAGACATGATGATTCATGATTTTGATTTATGTAGGTATTACTTAAATAATGATGAGATTTCCGAAATAAGTTCATCTGTAAGCTCATTTGAAAATTTTTATAAAAAAATTAAAGATCATGAATTAGCTACGGTAACAATGAAATCAAAAAAAGGTGTCATATGTGTAATCACAAATTCTAGACATTGTTCTTTTGGATACGATCAAAGGGTTGAGTTATTTGGAAAAAAAGGAATGCTTTTATCAGGCAATCAAAAGAGTGCTGCTACAGAGTTATTTAATTCAAATCAATCTCATTCACAAAAACCTTTTTTAAATTTTTTTATCGAACGATACAAAGAAGCTTATAATTTGCAATTGAATGAACTGATTTCTCTTCATAAAAATAAAATAAAACCTAGATCGACTTTTAAAGATGGTTATTTGGCTTTAAAAATTGCTAATGCTGCATATCAATCTTTGAAACAAAAAAAGGTAGTAAAATTAAAGTAATTTTAACTACCTATAGTTGTATATATTTTTTTTCTTTTTGAATTTTAATAAATTTTTTGTTTTAATTGCGCAAATTATACAAACAAATGAGGGAAATAATCATGAAAAAAGTATACTTAACTGTTGCTGCTCTAATGAGCTGGGCAATGATGTCGGTAGCTGCTCTAGCAGTAGATATTATTGTTGTGTCTCATGGACAAGCAAATGACCCTTTCTGGTCTGTTGCAAAAAATGGAGTTGATAAAGCTTGTAAAGATATGAAAGTATCTTGCAAATACACTGCTCCAGCAACATTTGACATGGTAGAGATGGCAAAACTTATTGACAACGCTGTTTCTCAAAAGCCAAAAGGTATTGTAATAACTCTTCCAGATGCTGCCGCTTTAGGTAAATCTGTTAAAGCTGCAATATCTGCAGGTATCCCAGTAATCTCTATGAATTCAGGCTCAGACGACTACATGAAACTAGGTATTAGTGCTCACGTAGGTCAAACAGAGTTTGAAGCTGGCGTAGGTGGTGGACAAAAAATGAAAGCTGCTGGTGGTAAAAAAGCACTATGTGTTAACCACGAAGTAGGTAACGTCGCTTTAGATAGAAGATGTGCTGGTTTCAAAAAAGGCTTTGATGGATCTGTAGACATATTAGGAACATCAAATGACCCGACTGAAATTCAAAAAGCTGTAGCTGCTAAATTAGGTGGTGGATATGACACTATTCTTACATTAGGAGCTGGTCTTGCAGGAGAAGCTGCTCTAAAAGCATTGGAGTCTGCTGGTAAAGTTGGAAGCGTTAAACTTGGTACATTTGATATGTCGCCAGGAATGTTAAAAGCTGCTGCTGCTGGAAAAGTTGAGTTCTTAATTGACCAACAACAGTATCTACAAGGATATTTGCCTATAGCTATTTTTTCTCAATATATGAGATATGGAACAATGCCAGCTGGTGTTGTTATGACAGGACCTGGTTTTGTTACTCCTAACAATGCGAAGGACGTAATAAAATGGGCTGCTCAAGGTTATAGATAAGAACAATATTAAAAAGGCCTAGTGAATATTCACTAGGCCTTTTTTTTAAGTTTTTTTATATGTCTACAAAAAAGTCTAAAAGTATTGAAACAAAAACTGATTTCAATCAGGATGAAAGACTCAAAAAAGTTTCCAAATTAAGATTATTGTTAAATAGACCAGAACTTGGCGCTCTCGGTGGAGCTATACTTGTCTTTATATTTTTTGGTATAGTTGCTGGGGATACGGGAATGTTTAGTGCATATGGAGTGCTAAATTTCTTAGATGTTTCCGCAAATCTTGGAATAATAGCTATCGCAGCTGCTATGTTAATGATAGGTGGAGAATTTGATCTATCTATTGGATCGATGATTGGATTTGCAGGTATATGTATAGCTATTCCAGCAATTTATTGGGGGTGGCCACTTTGGATGAGTATTATTTTTGCATTCTCATTGGCAGTGCTTGTAGGTTATTTTAATGGAATATTAGTGGTAAGAACAGGCTTGCCATCATTTATCGTAACTCTTGCAATGCTTTTCATTTTAAGAGGGGCAACTTTAGCTTTAACAAGATTGATCACGGGTCGAACTCAAGTTCCAGGCTTAAGAGTATTAATCGAAGATGATCCTTTAGCATGGATATTTGCAACCGATACTTTTAAATGGGTTTTTACTTGGTTAGGTTCGATGAATCTAATTGCATTAAGAACTGATGGAACTCCACTCGCCACAGGAATACCTCCATCTGTAATATGGTTCATAGGTTTAGCAATCATTACAACGTGGATACTAATGAAAACAAGATATGGAAATTGGATATTTGCATCTGGAGGAGATAAAAATGGTGCCAACAATGTTGGAGTACCGGTTGGTAGAGTGAAAATAAGTTTATTCATAGGCACTGCAGTAGCAGCAACTATTTTTGCTACTATTCAAGTTTTAGACGCTGGTTCAGCCGATACTATGCGTGGAACTTTAAAGGAATTAGAAGCTATTGCAGCAGCAGTCGTTGGAGGCTGTTTATTAACTGGCGGTTATGGTTCAGCGATTGGCGCAGCTTTTGGTGCCTTGATTTTCGGAACAGTATCAATGGGTATATTTTACACTGATGTGGATACAGACTGGTTTAAAGTTTTTTTAGGAGCAATGATGTTGATTGCAGTGATCTTTAATAATTATATAAGAAGAAAGGTAACAGAAAGCAAATAATGTCGGACTACTTAGTACAATTTAATAACATAAGTAAATTTTTTGGAAAAGTAATTGCTCTGAAAGATGTAACTATGAAATTAAAAAAAGGTGAAATTATGTGTCTTCTTGGTGACAATGGTGCAGGTAAATCAACTTTAATCAAAACATTAGCTGGAGTACATAGGCCTGACGAAGGTGAAATTATTGTTGAAGGAAAAAAAACAATATTTGACAGTCCCAAAGATGCATTGGATATGGGCATAGCTACCGTATATCAAGATCTAGCTTTGGTCTCTTTAATGAGTGTAACAAGAAACTTTTTTATGGGTAGAGAACCAATGAAAGGTCCCCCATTTTTCAAAACATTTGATATTGAAAAAGCAAATAAAATAGCTGCCGAGAGAATGGGGCAGATAGGTATTGATGTTAGAGATCCATCTCAGGCAGTCGGAACTATGTCTGGTGGTGAAAGACAGTGTTTAGCTATAAGTAGGGCTATATACTTTGGAGCTAAAGTTTTAGTTTTAGATGAACCTACTTCTGCTCTCGGAGTACATCAAGCTTCAGTTGTTTTAAAATATATAGTTAAAGCTGCTTCTCAGGGATTAGCAGTAATTTTAATAACACATAATGTGCATCATGCTTATCCAGTTGGAAATAGTTTTACAGTATTAAATAGGGGAAAAAGTTTGGGCACATATGAAAAAAAAGATATTTCTAGAGAAAAACTTTTAAGTATGATGGCAGGTGGTGAAGAGTTAAATAAGCTAGAAGTAGAGCTTCAAGAAATGAACAGGTCTTCAGCCAATTAATGCAAATAGGAATTGATTTAGGCGCAACCAAAATAGAGTACGTTCTTCTAGATAATGATAATATAGAATTAAAAAGAGACAGAGTTCAAACACCTAAAGATTATGAAAAGACAATATTTGCAATTACAGAAATCGTTAAGAAATTAGAAAAAAATTCTGACAAATTTAATGTAGGCATATGTCATCCTGGATCAGTTGATAAAACGACAGGGTTAATTAAAAATGCACATAATTCTCAATGGTTAAATAAAAGAAATTTAATAAAAGATTTGAAATTAAAAATGGATAATAATTTTTTTTCAGAAAATGATGCAAATTGTTTTTGTTTATCCGAAGCTTTTGATGGATCAGCTAGCCATTATGAAACTGTATTTGGCATTATATT
>CABYYJ010000013.1 GCA_902523185.1 uncultured Pelagibacteraceae bacterium | reverse complement strand
TAGTAAAAATTTTTAAAAATAATATTAAAGTTTATGTTGATTTTGCACATACACCAGATGCTTTGTTAAAGTCTTTACAAGCTTTAAAAAAATTAAATAAAAGAAATGTTTCGGTTGTCTTTGGATGTGGAGGAGATCGCGATTTTAAGAAGAGGTCTAAAATGGCAAAAATAGTAAGCTCAATTTGCAAAAAAATATACGTTACTGATGATAATCCTAGAAATGAAAAACCATCAAAAATAAGAAATGAAATTGTAAAATATATTAAAAACAAAAATTGTTTTAATATTAGCGATAGATCAAAAGCGGTAAAAACAGCGATTTTAAATGCTGAACCAAATGAAATTATTCTAATAGCAGGGAAAGGCCACGAGACAAAACAAATATTTAAAAATAAAATTATTTTTATTTCAGATAAAAAAATTATAAATAAACTTAAACTAAATTTGAAAAAGATTTCAAATAAAGACACACTTTATAAACAAAATAAAAAAATTTTAAAGGAAATTGTAAAAACAAAGAAAATAAAAAATTTTCATGGGATTTCTATCGACACCAGAAGTCTCAAGTCAGGAAACTTGTTTTTGACTATTGAAGGAAAAAATCAAGATGGAATTAAATATATACCAAATGCGATGAAAAAAGGAGCACAACATATTATCTCGTCTAGATCTCCAAAAAAGTTTAAAATGAAAACTATCAAGATTAAAAATGAGGAAAAGTTTTTAAATAATTTTGCTTTTAAGAAAAGAGATGCCTCAGATGCAAAAATTATTGCCATCACAGGAAGCGCGGGAAAAACTTCTCTTAAAAATTTAATTAAAGACTTGTTAACAAATTATGGCAAAACTTTTTGCTCTCCAAAATCTTACAATAATCACTATGGTGTACCACTGAGTTTATCACAATTAGAACCAAGTCATAGATACGGTATTTTTGAAGTGGGAATGAGCAAAGCTGGAGAAATTAATAAACTTTCAAAATTAATTAGGCCTCATATAGGTATAATTACTAATGTTGGTGAAGCACATATAGAGAATTTTAAAAATTTAAAAGGTATAGCATCTGCAAAAGCTGAGTTAATTAATAATATAAAAATAGATGGTACGATAATTTTGAACCGAGATGATAAGTTTTTCAATTATTTAAAAAGAATATCACAATCTAGGAACTTAAAAATAGTTTCTTTTGGTGTAAGTAAAAAATCAGATATTAGTTTAGTCTCAAATAGAGAAAGGGATAGTTTTTTAATTAAAACAAAAGATGAAATCATTCCACTAGAAATAAAAAATATTAATGTTTATAACGTGCTCTCATCTATTGCCTTGTTAAAAGAGCTTAATCTTAATCCTAAAAAAATTATAAAATATTACAAAACCTACCAACCATCAGAGGGAAGAGGCAGAATATATGAAATAAATAGATATAATAAAAAATTTAAATTGATTGATGAAAGTTATAATGCAAATCCCCTTTCGGTAAAAAATGCAATTAAAAACTTTTCATCAATTAAGAAAAATAAATTCAAAAAATACCTTTTGCTTGGAGATATGCTTGAATTGGGTAAAAGATCAAAAATTTTGCATAAGAATCTATCAAAAGTAATTAATAACTCTGATATAGACAAAGTTTTCATTAAGGGAAGTAAAACTCTTACTACTTACAAAAATATTAATAGGGTGAAAAGAGGAAATATTTTTCAACAGGAGGAAGATATAGATTTTACTTTAAACAATATTATAGCTAATAATGATTATTTAATGATCAAAGGATCTAATGCTACTGGCTTAAATAACCTTAGTAAAAGGATAATTAAAGGTAACTGATGTTATTTCATTTTTTCACATCTTTGATTGAACAATATTCTTTTTTAAATGTTTTTAAATATTTAACTTTTAGAACAGGTCTTTCAGTTATTACATCTTTAATAGTTGTGTTTATTATAGGCGCCCCTTTAATAAAAGTTTTTTCTGAAAAAATGATTACTGGTCCAATCAGACAAGACGGTCCAATTGATCATATCGTCAAAAAATCTGGGACACCTACTATGGGTGGAGTGATTATAATAATCGGCATTATAGCTGGAACCTTGCTTTGGTCCGATTTAACAAACATTTATGTTTGGGTTTTAATTTTTGTATCTTTAAGTTTAGGTAGTCTAGGACTTTTAGACGACGTTCTAAAGATAAAGCATAAAAATTCAAGCGGTCTGAAATCAAAATATAAATTTTGTGGTCAGTTAATTATTGGCGCAATGACTATGTTCCTGCTTATCTATTTTTCTGATCACGAATATTTGTTAGATCTTTATTTTCCTTTTTTTAAAAATTTTATTTGGCACATGGGTCTTTTTTTTATTCCATTTGGTGTATTTGTAATCATTGGAGCATCTAATGCTGTAAATCTAACAGATGGTCTAGATGGATTAGCTACAGTTCCAGTTATGCTGGTTGCACTCTCTTTCACATTAATTTCATATATAGTTGGAAACACAATATTCGCAGAATATCTTCAAATACAATATATACCTGATGTTGGAGAACTAGCAATTTTTTGTGGATCACTAGTTGGAGCATGTTTAGGATTTCTTTGGTACAATGCACCACCAGCAAAAATATTTATGGGAGATACAGGCTCACTATCTCTTGGTGGATCATTAGCTGCCGTAGCGATCATAGTCAAACATGAAATTGTTCTTGCGATAATTGGTGGTCTCTTTGTTTTAGAAACCGTATCAGTAATTATTCAAGTTATATCATTTAAATTAACTGGTAAAAGGATTTTTAAAATGGCACCCATACACCATCATTTTGAAAAAAAAGGCTGGGCAGAGTCCACTATTGTAATACGTTTTTGGATCATAGCAATTATTTTAGCTTTAGTAGGTTTAGCTACATTAAAACTAAGGTAGATTATGCTGTCTATCAATAAATTAAGAAAACTATCTTTTTTAGTTTACGGTCTCGGATCAACAGGAAAATCTGTAGTTAACTTTTTTAAGAGAAATGATATTAAAAAGTTTGAAGTATGGGACGATAAGAATAAAGATTTATATAAAAAAAATAGAGCTGAAAATTTAAATAAAGCGGTTGAAATTGTAGACTTCATAATATTAAGCCCAGGCATTAGTTTAAAAAATATTAAAGGGAAAAATAATTTAGAGAAATTTGAGGAAAAAATAATAACAGACATAGATTTAATTTTTTTAATGAAAAATTTTTTTAAATCTATAGTGGTGACTGGTACCAATGGAAAGTCAACAACTAGTAAAATAATCTCTCATGTGCTTCAAAAAAATGGATATAAAACTTTACTAGGTGGAAATATAGGTAAGCCAGTTTTAAGTTTAAAATCTAAAAAAAATGATTTTTTGATAATTGAGGTTTCATCCTTTCAACTTTCTCATTCAAAATACATATGTCCTGATTATGCTATTCTTCTAAATATTTCAAACGACCATTTAGATTGGCATGGTAATAAAAAAAATTACAAAAACTCAAAATTTAAAATTTTCAAAAATCAAAAAAAAAATCAGTTTTCTCTTATTGGAAATAACTTTAAAACTGAATTTAAAAAAAGAAATTTAAAAGGAAAATTAATTATTCCTCAGCTTAAAAATTACAAAAAATTAAAGGTAAAAATTCAGAACCCATATCTAAAATTAGATATAAATGATGAAAATATGTCTTACGTTTTTGAATTAGTTAAATTATTTGGATTAAGAGAAAAAAATTTTTTAAATTCACTCAGATCTTTTAAAGGTTTACCTCATAGGTATGAAATTTTCCTAAAAAAGAAAAATTGTACTTTTATTAACGACTCAAAAGCAACTTCATTTCAAGCCTCTAAAGGAGCATTGAGAAATTCAAATAATATTTTCTGGATTTTAGGAGGTTTGCCTAAAAAGCGAGATAAAATTAATCTTGAAGATTTTAAAAGTAATATAGTCAAGATTTATTTAATTGGTAAAAATATTAAATATTTCAAGAAACAAATTGGAAATAAGGTAGATTACTATCCATCAAAAAATCTTAAAAAATCTTTAATACAAATAATGAAGGATGTTAAAATTTTTAAGAAAAAAAATAATACAATTTTGTTGAGTCCCTCATCTGCCTCGTATGATCAATTCTTGAACTTTGAAAAAAGAGGTGAAGAGTTTAAAAAATTATGTAAAATTTATGCAAGAAAATATATTTAAATCATTATTTAAAAATTACTGGAGGAATATAGATAAAAATATTTTTTTTAGTTTTATAGTATTATTTTTATTAGGTCTATTCTTTTCCTTTTCATCTACATCATTTTTAGCTGGAGAGAGACTAAACAAAGACTATTATTTTTTCTTTTCAAAACATTTAACATTTACTTTTTTGGCTCTATTAATTATGATTTTAATTTCAATTATAGAAACATCATTTTTAAAAAAAATTATATTCCCCTTATTTGTAATATCATTTATATTTTTAGCTTTAGTTCCAATCGTTGGAATTGAAGTTAAAGGAGCGAAGAGATGGTTGGATTTTTATTTTTTTAGGTTACAGCCTATTGAAATGTTAAAGCCTTTTTTTATTTTAGTCACAGTAAAGATCTTAACCTTTGAAAAGTTTAAAAATTCACAAATAAGATATAT
The DNA here is from genome assembly GCA_902523185.1 of uncultured Pelagibacteraceae bacterium. Lineage (GTDB taxonomy): Bacteria > Pseudomonadota > Alphaproteobacteria > Pelagibacterales > Pelagibacteraceae > Pelagilacustribacter. The sequence continues at coordinate 6,297 of CABYYJ010000013.1, read as the reverse complement.
TTTTAGTTTTTTATTGCTTGTTTCTGTTATAATCCTATTAATTGATCAACCTGATCTAGGACAATCAATCTTATTAATTGGTAGTTGGATTGCTACAGTATTTATTTCAGGAGTTAGTTTAGTTTATATTTTTGGATTTTTTTCAATTTTTTTTATTTCAATAGGTTGTCTTTTGTTCCTTATGCCGGAAAAATTTGGTTATATAATAGATCGTTTATTATCATTTGTGGATCCTACAAAAGGAGACAAATTTCAATCGTCTTCTGCATTGGATGCAATTAAACTTGGAGGACTTACAGGACAAGGTATGGGTGAAGGTATTTTAAAAGAGAGAGTCCCGGAGGCCCATACAGATTATATAATTGCGATTATATCGGAGGAATATGGTTCTATTATCTCTGTATTTATAATTTCTATATTTTTATACATTTCATTTAGGATAATAAAAAATTGTGTAAATAACGAAGATCAATTAATAAAAATCTCTCTATGCGGTTTGTCTTCATTATTAATTTTTCAAACATTTATACATGTTGGCGTAAACACTAATTTGATCCCAACTACTGGCATGACACTTCCATTTTTAAGTTATGGTGGATCTTCCTTAATAGGAAGCTCAATTCTTGCTGGAGTGATTTTAAATTATACGAAAAATAGAACCTATCTTTATGATTAAAAAAAAAAAAATACTTATTGCTGTTGGGGGGACTGGGGGACATGTATTTCCAGGATATAATTTAGCGAAATATCTTGAAAAAAATGAATTTAATGTAAAATTGATAACCGATAAGAGAGGAAGTCAATACTTAAAAAAAATTGAAAATCTTAAATTTACTTCTTTTCCTTCTTCACCAATAATATCTAAAAATATATTTTCATTCTTATTTTCAATAATTACAATTATTTACTCAATTTTAATCTCTTTTGTTTTTTTAATCTTTAATAGACCAACTGCTATATTCGGAATGGGTGGGTATGCATCTTTTCCAATTTGTCTTGCTGCTAGTATACTTAAAATAAATTTGATTATTTATGAAAATAACTTAGTTATAGGAAAAGCTAACAAATTTTTACTTCCTTTTGCAAAGAAATTAATTGTATCTTTTAAAGACCTTGAAGGTGTACCAAAAAGATACCAAGAAAAAATTTCAGAAACAGGAAATATAATAAAAGAAGAGATTATAAATTATTCAAGAAAAACATACTTTAACTCTAATAATAAAATTAGTGTGTTGGTACTAGGTGGAAGCCAAGCAGCAAAAATATTTGCTGAAGTTCTTCCAAATATTTTCTACGAATGTAAAAATCAAGGGATTAATATGAAAATTTATCAGCATTGTTTGCAAAGTCAAAATGCTGAACTAAAACTATTTTATGAAAAATATAAAATTGAGCATGAGATATTTAATTTTAATACTAATTTAATTGAATATTTCTCAAAAGTTAATTTAGCAATTACTAGGGCCGGCTCTTCGATGTTAGCTGAACTTACGAATGCAAATATACCTTTTATAGCTGTACCTCTTCCATCGTCAGCAGATAATCATCAGTTAAAAAATGCCAAATTTTATGAAAATAAAAATTACTCTCTTTTAATTGAAGAAAAGGATTTGAAACTTAAATTGTTAAAAGTTATTAAAAATATAAATCAAAATGATTCAATATTAAACAAAATAACTGAAAATCAAAGACAACATTCTGACAAAAATGTTTATAAGAATATTGATGAGATACTTAAAGAAATTATAAATGAAAAAAATTAACCTTGGTCAAAAAGAAGTTATTCATTTTGTTGGTGTCGGGGGAATAGGCATGAGTGGTTTAGCCCTTATCATGAAGAATATGGGGTTTCAAATTCAAGGCAGTGACCAAAATAAAAATAAGAATACTATAACTTGCGCGAAGTCAGGTATTAAAGTTTTTATTGGACACTCAAAAAATAATGTAAAAAGTTCATCAATATTAGTCAGGTCATCAGCCATTAAAAATAATAATATTGAAATTAAATATGCTAGAAAAAAAAAAATTCCTATTTTTTCAAGAGCTGACATACTTGCAGATGTCGTTTCTTTGAAGAAAAACATTATCATTACCGGATCTCACGGAAAAACAACAACAACTTCCTTAATTGCAAAAATTCTATCTGATCAAAAATTGGATCCAACAATTATTAATGGCGGAGTAATAAACTCTTTTAAAACTAATGCAAAATTTGGAAATGGTGAGTGGGCGATTCTAGAAGCTGATGAGTCAGATGGCAGCTTTTTAAAATTACCAATAAACTACTCTATCGTAACTAACATTGACTACGAACATATTGATTTTTATAAAAATTTTAAAAATTTAGAAAAATCTTTCATTAAATTTATTGAAAAAACACCTCCAACTGGCAAGTCTATTATTTGTATAGATAATAGGAATATAAAAAAGATCTTTGGCAAAATAAAAAATAAAAATATAATTACATATGGAGAAAGTAAAAATTCAAATTATAAAATTTCAAATATAAGATACAGAATTGATTATTCGATATTTGACATTAGTTACAGAGATACAAGAAAAAAAATAAAAAAAATAAAAAATATCAAACTAAGATTACTAGGAAAACATAATGTCTTGAATGCGGTTGCTGCTATTATCGTATGTTTAAATATTGGAGTGAGTCAAAATATAGTAAAACAATCATTAAAGAACTTCTCTGGCGTTCAGAGAAGAATGACAAAAATATTTTCAAAAAATGGGAATGATTTTTATGATGATTATGCTCATCATCCTACGGAAATTACTTCTATTTTAGATAGTGTGAAAAATGTTTATAATGAAAGAAAGTTAATTTCGGTTTTTGAGCCACACCGTTATTCAAGAGTTTTATCTTTGAATAAAAATTTTGCCAAATGTTTTTCAAAGTCTGATCTAGTTTTATTATGTCCGTTATATGCAGCAGGTGAGAAAAAAACATCAAAGTTCAATAAAATAAAATTTGCTAATTTGATTTCCAAAATGTCAAAAACTGAAGTAATTTTAATCAATAATCAAATACAACTTGGAAAATTTTTAAAAAAAAATTTGATCAAAAATGAAATAGTTATAGGTATGGGTGCTGGAATAATTTCTAAATGGATGAATGATTTAAAAAACTTGATATGAGCCTAAATGAAGAATTAAAAAAAAAATTTGATAAGTATATTTCAAATAATGTAAATTTATCTAACTACAGTTGGTTTAATTTAGGCGGACCAGCAGAATATTTTTTTAAACCTTTAAATGAAAAGCAATTAATTGAATTTTTGAAAATTAATAAAAAAAATAAACTAAGTATTACCATACTTGGAGCTGGATCTAATACACTAATAAGAGATAACGGAATAAAAGGTGTTGTTATAAAACTTGGCTCAAGCTTTTCTGACATAAAACTTAAGGATAAACTTACTATTAAGGCAGGTGCGGCAACTTTAGATCGTAAGATTTCAAATTTTGCGAAAGAAAACGGTATTGGTGGTTTGGAGTTTCTCTCTTGCATTCCTGGATCAATTGGAGGCTCAGTAATTATGAATAGTGGATGTTATGGGAGTGATATTTCTAAAGTTTTAGTTTCAATAAATGTAGTAGATATTAAATCTTGCCAAGAAAAAGAGATAAAATTTGAAGAAATTGAATTCTATTATAGAGGGAATAACTTGTCTAAAAATTTTATCATTACCTCCGTTACACTTAAAGGAAAAATTGAGTCAAGATCAATGATTGAGAAAAATCAAAGGAATTTAATAGAAAAAAAAAAATTAACACAACCAAGTCAAATTAAAACATGTGGTAGTACATTTAAAAATTTAAGTAGTGAAAAGAAAGCATGGCAAATAATTAAAGAAACCGGGTGTAGCGAATTTAAAGAAGGGGATGCAGAAATTTCAAAAAAACACTGTAATTTTTTCGTTAATAATGGAAATGCTAAATCATCAGATATTGAAAAATTAATCAACAAAGTTAAAAAAACAGTGAATGATAAAACGGGTATCAAACTTGAATTGGAGATAAAAATTATAGGTGAGTAAAAAAAAATTTAAAAGAGTTTTGGTAGTCTTAGGAGGCACTTCAGGTGAGAGAGCTATAAGTTTTGAAAGTGGAAATGCATGCGCAAAGGCTTTAAAAAAAAAGAAATATTCAGTATCATTGTTTGACCCAAAATTTGAAAATTTAAATTTAATCAAAAAAAATTCTACTGATGTAATTTTTAATGCTTTACATGGCAAAGATGGAGAGGATGGTATTGCGCAGAGTTATTTTGAGTATTTAAGAATTCCTTACACTCACTCTGGTGTAATTAGCTCATACAATTCTATGAATAAAGTAATTTCAAAAGAAATTTTTACTAAAAATAAAATATTAACACCAAAATACTTCATTTTAGATAAATATACTTTTCATAGTAATATTTTAAAAAAAAATTTGAAAATAAAAAAAATTAAATTTCCCATCGTTTTGAAACCTATAAATGAAGGTTCAAGTTTAGGTGTAAAAATATTCAAAAATTTTTCCAATTTAAATAGATCTGTAAAATCTCTTTTAAAGAAATATGAACAAATAATCGTTGAACAGTTTATAGGAGGTCAAGAAATACAAGTAGCCGTATTAAATGATAAACCAATCGGAGCGATTGAACTAGTACCAAAAAGATCGTTTTACGATTATAAAGCTAAATATACTAAAGCAGCTAAGACAAAACATATAATGCCAGCAAGATTGAAAAAAAACAAATATAAAGAAGTTCTTTATTTAGCAAATAAAGCTCATAAAGTTTTAGAGTGTAAAGGGGTTACCAGATCAGATTTTAAATTTTTTAAAAACAAATTTTATATTCTGGAGTTGAATACTCAACCTGGTATGACAAATCTTTCTTTAGCCCCTGAAATTGCAAGTTACTCCGGAATAAGCTTTGAAAATCTTGTAGAAAAGATCCTGTTAGATGCAGGTCTTAATAGATGAAAAAAAGAATTTTAGTCGCAACAATATTGTTATTATTGTTAAGCACATACGTTTCTAACAGAAATTTTAATTTAAAATTTAGCTTTAAAATAAATGAAATTATAATAGAAAATAATAAGGTTTTGAGTAAAGATGAAATAAAAAATGAATTGTCTTTTTTATATAAAGACAATCTTTCTCTAATAAATCTCGAACAATTTAAAAAAAAATTAGATGAAAAAAGTTTTCTATCAGGTTTTGAAATTAAAAAGATCTATCCAAATAAACTTAAAATAAAAGTTTTTGAAAAAAAACCAATTTTTATTTTGCAAAATAAAAAAGAAAAATTTTTCTATACAGACAAGAATCAATTAATTACTTTTAGTAAAATTGATAGATTTAAAAATTTACCTACAATATTTGGAGATAAAGATAATTTTGAAAAATTTTATATCAACCTTAAAAAAATTAACTTTCCAATTGATACAATTAAAACATTTTATTTTTTTGAAGCGAAGAGATGGGATTTGTTAACAAATGATAATAAAACTATTAAATTACCAATAAAAAATTATGATCAAAGCTTAATGAATTATACAAATATTATAGGAAAAAAAAACTTTCAAAAGTACAAAATTTTCGATTATAGAATTAATAATCAACTTATCTTAAAATAAGTAATGCAACAAAATTCTCCTCAGCTTTTCATAGAAATCAGTAATCTTGAAATAGTTTTTATTGTTGGAAAAAATAACGAAAAATATGAATTTGAGTTAATTTATTCAAATAACATAAAAGTCAATGATGCAAGAGAAAAAGAAATTTTCGACTTTGAGTCGATTCATAATTCGTTAAAGGAGAATATTTACTTAATTGAGCAAAAACTTAACTTTACTTTTAAAGAGGTAACTTTGATAATAGATATGCCTAATAATTTCTTGATAAATTTTACAGGTTTTAAAAAATTAAATGGGTCTCAATTAACAAAACAAAATGTTACTTTTATTATTAATTCACTAAAAAGTAAAATTGATGAATTTGAGAATAATAAAAAGATAATTCATATTTTTAATTCTGAATATTTATTAGATAAAAAAAAAGTAGGAAATTTACCAATTGGCTTATTTGGAGACTTCTACTCGCATGAATTAACATTCTTTCTAATAGATAAAAATGATTTTAAAAATTTGGAAAATATTTTCTCTCAATGTAATTTAAGAATTAAAAAACTGATCTCTAAAAGTTTTTTGAATGGAATTCATTTAATTAATGGTAATTTTAGTTTAAATACTTTCTTTAAAGTTGAAATTAATCGTAAAACCTCAAAGTTAATTTTTT
>CABYYJ010000012.1 GCA_902523185.1 uncultured Pelagibacteraceae bacterium | reverse complement strand
AAAGTAAAAAAGATGGTAACAAATATTTCAACACCAGTTTTGGGCATGTAGTTCAATGGTAGAACGCTACGTTGACATCGTAGAGGTCATAAGTTCGATTCTTATCATGCCCACCAAAGATAAATTTGTTCTTAATAATAATATATTTGACATAAGCAAAATTAAAAAGTATATAACCTATTTTACTCTACAAACTTTATTACTTTAAATTAAATGCCAAAAAAAATTTTAATTATGGGTTTGCCCGGAGCAGGCAAAACTTATTTAGCCGAAAGACTTGCTCCTCTTATTAATGCGACCTGGCTCAATGCAGATAAAGTAAGAAAAGATGCTGAGGACTGGGATTTTAGTCCTGAAGGAAGACAAAGGCAAGCTAATCGAATGAAAAACCTTGCACAAAAATCTATCGACTTAGGAAAACATGTTATTGCTGATTTTGTTTGTCCAACACCTAAAACTAGAGATGATTTTAATGCCGACACAGTAATTTGGATGGATACTATTAAAGAAGGCAGGTTTGCGGACACCAACAAAATGTTTGTACCACCAGAGAAAGTAGAATTTAGAATAAAAGAAAAAAGTGGAGAAATATGGGCATTTAAAATTGCCAATACAATTGAAAAATATATTTGGGATAATAAAAAACCCACTGCTCAAATGCTTGGAAGATGGCAACCTTGGCACGCAGGCCACCAAAAGTTATTTGAAGAAATTATTAAAAAAACTGGTCAAGTAAACATAATGGTAAGAGATGTACAAGGGATTGGAGATAATCCATTTAACTTTGAAACAGTTAAAAAAAATATTGAGATAGCTTTAAAAGATTATGGTGGAAGAATTAAAATCTCCTTAGTACCTAACTTAACAAATATTTGTTATGGAAGGGGAGTAGGTTATAAAATCGAAGAAATAGTACTTGATGAAAAAACTCAAAAAATATCTGCAACTGAAATTCGTAAGAAATTACGACTAGATGGCAAGTTATAGTTTTATTAGATTTAAAGGCTTTTTTTAAGTCAATATTTTTGTTTACTTTATAAACGTTAAATACTATAAATCCCTGCCTGGTGATTATTGCGAAGGGGCTACACCCGATCCCATTCCGAACTCGGAAGTTAAGTCCTTCAGCGCCGATGGTACTTTGTCTTAAGATATGGGAGAGTAGGACGTTGCCAGGCTTAAAAAAATTATGAAAATAGCTAGCTCATTAAAATCATTAAAAAAAAGAGACCTTAATTCGAAACTAGTTAAGCGAAGAGGAAAGCTTTACGTAATAAATAAAAAAAATCCTAAATTTAAAGCTCGTCAAGGCTAGAGATGAGCGGTAACGATTTCAAAAAAACTTACAATGGTTTCACTAAATTTGTGCTATGGGGAACAATTGCAGTTATTGCAATATTGATAATATTAGCAATTACACTTCTTTAAAATCAAAAATTATTTATAATGATAGTCGGTTCAATTAAAGAAAACACAACATTAGAAAAAAGAGTTTCTTTAACTCCTGAGTCTGCAAAAAATATCATCGGACTTGGATTAAAAGTATGTGTTGAAAAAGGATATGCACTTCACCTTGGAATTAACGATAGTGAATATAAAGATATCGGAGTTGAAATTAAAGAATCATCAAATGGGGTTATAAACTCAAGTGATCTGATTATGAGAGTTAATTGTCCTTCTGAAGATGAAATTGAAATTTTAAAAAACAATACAATTTTAATTGGTATGCTTAACCCGTCTAAAAATAAAAAACAAATTGACAAAATCATAAATAAAAAAATTAAGCCTTTTGCTTTAGAGTTATTGCCTAGAATTACAAGAGCTCAATCAATGGATGTTTTATCTTCTCAATCTAACTTAGCTGGTTATAGAGCAGTTGTTGAATGTGTTGCAGAATTTGAAAAAGCTGTACCTATGATGATGACGGCTGCAGGCACGGTGCCAGCAGCTAAAATTTTAGTTATTGGGGCAGGTGTAGCAGGTTTACAAGCAATAGCTACTGCCAAAAGGTTAGGTGCGATCGTTTCAGCAACAGATGTAAGAGCTGCATCAAAAGAGCAGGTAGAAAGCTTAGGAGGAAAATTTTTAACAGTTGAACAAAATGAAGATATGGAAACTGCGGGTGGTTACGCGAAAGAAGCTTCGGAAGAATATAAAAAAAAACAAGCAGAAATGATGAAAGAAGCACTAAAAAAAAATGATATAGTAATATGTACCGCATTAATTCCCGGAAAACCTGCTCCAAGGATTTTAACAGAGGATTTAGTAAAACTTATGAAACCTGGGTCAATTGTTTATGATTTAGCAGCAGAACAAGGAGGAAACTCTGCATTTTCAGAAGCAGGCAAGATTAATTCAGTTGATGGTATAAAAATAATAGGTGTCAAAAGTTTGATGAATAGCTTACCACTTACTGCTTCAAGCTTATATGCTAAAAACTTATTTAGTTTCATACGTAACTTGTATAGTAGAGATAAGAAAGATTTTAATATTAATTTAGAAGACGAAATAATAGATAAATCATTAATTAAAAAAGTTTAATTATGGAAATAGATCCGTTTATATTTAGATTAAGTATTTTTATTTTATCAATTTTTATTGGTTACTATGTTGTATGGAGTGTCACACCATCTCTTCATACTCCTTTGATGTCAGTTACTAATGCAATCTCATCAGTTATTATTGTAGGCGCTATTATCGCAGCTTTAGCTGGTACCTCCGAGAGTATATTTAATACTTCGAGTATATTTGGATTTATAGCCATCATCTTAGCAGCAATTAATATTTTTGGAGGCTTTTTGGTAACTCAAAGAATGCTTCAAATGTACAAAAAAAAGAAAGATAAAAAGAAATGATTTCAGCTAATCTAGCAGCAATTTTTTATTTAGTATCTGGAATATTATTTATTCTTGCGCTTAGAGGATTATCATCACCAGATACATCTAGACAAGGAAACTACTTCGGAATTGCTGGAATGATTATTGCAATTGTAGTGACATTTCTATCAATTGGAAATTTTTCAACTTCCCTAGTTATTGTAGTTATATTTTTAGTTATTGGTGGAGCAATCGGCTCTTTTATAGCTTTTAAAATTCCGATGACTGCAATGCCAGAATTAGTGGCTGGTTTTCACAGTTTAGTAGGTTTAGCTGCAGTTTTTGTCGCGATCGCAGCTTTTTTAAATCCCGCAGCTTTTAATCTAGGAAATTTAGGTGATATAAAATTAGCTAGTCTTATTGAAATGTCTATAGGAGCGGCAGTAGGAGCAATAACTTTTTCAGGTTCAATAATAGCTTTTTTAAAGTTAAGAGGGATAATGTCCGGGGCTCCAATTACATTTAGTGGTCAGCATATTTTAAATTTAATACTTGGAATAGGTATATTTGTTTTAATTTTTTATCTATGTAAAACTCAGTCTACAAATATTTTTTGGACTGTAATTATAATCTCATTTCTCGTTGGAGTTTTATTAATTATCCCTATTGGAGGAGCAGATATGCCTGTAGTAATTTCAATGCTTAATTCCTACTCTGGATGGGCTGCAGCTGGAATAGGTTTTACATTAGAAAATACTGCTTTGATTATAACAGGTGCACTTGTCGGATCCTCAGGAGCAATACTTTCATACATAATGTGTAAAGCCATGAACAGATCTTTTGTAAGTGTAATTCTAGGTGGTTTCGGAGCAGACAATTCTACCGATGATAAAAAAGAAAAGAAAGATCAAAAACCAGTTAAAAGTGGCAACGCAGAGGATGCAGCTTTTTTAATGAAAAATGCCTCATCTATAATTATAGTTCCAGGATACGGTATGGCCGTAGCCCAAGCTCAACACGCTCTGCGAGAGATGGTAGATAAATTAAAAAAAAATGACATTAAAGTTACTTACGCTATACACCCTGTAGCTGGAAGAATGCCTGGCCATATGAATGTTTTATTAGCTGAAGCAAATGTTCCTTATGATGAAGTTTTTGAATTAGAAGATATAAATAACGATTTTGCTAATTCTGATGTTGCATTTGTAATTGGAGCAAACGACGTAACAAATCCTGTAGCAAAAACAGATCCAAAAAGCCCGATATTTGGAATGCCTGTGCTTGATGTTGAAAAATGTAAATCTGTTTTATTTGTTAAAAGAAGTTTATCACCAGGGTATGCCGGTATAGATAATGAACTCTTTTATAAAGATAATACTTTAATGCTGTTTGCAGATGCAAAAAAGATGACAGAAGACATAGTTAAAAATTTAGACTAATGAAAACAAAAATCTTTTGCGATATTGCTGACTATAAGACAATAAAATTTTTTAATAATAAAACTTTAGTTGATGGCTTTACAACTAATCCAAGTTTAATGCGATTAGCTGGAGCCAAAAATTATAAAAAATATTCTCTTAAAATTTTGAAGATTTGCAGAAAAAAACCTATTTCTTTTGAAGTATTTGCAGATAATTTTCAAGACATGCTGAAACAAGCTTTTGAAATTAATTCTTGGGGTAAAAATGTTTATGTAAAAATTCCAGTTGTAAATTCAAAAGGAGTATTTACTGGACCAGTAATCAAAGAATTAAGCGATAAAGGAATTAAACTCAACATAACTGCAGTTTACACTTTTGAACAAACTAAAAAGATTTTTAAAATATTAAACAAAAAAACAAAATCAATAATTTCAATATTTGCAGGTAGAATGGCTGATAAAGGCAAAGACCCTCTTCCAATATTTAAAAAAAGCATCTCTTTGACTAAGAAAAATAAAAATATCGAAATTCTTTGGGCTAGTACGAGAGAAGCTTACAACTTTATTCAAGCAAAACAATTAAATTGTAATATAATTACGATGCCACCAAAAGTGATAAATCAAATTTCAGGATTTGGTAAGAGTTTCAAATCTATGACACTAGATACTGTTAAAGGTTTTCTCACTGATAGTAAAAAATCAAGATTTAGTCTTTAAGAAGCCTTAGCTCTTGATTGCCTTTTTCTTTCATGAGGATCTAATATTAACTTTCTAAGTCTACAAGATTTTGGTGTTATCTCTAAAGCTTCATCTGTATTAAGCATACTTAGCTGTTCCGCTATAGCCATCTTTCTTACTGGTGTTAAAACAACATTTTCATCAGTTCCTTGTGTCCTAATATTTGTAAGTTTTTTCCCTTTTAAAACATTTATTTCTAGGTCACCATTTTTTGATGAAAGCCCGACTATCATACCTTTATAAACAGGATCGTTATGGGCAACAAACATTTCACCACGAGCTTGTAAATTAAAAATTGCGAAGGCTACTGCTTTACCATTTTCCATAGAGATTAAAGCACCGTTTCTTCTGCCCTCCATATCGCCGGTATAATCTCCGTAAGAATGAAAAATTCTATTGATTACTCCTGTGCCTTTAGTTAAAGTTAAAAATCTACTTGTATAACCCATCAAACCTCTAGTCGGCGCATGAAAAATTAATCTTTTTTTATTTTTTCCAGTATCTTTAAGATCAATTAATTTACCTTTTCTTCTGTTCATAGAGTCAATAATTTTTGATGAAAACTCCTCATCTAAGTCCATTGTTATTTCCTCAATTGGCTCAAGTTTTTTACCACTATTATCCTTTTTAATTAAAACCTTTGGTGGACTTACCGTCATTTCAAAGCCTTCTCTTCGCATTTGTGTTAAAAGTATCTCTAACATCAACTCACCTCTACCGCTTATAATGAAAGAATCTTTATTTTCATTTTCCTCAAAATTAATTCCAACATTATTCTCAGCTTCTGAAATTAAACGATCCCTGATTTGAGTGCTTGTTAATTTTTTACCTTCTGTTCCTGCTAAAGGAGAACTGTTTACTGTTATTTTTATTGACATAGTTGGTGGGTCGATTGGAGTTGCGTTGATAGGATCGTTGACTTCTATATCACAAATTGTATCTGCAACATTTGCATTTTCTAGTCCTGCAATTATTACTATGTCTCCAGCTTCTCCTTCTTCTATAGAAACTTTCTTTGTGCCTTCGTATCTAAATATTTTTGTTAATCTCCCTTCATCAACTTTTTTTCCTTCAAGATTAATAGCCTTAATTTGTTTATTTGCTCTTGCGATACCCTGAGAAATTCTTCCTACTAAGCTTCTTCCTAAAAAACTGTCAGCATAAAGAAGAGTAGAAAGCATTGCAAAAGGTTTGGATTTATCGAAGGTTTTAGGTTTCACATGTTCAATTATTAAGTTTAAAAGGGGTTGCAAATTTTCTTTTGGTCCATTTATTTCTTTAGAAGCCCATCCAGATCTACCACTTGCATATAAGACTGGAAAATCCAACTGTTCTTCGTTTGCATCAAGACTCACAAATAAATCAAAGGTTTCGTTTAATACCTCGTTTGCACGTTGGTCGGGTTTATCTAATTTATTGATGACTACAATCGGTTTTAAACCTTGTTTTAAAGCTTTAGAAAGAACAAATTTTGTTTGGGGCATTACACCCTCCGCAGAGTCTATTAGTAACAAGGCACCATCAGCCATGTGTAAAACTCTTTCAACCTCAGCTGCAAAGTCTCTGTGACCCGGTGTATCAATTATGTTTATTCTAGAATCAGCCCAATTAATTGACGTGGGTTTTGCAAGAATAGTAATTCCTCTCTCTTTTTCTAATTCCCCAGAGTCTAATACTCTTTCTTCAATATTTTCATTATCTCTAAAAGTTCCACTTTGTTTCATTAAATTATCAATTAAAGTAGTTTTACCGTGATCTACGTGAGCTATAATTGTTATGTTTCTGATTATTTTTGACATTTTGGTTGCGGGGGTAGGATTTGAACCTACGACCTTCAGGTTATGAGCCTGACGAGCTACCAGACTGCTCCACCCCGCGATAAATTATTTTTTTTTTATATTTATTGCTTGTAGTTTATCTTTTTCCTCTTTTATATCGTAAAAAATTATTTGCTCCTCTTTTAAAACTCTTAACTTTGAACTCTCAAGTGCGGAAACGTGAAGAAAAATGTCCTTTTTTGTTTTGTCGTCTGTAATAAACCCATATCCTTTTTTGGCATTAAACCATTTTACTTTACCAGATGGCATTATCAATCCTCTCATTTTAATAAAATTTAGTATCTATTCTTTAGTTTTTGGAGTTTTTTAATTCTTTTAAGATTTTCTGTCTGAACTCTTTTCTTTTTCTCTGAAGGTTTTTCATAAGTACTCTTCATTTTCATTACTTTAAAAAAACCTTCTTTCTGCAATTTTCTTTTAAGAACTCTAATTGCTTGTTCTACATTATTATCTTTGACCTCTATTTTAATAAAATCCTCCAGTTAATTTTCAAGGTAGTTATCATTTGATTGATATTTTGTCTATAGGGAAGCAGCCTGGGCCTTTTTTTCCTCTCTAATTTTGGCTTTTTTCTCTCTTTCAACCCTTCTTTTTGCTTTATCCAAACTTTTTTGAAAAGCTTCTTGAGTGCAAAGCGCTAATATTACAGGGTCACGAGGTTTTAAGTTAGAAAAATTCCAATAACTTCTTTTTCTAATCAAAGATACAGTTCCTTTAGTGCTTCCTACAAGTTTAGAAATTTGTCCATCTGTAAGTTCTGATGCATTCTTACATAACCATAGTATTGCATCTGGTCTATCTTGTCTTTTAGACAATGGTGTATATTTTGGTTTTTTTCTTTCTTTAAACTCAACTTCATCAAGCTTTTTTAATAAACTCAATTTTTTTTGAGGATCTTTTGAACAAAGTTCAATTTCCTCTCTAGAAAGTTGACCAGCTAATATTGGATTGTAAGCTTTTATACCTTTTGCAACATCTCCATCGGCAATTCCTTTTATTTCTAATTCGTGCAAATCACAGAACTCAGCTATTTGTTTAAATGTGAGCGTGGTATTTTCTACTAACCAAACAGCTGTAGCTTTTGGCATGAATGGTGTTTCAGTCATAATTTATTTCTTTGATCTAAGATTACTAAATTTCTTATTATACTTGCTCACTCTTCCTTTATCTAAAATTTTTTGAGCTCCACCTGTCCAAGCATAATGTGATTTTGGATCTATGTCCAATTTAAGTGTATCATTTTCCTTTCCCCAAGTTGATCGAGTTTCAAATTCTGTTCCATCTGTCATTACAACTTTAATTTTATGATAGTTAGGGTGAATATTTTTTTTCATGATCGGTGTTTTATATGAATAATCCTACTTACTCAATATCTTTTTTAGTGATCAATTCTCGCAATTCTTCATGAATATTTGAATTACTAGCAAGAATATTCTTTTTTAGAGGAAAATTTTTGTCATCCTCTATAAAATCTACAAACCCTCCCGACTCTCTTAAAATAATTACACCAGCTGCAATGTCCCAATAATTTAATTCTCTTTGCCAATAAGCATCGAATCTGCCTGCGGCCACAAAAGCTAAATCTAGAGCGGCACTACCTAATTTTCTAACATTTGACACATTTTTTGAGACTCTAATATATTCTGAAAATATTTTATCTTTAATTTTACTCGAGTATTTTGGACCCCCAGTTACAATTAAAGCATCTTTTATTTTTTTTTTGTTTGAAACTCTAATTCTTGAATTATTTAAATATGCTCCACATCCTTTTTCTGCATAAAACATTTCATTACTAATTGGATTAAATATAACACCACATTTAATTTCGCTATTTTCTTCATATCCAATTGAAATAGCAAACTGAGGTATCCCATTTAAAAAATTCATAGTTCCATCTATAGGATCTATAATCCATCTATTAGAAATATTAGATCCATTAATTATCCCATACTCTTCTGATACTATTCCATGATCTGGATGCGCTTTTTGTAATTCATCAATTAATATTTTTTCAGTTCTCTTATCTGCAGATGATACAAAATCACCAGGTCCTTTTGAGGACACTTGTAAATTCTCAATCTCTCCAAAATCTCTAATTAAAGACCTTGAGGCTTTCATACAAAGTTTTGTGATAAGGTTAATTTTTGGAGAGCTTAATCTCATAGAGTAACTCTCTTTACATACTCTAAAGTTCTTGTATCAATTATTATTTTTTCTCCACTCTCGACAAAAGGTGGTACATTAATTTTAATACCACAATCTAAAATTGCTGGTTTATAAGAAGATGATGCAGTCTGGTTTTTTATTGCAGCATCTGTACTCTCAATTGTGCACTCAATGTTATTTGGGAGCTCTATTGAAATTGCTTTTTCTTGCATAAAAGAAATCGTTACCTCTAAATTTTCTTTCAAAAGTTTATGTTGTTCACCGGCTAGTGACTTAGGTATTTCAACTTGTTCAAAAGTCTTATTATCCATAAAATGACAATTTTCACCATCAATGTATAAAAAATTAAATTTTTTTTCGTCTACCTCAGCCTTTTCTACTGTTTCGCTAGATCTAAACCTTTCGTTCATTTTTGTGCCTTTGATAACACTTTTTAATTCTACTTGATTGAACGCTCCACCCTTACCAGGCTTTACGTGTTGAGTTTTTAAAACATTCCAATAATCGTTTTTATGCTCAATTATCATTCCAGGTTTTATTTCATTAGCAGTAATTTTCATTTAAACTCTCTTATTGCAAATTCAGGTTTCAAAGTCGGGTTATCCCAGATAAAACTTGATATTGCAATATATTTTGCGCCAGATTTAATTAATCTTTTATAATTTTTATTATTAATTCCACCAATTACTACTATTGGCTTTTTAATATTTTTATCACTCCATCTTAAAATATCTAAATTGGCTTTTATTGAGTTAGGTTTTAATTTTGATTTGTAAAACGAACCAAAAGCTAAATAATCAGGTTTGAATTTAAGGGCGTCTTTCGCGATTTTTTTTGAATTATGACAAGTAATGCCCAATATTTTTTTTCTTAGTTTATTTCTTGCAATTTTGAAGGATCCATCATTTTGACCCATATGACATCCATCAGCTTTTAATTTTAAAGCTAATGAATAATTATCATTTATAATAAATTTAACTTTATGTTTTTCAGTAATTTTTTTTATTTTTTTGGCTATTAAAAAAATCTTTCTGTTGCAAATATTTTTAAGTCTTAATTGAAAAAAAGCGGTATTCCCGAAAGATAAAACCTTATCTAATTTTGAATAGAAATTGTTTGTTATTTTATTTGGAGAAATTAAATAAACTAATTTTATCAATTAAATTATGCAGCCGAGTCTTTTTCTAAGTTTATCGACCACTTTCCTTTTGATGAGAGTCCATTCATTTTAGCTCTGTGGTTAAAAGCTTTTTGAATATTTTCAACATTATTTTGATTTTTACCAAACTCTTTTAAAGCGCTTGCTTGGAGACCTCTTCCATAAGAAAAAGTAATCAAAAAATTTGTGTCGTTAATTTTATTTATTTCATTTAAATTTCTACTTGACTCAATTTCAGATTGACCGCCTGACAAGAAAGCGATTCCAGGCACTTCAGATGGTACATTTTTTTTTAAACAATCTAATGTTTTTCCTGCAATTTCCTCTGGGCTTGATTGATCTTTACAATCTGATCCAGGTATAATCATATTTGGTTTTAGAACAGTGCCTTTAAGATCAATTTTATGCAAGTTTAGTTCATTGTAACATTCATTTAAAACATTAGTTGTAACATCATAACATTTTTTAATATCATGAGATCCGTCCATTAAAACTTCAGGCTCAACAATTGGAACCATTTTTGATTCTTGAACTAGAGCAGCGTATCTAGCTAAAGCATGAGCATTTGATTTGATCGACTGGCTAGAGGGAAAACTATCACCTATTTTATAGACCGCTCTCCATTTTGTAAATCTTGCTCCAAGTTTATAATACTCTTTTAATCTATCTCTTAAGCCGTCTAGTCCTTCTGTAACCGTCTCTTCCGAAGAACCGGCTAGAGGTTTAGCTCCTTTATCAACCTTAATTCCAGGTATAGCACCATTTTTTGATATAAGCTCTGGAACACTTAGGCCTATAGTTGTTTTTTGTCTTATAGTTTCATCAAACAAAATGACACCACCAATATAATCTTTCATACCACTGGAATTAAAAAGCGTTTGTCTGAAAGTAAGTCTATTTGCCTCTATATTTTCAACATTGATACTTTTAAACCTTTTTGCGATTGTTCCAGTGCTTTCATCTGCAGCCAAAATGCCTTTACCTTTTGCACACATTTTTTTCGCAATCTCATTTAATTCCATAGTGCTATTTATTTTAAAACACTTAGCCCAGGCAAGTCTTTTCCTTCAAGGTATTCTAGAAAGGCTCCACCCGCTGTTGATAAGTGTGTAAATGATAGTTTTTCATTACTTTTATTAATTGCTGACAATGTATCTCCTCCACCTAATACAGAAATTAAAGATTTACTTTTTGTATTGTCTGAAATTTTTTTCGCAATTGACATAGTTCCATTCTTAAATTCCTCATTTTCAAAATAACCTGCAGGACCGTTCCATAAAACTATATTTGACTCATCAATTTTATTGCAAATAATTTCTATAGTTTTTTTTCCAACATCTAAAATCATCTCATTTTTTT
>CABYYJ010000011.1 GCA_902523185.1 uncultured Pelagibacteraceae bacterium | reverse complement strand
TCCTCAGCATCGGTTTCCTCTGTTTTTAAATTATCAGAAACATTTTGAAAATTTTCCCAATTAAAGATTTTCTTTCCTTTCTCTTTTCCTAATAAAAAATTTTTTTCTAAAGAAATGACTTGATCTAATTCATTTTTAATTTGATCAAACATTCTTATTTCTTTTGCTTTTCTAAATGTTTTTTCAACAGTAAAAATACCTTTAGCTTTTGCTATATTAAGTCTCTCAATAACTGCCTTTGATCCGTATCCAGAGAATAAAGGTAGCACTACACACCCAATTTTTAAAATAGCAAAGTAAGCAATGTAAGTTTCTATAAATTGAGGCATGTAAAGTGCGATCACATCACCTTTTTTAAAGCCATTTACTTTTAAAGTATTCCCAACCTTTGAGATTTGCTTATCAAATTCTTCATAAGTAATTGAGCTTTCTTTCCCGTCTTCTCTTTCGGCAAAAATGAAAGTATTTTTAAAAAATTCCTTATCTTTATGTCGATCTATACAATTTAAAACTATATTAGTTTTTCCCCCGATACACCACCTTGTCCAAGGAACACCTTTTGATTCATCTAATATTTTTGAGTAAGTTTTATAAAATTTTAAATCCGAAAATTTGATTACATTGTCCCATAACCATCCAGGATCAGAAAAACTTTTTTTCTCAAGTTCATCGTAATTTTTTAATTTACAATGTTGTATAAACTTAGTTAGTTTTGAATTTTCAATTAGCTCTTTTGATGGTTGCCAAATAATTTCTTTAGACACAGGTCCTATACGTACATACCCTCTTTAATCTTAATAATATTGTACATGAGGTCATTTAAAGGCGTCTTAATCCCATGTTTTTTTCCAATTTTAGATACAGCCCCACTTATGAAATCAATTTCTGTTTTTCTATGCTTTACAACATCGAATGCCATTGATGATTTATTGGTTTGTCTTGAGTCTACTATTCTGTTGAACATTTCTAAACAATCACTTTCAGTAACATCAACCCCATCGGCTTTTGCCACTTTTCTAGTTTCAAGGATTATATCCTTACCTAATTTTCGAGAAATAGTCTGATTTTTATTAGAAATGTATAAATCTGTATGATGTAAATCAAATATTGCAGATAAAGGACCAATTGCTGTTAAAGCAAATAATTTCATCCATTTCCTTCTTTTAATATTTTCTTCTGCAATAGTTTCTAAGCCATGTGCAGTAAAAGTTTCAGCTAAATCTTTAACTCTTTCACTTGAACCACCTTCGTATTCACCAATCCATGATGGCAAACTTGCGTGGTTTTGAATTATTCCAGGACCTTGAATACTGGAAGCTTGTGTTGTGGAACCACCTAAAACTTTTTCTTTACCAGCTATTTTTTGCATGATTTCTTCATGCCCAATACCATTTTGAAATGACATTAGCACTGTATTATCTCCGATAATATTTTTTGAATTGGATAAAGCTTGCTCTAAAGCTGTAGCTTTACACATAATAATTATTGCATCGACTGGTTTTAAAGTTTTTGGGTCAGTTGTAGCATGGATTTTTATTGTTCTATCTCCCCCATGACCCATCATTTTTAAACCTTTACTATTAATTTCATCTACATGTTCTTTCCAAACATCAATAAGATGAACCTCTAAACCTTTTTCAGCTAACAACCCGCCGAAAAGACAGCCCATAGCACCAGCACCTAATACTGCAACTTTTGTATCTTTCTTTATCATTAAGCTTTCATTTTTACTTGAACACCAAAGAAGCCTGTTGGTTTGATCATTAAAACAACTATCATTAGTAAAAAGGCGTATAAATCTTTGTGACTTCCAGAAATATAAAAAGATGAGGCTGTTTCAAATATTCCAACTGTAAAACCTCCAACTATTGCACCAGGCAGATTACCAAAACCACCTACGACCGCGGCAGCGAAAGCTTTCATAAGAATTATATAACCCATGAATACAACAACTTGATAAGTTGGACCAACTAATGTTCCTCCTATACCTGCTATGGCACAAGCAATACCAAAAATAATTGATATGTATAGCGGTACATTTATTCCAACCAGATTTGAAACATCTTTTGAGTAAGCTACAGCTCTGATACCTAACCCCATTTTTGTTTTATTTAAAAAGAACCAAAGACCTGCAGCTACAGATAAACCAACTACAATCATCCAAATATAAGTAATCGGTAAAAACAGTCCTCCAATTTCCATTGGCAAACCTAATTCAGCAGGGAAAGGTTTTGCTACTGGATTCCAAATTAAATAAGCAACGTTTATTAAAACCACAGAAAGACCAAATCCACATATGATTATTCCCATTCCAGCTACAGTGTAACCACCACCTTTTTTTGTTAGAGGTCTTAAGAAAACTCTTTCAATAAAAACCCCAAATAAACCCATTGAAACAAAGGCTGTAAATAAACAAACGACATAAATTATCCAACCATAAGCATCAGGAAATATATTAAAAATCCAATCTTGATTACCCAAAAGATTAAACATGGTAAGACCGGCAAAAGCACCTATCATGAAAAATTCACCGTGAGAAAAATTAACTACATCTAGACCTGTGTAGATTAAGGAAATTCCAAGGGCTACTAAGCCGTAAATAATACCAACAGAAAGACCAATTGTTAAAACTGATTTGAGCGATTCAATATTCATATCGGGGCTATTCACACACCAACCGATATAGAGAAGCACAAATGTTCCGAATATGATATTTTCACCTTTTTTTCCAATTCTCAGTTTATTAAACATTGGCTTTAGTCCCTCCAAGATATGATTCTTTTACACTTTCGTCGTACATTAATTTCTTACTATCGCCCTCAACATTGATCACACCGTCTTTAATTACATACCCGTAATCAGCAAGTAATAATGCCATCCTAACATTTTGTTCAACGACTAGAACTGTCAATCCATCTTGTCTAATTCTATTAATATTTTTAAAGATATCTAAAACTATTTGAGGCGCTAGAGCAGCACTAGGTTCGTCTAACATTATCATTTTAGGATTAGACATCAATCCTCTTCCAATACATAACATTTGCAACTCTCCACCTGATAAAGTTGCAGCCAACTGATCTTTTCTTTCATTTAATCTTGGAAAATAGTTATAAACTTTTTCTAAATTATCTAATAGTTGTTGTTTGCTTTTTAAAATAAAGCCGCCCAATTTTAAATTTTCAGTGACAGACATGGCAGGAAAAACATCCTTTCCTTGAGTTACTTGCACCAATCCTCTTCCAACTATTTCGTGAGCAGGTAAGTTTTGAATTTGCTCACCATCAAATTCGATCGTACCTTTCCACGATCTAATTAATCCAGATGCAGCTCTAAGAATTGTTGATTTACCTGTTCCATTACCACCAAGCAATGCAACTATAGATTGTTTTTCAACTTTCATATTAGCTCCATTTAAAATTTGTACAGAGCCATATCCAGAAATTAGTTGATTAATCTTAAGCAATTATCCTCCAATTTTTTTTTCTGATTTACCAAAAATGTAATTATTAGTCATAGACATTATAACTATTATTTTATAGCCTTAGCAACAATTAAATAACAAATGGGGGAAATAATGAATAAACTTAAATTTGTTTTTTCAGCAATTGTCTTTTCCGCAGGTTTAGTAATCACAACTTTAGCTCAAGCAGAAACAATCAAAATTGGTGTTTCTTTTAGAATGCTATCAGATGTTGGTTATAAACATGGAGAGTTAATTACTGATACTGTTGCAAAGTGGAATAAAGAAGGCACTATCAACGGTCAAAAAATCGACTTAACACTTTATAACGATGAGTGTAAATCTGAAAAAGGTGTAGCAAACGCAACAAAACTTGCTTACCAAGATAAAGTTCACGTTATAATTGGATCTAGCTGTAGTTCTGTAACATTACCTATGGTACCTGTTTCAGCTAAAGCTAAAGTTCCACAAATCATACCTCACTCAACAAATGCTGACATTACTAAAAAAGGTAGTGAATACATTTTTAGAGTACCTGTATCATCAAGATTTTACAAAATCGTACAAGGTAAATTTACTGCAGAAAATCAAGGTACTAAGATAGCTTATATCTATGGTCCAGATGCTGCTGGTAAAGATTTTGCATTATCTTTAGCTGATTACATGAGAGAGAACTACAACGTTGAGCCAACTTATATGGTTCAATCTGGAGAAAAAGAAACTGACTTTAGAAGTTACTTAACTAAAGCTAAAGCCACTAATCCAGAAGTTCTTGTAATTTCAGCTTTATTGGATGAAACAGTTAGAGGACTTGTACAATCGTATGAAGTTGGAATACCAAAATCTGTTCACAGAGTAACAGCTTCTATTGGTTCTAAAGTAGAGATACCAATAAATGCTGGTTCTGCTGCAAAAGGTGTAACTTTCTCAGCTGCATTCGCTGCATCTGACACTAGACCTGTAGCTAAGAAATTTGTGAAAATGGTTAAAGACAAATATGGCGTTGTACCTGGTCATGACTTTTCACAGATGATGGACTTACTAGATATTCTAGAGATAGCTCTTAAAAAAGTTAAATTCACTGGAGATCTAGCTGCTGACAGAAATAAAGTTAGAGACGCAATTGCTGCGACAACTGACTTTAGAGGTTTAGCTTCTGGTCCAATCAATTTCTGTAAATCAGGAACACCTGAGTGTAGAGATGGTAACAGAACTCCTGTTATGATTGAGTACACTAAAGGTGGAAAAAACTTTAAAACAAAAGTTGCTGGTACTGTAACATTTAATGCTAGCGCTGGTTTATAATAGTTAAAAAAATTGTGAGCGGTAGGTAAAACTACCGCTCATTTTTTCAAGGAAACCACAAAAATGATAAACGTTAATACATTGAAGAAAGTAAAAAGTAACTTTCCTGTAATGGTTGGCAAAGGTGCTATTTCAAAAAAAGATTGTGAAAAACTTATAGACGAAATTCGAAATGCAAAATCATTCGATGATTTAATACAAGGAGGTAGAAATAGAATTAACAAAGGGTCAAGTAATTTTAAAAATTATCTAAAAAAATCAAAATTATCTAACAAATTATATAAACAATTTAATAGCCAATCTTTTTACAAAAAAGTTGAAAATAGATTTAAAAAAACTTTTAAGGATTATGGTTGGTCTAATGCATACTTGCCTAGCAAATTTTTGAGGGAAAAATTTACAAATAAAAAATTGATGAATTCAAAAGAATTAATGAAAATGTTAGGTAAAACTTATAAAAACCCGAATGTAAATTTAGACATAGATTTTTCTGTTTCTAGGGGTGGTTATAGGTTAAGACCGCACAGAGATGATGTAACAAGACTCTATAATTTTCTTATTTATTTAAACGATATACCAAAAAAAAATGGCGGAGCTTTATCAATTTTTAAAAAGAAAACTGATATGAAATATAGAAAAAGTTTTAAAAGATTTCCTGGTATTTCTGAGCTAGCAAAAGTTAAAGAATTTACTCCGTCAAAAGGGAGTGTAATTTTTTTCCAATCCACACCTAACTCTTACCATGGTGTATCTTTATTTAGAGAAATCAAAGGCAAGAAAAGATTTTTTATTTATGGAAGTTATGCTTTAAGCAAACCTGTTGTATGGAGATATAAAAAAGTTAGCTATTTACCCAAAATTAAGAAAACAAACAAAAGAATGCTCACATCTTCACATGACTCAGATTATTTAATGAGAGAAGTTGGATAATGGAAAAATTTAAATCGATTATCAGAGATTATCCTTTTATCGCTTTTATTATAGCTTTCGTCATCTTAGCTTTTGTACCGTCATTAGTTTTTACGGATGTTTATCAATCACATTTAGCTACTTTAATATTTGTGAACATTGTGGTTGCCGCAGGACTAAACATTGTTAAGGGTTATTGCGGTCAAGTTACAGTAGGACACGTTGGTTTATTTGCAGTAGGTTCTTATACCGCTGGAACATTGTTTTTATATTTAGGACTTGGTTTTTGGGCAACTTTACCCATAGCTATAATAGTTACTGCATTTTTTGGAGTAGCAATGGGAATTCCATCTTTTAGATTGGAAGGTCCTTATTTAGCCTTAGCGACATTAGGTGGAGGTGAGGCAATAAGATTATTTATTGAAAACGGAAACTTTTTTAGATCTACATTTGGTATTTCTGATATTCCAACACCCTCTTTAATGGGTTACAACTTCGACTCTCCGGATAGATATTATTTCATCTCAATGACAATAATGATTATAGCGGTTTACTTCTCATTCAGTATTTTAAGATCTGGAGTTGGAAGAGCGTTTATGTCTATCAGGGAGGATCCAATTTGTGCTGCAGCCGCTGGAATTAATGTAAAAAAATATAAGATCTTAGCTTTTATTCTTAGCGCTATGTTTGCTGGTGCGGCTGGTGCAGTTTACGCTCACATGCCTCCAGGATACATACATCCTAATAATTACACAGTTATAGAAATGGTAACATTCTTAGCTATGGTTGTTCTAGGAGGTCTTGGTCATATTTGGGGTGGAATTATTGGCGCTATAGTAATTACAATTGTTTATGACCTAACTAGACCATTATATAAATATCAGCTTTTAATATTTGGTTTAACAATAGTCTTAACTATTTTATTTATGCCTAAGGGTTTAGGCGGTTTTATTGACAGATATTTCTTAGAAAAGAGATTTAAAAAGAAAACTGGAACAGAAAAAACAACATGATTTTAAAAACTAAACAATTATCTAAATCATTTGGTGGTTTGAAAGCTATAAATAAAGTTGATTTTGAACTCCCAAAAAATGAAATTAGAGGAATAATTGGACCCAATGGCTCAGGTAAAAGTACATTTTTTAATTTAGTTTCAGGAATCTATGATAGCGATCCTGGAAGCTATATTGAGTTTGATGGTCATGATATTACTTTTGCACCTCCACATGAGATTGCTACCTATGGTTTATCAAGAACGTTCCAATTACTAAGACTTTACCAAGATATGACAGTGATAGATAATGTTATGTCGGGATATCATACTAGAGTGCCTTACAAGTTTTTCGATGCAGTTATAGGTAGAAAAAAAATCTGGGATCAAGAAAGAGCTATCAAAGAGGAAATGATGGAACTCCTTTCTTTTGTAGGATTAGCAGACTATGCAGAGCTAAATGCTAGTGAGCTTTCTGGCGGTCAGAGAAGATTATTAGTTTTAGCAAGAGCAATCGCTATGAAACCAAAATTACTAATGTTAGACGAACCAGCTGCGGGTTTATCCCCAGTCAACGTAGATAATTTAATGAAAATTATTATGCAGCTAAAAGAAAAATATGGCCTTACTCTTATTATTATAGAGCATATTTTAAAAGTCGTAATGGATACTTGTAATTCAGTAACTGTTTTTGACCATGGTCAGAAAATTGCAGAGGGTACTCCAGCTCAAGTAAAAGATGACAATGCTGTAATAGAGGCGTATTTGGGTAAAAAAATGGACGATGAAGAGATGAGAAAAGCACTTGCAGTCTAAAATGAATTTGATAATATTTTCACATTCATTTCGATTCAATGAGCCAAAATATTAAAAAAATTTTTGAGAAACAAGGTTTCATAAGATTAAAGGGTGTTTTAGATTATAAAGAGGATTTAGAACCAATTTTAAATGATATGGCTTTTATCATGGATAGGCTCATTCATAGATTTGTTCCTAAAAGTGACAAAGTAAAAGTATTAAATTATGATTTTAAGAAAAAATACTCACATTTGGTTTCTTTAGATATTCCTGAACTTGATCAATATTTTAACATAAGACTTCCTGAAAAAAACATAAACGCTAATAGTGATTTTTTTGCAAGTCAATCAATATGGAATTTAATTAAAAATAAAAAGATTTTAGATAAGATTGAAAAAATTCTAGGTCCCGAGATAGCTTCTAATCCTTGTCAAAATTCAAGAATCAAACAACCTGAAAAAGGTGTTGCAAAAAAGAATTTAAATGACGGCCTTGTTGGAAGAACTCCTTGGCATCAAGATGCCGGCGTTATGAATAAAAAAGGACAGAAGGGTACTGAATTAGTAACGTGTTGGATACCTTTTACTAAAACAAGAATAGAAAATGGTTGTATGCTTGCTGTAAAAGAAAGTCATAAATTTGGACTTGTTAATCACGATTTTGGAAGTAAGGGACAAGTAGAAGTAAGAGGCAAAGAAATAATCGATAAATTATCAACCGTGCCTCTTGAAGCTGATGTCGGCGATATAATATTATTAAATAGATATCTTCTTCATTGTTCACTACCAAATAAATCAAAAAATTTTAGAATAAGTATGGACTTGAGATATAATAAAGCAGGTCAGCCCTCAGGAAGAGATCCATTGCCTAATTTTATTGTTAAAAGTAAAAACAAAAAAAATATAAAAGTACAAAATTACAAACAATGGATAGCTTTATGGGAAAAAGCTAAAGTAAAATGCATTCCAAGAAAATGGTCTTATAAATATCCTCTTCCTACTTTCAAAGGAACTAAAAGAGATTTAGCAAATATTATTTAATGAATTCAAAATTATCGGAGAAGAATTATCTTCCCGAATTTTTTCTAGCTTGTCTTGGATATTTTTTATTTGTAACTCAAGATGCAATAGTAAAATATATTGCTGAAGATTACGACATAATACAGATAATTTTCGTTAACTCCTTGTTTGCTCTTATACCTATTATTTTGTACACCCAAACCCTCGATGGCTGGAAAGAATTAAAGGGTGCTAATTTAAAAATTCATTTTTTTAGAACTTTAACGATGGTATTAGCTGTTTTTTTTGCCTACACAGGATTCTATTTATTACCAATGGTTACTATGTACAGTATTGTATTTTTAATTCCATTATTAATTACTATTGGATCAGTTTTATTTTTAGGTGAAGTCGTTAGATGGAAAAGATTTACTGCTATAGTAATTGGTTTTATTGGAACACTTATTTCTATTAATCCTTTTGGAGCCGAAATTAATAGTTACGTATTTATAGCTTTGTTGTGCCCAATTTTTGCGTCTGCAAGTTATTTAATAGTAAGAAAATATGGTTATGAGGAGAGCTTGTTCTCATTTTTAATATTCGGAAAAATTTTTATGATATTATTTTCTGGTATATTTGTATTCTTCGTTTTCAAAGAGATGACTTTTAATGATTTAGTGTTGAACGCTATTTCTGGAATTTCTAGAGGAACAGCCATGATATTTGTTATCAATGCCGCTAGACACTTGCCTGGAGCAATTTTTGGATCAATTTTATATACTCAAATTTTTGCAGGTGTATTTTTGGGTTACGTTGTTTTTAATGAGATACCTACAATTAATAATTATATAGGAAACTTAATAATAATTGCAGCAGGCGTATATATCGTTTTGAGAGAAGTAAAATTAAAGAAAAACATTGTTACCTCAACAGCAAGACACCCAACTATTCCTATTAAAAAAGATTAAAGTTTCTTTTTAAAATTTTCTAAAATTTCTTCACTAACATTTACTGAATTTTCAGGCCCAGGAAATTTCCCCTCTAAACTATCTTTGATAAATGCTTTTAAGGCTTTAACTCTTTCGATTTCAATTTCATCTTTCATCTTTTTTAAATTTGTATAAGCTTTTGCATGTCTAGGGGACTTTTCTTGCTCTCCACAGATATCATTCATGAATAGATACATAACATCAGCTTTTTTTCCAGATCCTAGAGATACAGTTACAATGCTCGTCCTTTTTGATATTTCCCCCATAATATTTTCAGGAATAACTTCACATTCGGCTGAAAAGGCCCCAGCATCCTCTAAACGTTTAAATTTTTTAAATAGTTCGTATGCTTCATCAGCAGTTTTACCTACAGCTCTTAAGCCACCAATCCATGTAGATTTTCTAGGAACCAAACCTAAATGACCCATAACTGGAACATCTTCTTTTGCAAGCATAGAAACAACATCCATACTTCTGGCAGTCATAACCGCATCAGCACCATTCTCTAAAGCTTTAAAGGCTCCACGTAACACATCCTCGGCTGTAGGATAATTATGTAGCTCGAGTGCTGCCGTATAAAAAAGAGACTTGGATCCTTCCCGAACCTTCTTAACATTTGAAGCACTTCCTATTATCATGTCAAAACCTGCTTCTTCAGCCGCTTTTGCCTCTAATGAATTATTTGCAGTTACTTGTGTAAGAATTTTTTTTCCTTTAGCCTCAATAATATCACCTACAGTGACAGTTCTTTTTGCAGGATTAGCCGCCCAAGTATAAATATTTTTCATATTTATATTTAATCAAACTAATTAGTATTTTTCAATTCCTTGTAAATATTGTTTACTCTATGCACTTCTTTGGCGGTATTGAAATAGCATTCATATTCAATTTCATTAGGAGTTACATCGAAATGATAATGACCTGCATCCTGAGTTCCTTTATAAGAATGAAAATGAGTGTGTTCTCCTGACTCTCTTAAATCTAATTTTCCTCCAGAGGGATCATTAGTCCATAAAACTGAATAGCATTGAAAATGTGGCCCTATAGGTTCGTAAAATTGTAAAAAATCCTTAACACATTTCATTTGTTTTGGATCATAATATTCGTGTTTTATATCTGCATAGTCTGGTTGGACATGGGATTTAATCTTACCATTTAAGATCCTAAATACACCACCCAGCGCAACACTAAAGTTTGTTTGTAAATTTTCAATTAGTGCAGTTCTCATAGATTGAGGTAAAGAGCCTTGCTCACCTGACCTTCCTTTAATTTTAATTTTTATAACATCTCCTTTTTTCCCCTCAGAGTAATAGATATTTCCTAGTCCGCCATGCTTTCGGTGATTGTAAGAAGTTGATTTACATTTTTTATTTTCATCAATTTGAGCAATTATTGATTTTGACTC
Source organism: uncultured Pelagibacteraceae bacterium (assembly GCA_902523185.1). Classification (GTDB taxonomy): domain Bacteria; phylum Pseudomonadota; class Alphaproteobacteria; order Pelagibacterales; family Pelagibacteraceae; genus Pelagilacustribacter. The sequence continues at coordinate 5,684 of CABYYJ010000011.1, read as the reverse complement.
ATTAGTAATTAAATTCTCATTAATGATAAGCTCTCCACAGTGACCCTCTAAGCATGACATTGCTCCTGATCCAGCACCTAAAGCATATGATTTTTCAGAGCCTATTCTTTTTGCTATCTCTTCATAATCAAATTCTGTACCTATGAACCTTTTATCGTGCATGTATGGTTCCCCTCCAACATCAATAATTCTTTGGTTTCCACTTATACCTTCAGCAGGGCAATCCCATTTTCTTAGATCAGGACATTCAACAATTGAAACATCAACCTCAATATAGTTTTTTGATAAACCTTTTTTCAAAGCTTCGCTTACTTGTTTTAAGGAAATTTGATGAAACTTGGCTTTTTCGATTGTTAATTCCATAATCTATTAATATCATTTAAAGAAGTTTATCAATTAAATATAATTTTTATTATGAACAAGTTGGGCATAGAACTAGCTAATGCATGGATGAAGAAAACTTTTGTTGATCTAAATGGGTTCAGTGAAAATGAAATTCCAAAAAATCGAGATGAAGCATACAAAGCTTTAGATTTATTTTATGAAGAATTGGATAAAAAAACAGTAGGTTGGAAAATAGGGGCAGTCGCAAAAGAAGTTCAAAAAAAAGAAGGTTTTGATGGGCCTGTTCCGGGTAAAATTTTTAAAGAAACTATTTTACCTTCTAATTGCACGATTGAATATTCAGAAATCCCTTATTCCAACTTAGAATGCGAGTATGCTTTTAAAATCGATAAAAATGTAAAAATTGATGGTGAGTTACTAAACAAAATAAATAATTTTAAATTATATACAGCTATTGATATTACGTCTTCAAGGTACGTGCAAAGTTCAAAAAATAAATTTGATAAACTAGTTCAAATGTATCTTGGAATTTCTGATCATGGAAATGGAGGTAAGATTATTATAGGAGAAGAGATAAGGAATTGGCAAACTATAGACGTTAATAAAATTAGGATTAGATTAAAAATCAACGATAAAGTTACTGAACCTTATTTCACTGGAACAAAGAGAATAGATCCTAGAGACTCATTAAAAGTTTTTGTTGATGAGTTTAAAGATAAAAATATAAGCTTTAAAAAAGGAGATTATCTACTTTGTGGTTCTTTAACTCAACCATACAAAATTAATATGAAAGACAAAATTGTTGTGACTTACGAAAATTTAAGAGATATTAATATTAAGATCTTATGAAAACAGCATTAATCACAGGGGCTAGCCAAGGCATCGGAGCAGCAATAGCTGATAAACTTAATGATAAAAAAATTAAAGTTATTTTAGTTTCAAGATCAAAAAGTAAATTAAAAAGTTTTCAAAAGAATTTAAAATTTCCTAAAAATTCTTTAATCATCTCTAAAGACTTGAGATCATTATCTGCATGTAATTCAATTGCTAAAAAAATTAAAAAATTGGACTACCTCATTAATGTAGCAGGGGCAACAAAGGGAGGAAAATTTTTAAATCTGAATGACAATATCTGGGAAGATGGATTTAATTTAAAATTTAAAGCTGCAGTTAGATTAAGTAGAGCTTTTTGGCCTGCCCTTAAAAGAAGCAAAGGAAAAGTTATTAATATTGGAGGAGGGGCCGCTAGAAATCCTTCAAATACATTTATGATAGGCGGCGCAGTTAATTCAGCGTTAAATAATTTTTCAAAAGCTTTAGCTATGCAAGGTAAAATTGATAAAGTTTCTGTATCGATAGTTCATCCAGGTATGACTTTAACAAGAAGACTAGAAAAACTTCTACAAACAGACGCAAAAATATTTAAAAGAACCGCTAAACAAATCTTAAAACAAAGGTGCAAATTTGAGAAAATAAAAAGACCTACAAAACCTGAAGAAGTTGCAAATTTAGTTTATAAACTAATTGAAGATAAAAATTCAAATTTTAAAAACTTTTCAATAGAAGGTGGCAAAATCAAAAACTTAAGATGATCGTATACAGTCATCCAGATTGTTTACTAAAATTTAATGGACAAGGTCATCCAGAGAGAAAAGAAAGATTAGATAGCATTCTAAAATCTATTAAATCATCCGATTTAAAAGTAGAGTTTAAAGAGGCTCCTAAGGTGGATTTAGAAATAGTTTCATTAGTGCATCCCAAGAAACATATTGAACAGATATTTGCTAATATTCCAAAAGAAGAAATTATTGGTGTTGAGAAGGAGCCATACGCTGACACAATGTTATGTCCTAATAGTGAGAATGCAATTTTAAGATCTTGTGGTTCAGGTATTGCTGCTTGTGATGATTTAATTCAGAATAATGAACGAGTTTTTTGTGCAGTTAGACCCCCAGGACATCATGCAGAAACTGTTCGTGCTAACGGCTTTTGTTTCATAAATAATGTAGCAGTTGCGGCAAGATATTTACAAAAAAAATATGATTTAGGAAAAGTAGCCATAATTGACTTTGATGTTCACCATGGCAATGGAACCCAAGAAATATTTTATAAAGATAAGTCTGTTGCTTATGGATCCTCTCATGAATTTCCATTATTTCCTGGAACGGGAGCTGAAAATGAAACAGGTGTAGGTAATATTTATAACGCCACTTTAAAAGCTGGCATAAAAAGTGAGGAATTTCATGATATTTTTGAAAAAAAAGTTTTAACTCCTGTAGAAAAGTTTAAGCCAGAAGTTATTTTAATCTCTGCTGGTTTTGATGCCCATAAAAGAGACCCTCTAGCAAATATAAACTTAGAGTCTTTTGATTTTTTTACGATTACAAAAAAAATAATTGAAATTGCTAATATCCATTCAAAAGGAAGAGTAATTTCTTTTTTGGAAGGTGGTTATGATCTACAAGCTTTATCCGAAAGTATAATTGAGCACCTTAAAGGATTAAAGACCCATATTTGACCAGTTATCAGGATCTTCAAATTTCTCTATCTCTTTTTTTGTTACAGGCCTAAAAAGATAATAAATAATATACGCCGTCAAAAAAAATAGAAAAATTGAATTCATAATTTGATATTATCAAATTTTGAGTAAATTTTATCATTAAAATCTTAATATTTTCGTATTTTTTTATTCACACAGCACCCAAATTGTTCACATATAAAGGTGATTTAATAAACCAAAAGTTTAGAGTCCGACTCATGGATCCAATTATTGTTATAGCTGTTGGCATAATTCTTGTGGTAACAGGGGCAATAGATCCTTTAATTAAAAATAAAGAAGACGTAGCCCAAGCACCTAAAACTGAAGTTTCAACGCCTGCTCCTGAGCCTAAAAAGGAACCAGAACCAGAGCCAGAACCAGAACCTGAGCCAGAACCAGAACCAGCAAAAGAACCTGAGCCAGAACCAGAACCAGCAAAAGAACCGGAACCAGAACCAGAACCTGAGCCAGCTCCTCAAACTGAAGAGCCAAAAGAACAAGTTAACGCTGAAGCCAACCAAGAACAAGACGCTAAACCTGAAGAAGAGGAAGTGAAACCAGTTACAGAAGAAACACCAATTGAAGAAGAAAAAGAAGGATTAAGTATTGTAAATATCATGTTGTACATTCTAGGTGCTGTTGCAGTTATTGCTGCTGGAATATATTTCTTTATGAGAAGAGAGCCATCTCCACAAAGTGCGGCAGATATTGCAAGAGCTCAATCACAGGAGCCGACACCTGAACCGCAGCCAGAACCTGAACAGCCAGTTCAAGAGGAAACACCAACAGAAACTACTCAAGAGGAAACTCAAACAGAAAATACAGAACAATCATCTAATACAGATCAATCATCGAATAATGAAGATGAAAACAATAATAGATAGCACTTTACAATTTTACAAAATTAATAATTTAGGATGAAATTTAGAACAATTTTTCTAGCATTAATTTTAAGTATTTTATTTAATACGCTTGCGCTAGCAGAGCACTTAAAAGGAAATTCTAAAGCTGAAAAGGATGGTTACTTAAAAGCTAGAATAATAGACATACCTGCCGGATTTGAAAAAATAAAAATTTCACCAGCTTCAACTGTCAAAACTTTGAATAGAGAATTAATAGAAAACAAAAATACAAAAAAAATAGATGAAAATCTTAAGAAAAAAAGTTTGTTAAGTGTTTTATATTTTGACGGTCAAAATGTAGTGGTAGATAAGAAATCTGATAAAATTCAAGATGATACAAAGTTATATAGTTTTTCTATTTCAAAAAGTTTTGTAAGCTACATTTTAGGCAATGCTATTTGCAATGGAGATATAAAAAGTTTAGACGATAAGATTTCTGACTATGTTCCAGAAGCTAAAGGGACATTATATGAAAATTCTACATTTAGAGATTTAACTAATATGAGAGCGGGTGATACAAATTTTGCTAGCAGGAAAGCAGGTTCTGCAACATTCATTTATGCTGGTCAAGTTATTCAAAAAAAAAAGACAGTAAAAGAATATTTAGCTGAATCAAGTAATTTAAAAACCACAAAGAAAGTATTTAATTATAATAATTTTCTTACAGATTTAGTTGCTAGAGCAATAGATTTAAAATCACCCGGTGGTCTTAAAAAAGCTTACCAAGATTTTGCAAATAAAGCAGGCACAAGTTCTGAAATGTTTTTTTTAATTGATGATAACGGATGGCCTTTATTACATGCTTGGACTTATGCTACAAGACTAGATTTTTTAAAACTTGGTATCCAAGTTTCTAAAGATTGGAATTCAAGCACTTGTATTGGAGACTACTTAAAAAATATTGAGTCTATGAGAGATAAATCAGATAATAAAAATTCTGAATATGCAGGATATTTTTGGTTTGATAAAAAAAATAAATCAAGACATACGCAAATGCGAGGTCACGGTAGTCAACGAATTCATATTGATTTAGAAAAAAATAAAGTTTTAACTTATCACTCAATAACAGGTGATTACGATAATAAATCTTTTTGGAATTTATTAAAATAATTTATTAAAATTTTTTTCCACCTTCTAAGTAAGCACACTTTTCACAAGTTTTTTCAATTTCAGGTGGCTGATCAAGATTTAAGACATCTTTCATTTCAATTAATTTTTCCTCAATCCAAGACGTGTTCACCCTGTAAGGTATTAGTGTAGTTTTGAAGACAATTTTGTTATCAAATTTATCATTTGTTTTTTCCCCATTACAAACATAAAAAAATGTTCGGTCAGAGACATCAAAATTCATTTTTCTTAAAATATGTACGTAAATATCCATTTGTAATTTATAGCTAAGATGCCATTCAGCATCGAGATAAGATGATACTGTTACAGGATAAGATGATGATTGAGCTTTATAATCTACTACAACTATCTTTTTTTCATTTAAATCAAACCAGAGATCATCAATACCTCCGTGAATAATAAGATTAGTTTTTTCATCTAAATATGAAATTCCACCTTTTAAAGAATTTCTCCAGGTATCCAAATCTTTGTGCTGATAAGGCACAAAGTTTAAATTATGCTTAACCATAATTGGATGAGGTTTTTGCTCTTTTCTATAAAGATCAAACTCCTTCTTTAAAAGCTCATCTACAGCAACGTTTAGAGCCCATCCAGGCATTGAGGGTTCTTTTAACCCTTTTACTCGATCTAAATAAAAGCATCTTTTACAACTAAGAAAATTGAAAAATTTTGACCTACTTATTTTAAAAGGATTGTTTGATTTCTTATCGTAAATTGATGTTTTTCTTGTTCTGAAAGATACAGCGTCTTTCATCTAAATTTGTTTAAGT
>CABYYJ010000010.1 GCA_902523185.1 uncultured Pelagibacteraceae bacterium | reverse complement strand
TTAGATCCTTTGATATCTAAAAAGTCATCAGCTAACTGAAAGAGTAAACCTATATCTTCACCAATAACACCGAACATTTTTTTTTCAACATTATTTCTATTAGCTATTATTGCAACAGATTGAAGGCAAAAATTAAAAAGTTTACCTGTCTTTTTTCTTTGCATATTTAATATTTGACTATTTTTTTTTCTCTTATTTTCAAATTTAAGATCTAGTTCTTGACCACCAGCGATGCCAGTGTGTCCAGAGCAATTCGATAATAAATTAATTATCTTAATTTTATGATCAGATCTTAAATGATTTTCTTTATCAGAAATGATTTCAAAAGCTAGTGTTAATAATGAATTACCAGCCAACACAGCTGTAGCTTCACCATATTTTTTATGTGTTGAAGGTTTTCCTCTTCTGAATGAGTCATTATCCATACAAGGAAGATCATCATGTATAAGTGAATAAGAATGTATACATTCAACTGCTGCACAGATACTGATAAGTTTTTTTTCATTAACTCTCAAAATTTTTCCAAAATCTAAAATTACAGTAGATCGGATTTTTTTTCCTCCAGAAATTACACCATATTTCATTGGAGCCACTAATAAAGAATTTTTCTGCTTATTAATAAAATTAATTAAAAAATTATCTACTTTTTTTGCGTTTTTGTTCAATTTTGTTTTTATCATTTATCTTTGCAGTTAAAGCTCTTTAATTTTTTTTAATTTAATTTTAAAAAGACTCTCTACGTGCTTATTGAGGTTAATTAATCTTTTGTATTTATCTTCACTATCAGATAAATCCAAATTTTTACTTTCAAGTAGCAAAAGGATTTCATTAATTTCATCTTTGGCCTCTTTTAATGATTTACTTTTGATTTCAGCTGGAATATTTTCAATTTTCATAAATTAAATAATATTTACATTATGAAAAATATCTATTCAAATATTTATTCTTTTGATAAAATAATACTTAAAAAAACTGTTAGATTACTTGAACAAAACAGTGTAGTTGGTTTACCAACAGAAACAGTTTATGGTTTGGCAGGTAATGCATACTCAAAAAGTGCTATAAAAAAGATATTCAAATTCAAAAAAAGACCAAGTCATAATCCTCTTATAATTCACTACAATAATTTGAAGGATGCTAAGCAAGATGTAATATTTAATAAAAGTTTTTTGAAACTTTACAAAAAATTTTGTCCTGGACCATTAACCTTCGTCCTAAAGAAAAAAGCAAAATCTAAAATTAGCTCTTTGGCAACTGCAAATTTAAATACTGTTGCAATTAGATTTCCTAATCATAAAATAATTAAGAATATATTAAAATCCATAGATAGTCCTCTTGCAATGCCTAGTGCAAATATTTCTTCTGGTTTGAGTCCTATAAGTGCATTAGATGTTTTTAAAGAATTTAAAAAAAAATTAAAAATAATTATTGATGGCGGAGTGTCAAAAGTCGGGATTGAATCAACTGTTATAGATTTGTGCACAAAACCAAGAATCTTAAGACCAGGTGTTATAGTTGAGAGAGATATCAGAAAAGTCCTCAAAGTAAATCTATCAAAAAAAAATTTAAAGTTAAGATCTCCAGGGATGATGAGAAAACATTACTCGCCTGGTATACCAGTCATTTTAGGTCAAACACCTAAGAGTTCTAGTCACGCTTATATTGTTTTTGGTAAAAAATATAAAAATATTAATAATTATTTCAATTTAAGCAAAAAAGCCAACTTGAAAGAGGCTGCAGCTAATTTATATAAAATTATGAGAAAAATAAAAGATAAGGGATATAAAAAGATTTATGTTTCAAAAATACCCAAGACAGGACTGGGTTTGGCAATTAATGATCGTTTAAAAAGGGCATCTAAATAGTGTTTATAGAAATAAAAAAACTTACGAAGACTTATAATAATTACCGAGCAGTAAATAATATAAGTTTTGAAATAGAAAAAAATAAAACTGTTGGACTTCTTGGTCCAAATGGATGTGGAAAAACAACAACAATCGGAATGATGTTGGGCTTGGTATCTCCCTCTGCAGGTGAAATTCTTATAGAAAATAAGGAAATCAAATATTTTAAAAGAGATGAAATTTTAAAAAGATTTAATTTTGCTTCACCTTACGTGGAATTACCAAAAAAATTGACTGTAAAGCAAAATCTTGAAATTTATGGAAGGTTGTATGGTATTAAAAATCTTGAAGAAAGAATAAACGATATTTCAAGAGATTTGGATATCAAAAGTTTTTTTGAAAGAAAAACTGGTGAACTTTCATCTGGTCAAAAAAATAGAGTTTCGCTTGCTAAGTCTCTAATAAATAAACCTGAAATTTTACTTTTAGATGAGCCAACTGCAAGTTTAGATCCAGATATCGGAGATTTTATAAGAAGTTATATTCAAGAATACAAATTAAAGAATAAAGTAACGATTTTACTTGCATCACATAATATGAGTGAAGTGGAACGACTTTGTGACAGTGTTATAATGATGAGAAAAGGAAAAATAATAGATAAAGGAACCTGCAAACAATTAATTGATAATCATGGAAGAAATAATTTAGAGGAAACTTTCTTGAAATTAGCTAGGAGTAAAGATGAATTTTAATAAGATATATGCATTGGGTCTAAGACATCTTTACTTAATTATGAACTCTTTTCCAAGAGTTTTAGACCTAATTTATTGGCCAACTGTTCAAATTTTTTTATGGGGTTTTATATCAAAATTTTTTACACTTAACTCTGAATATTATAATAACACGGTAGGAATTATACTTACTGCAGCAATTTTATACGATTTTTTGTTCAGAGCTAGTATTAGTTTTAATATGATGTTTTTAGAAGAAATATGGAGCAGAAATTTTACAAATTTATTTATTGCTCCTATAAAAATTAGAGAGATTATAGCTGCACTTACTTTGACTGCCATTATAAGAACCTTAATAGGTTTAATTCCAGCGGTTTTGATCGCTATACCATTATTTGGTGTTTCTGTTCTTAATTTAGGAATACCTTTAATATTTTTGTTAATCTCATTGTACTTATTTGGGGTGACACTTGGTCTTTTAGTAACTTCAGGGCTGCTTAGATACGGACCTTCATTTGAGAATATAGCATGGGCTAGTTTATTCTTTCTTGCCCCTCTTGGATGTATATATTACCCGATTGAGATTTTGCCAGTAGCTCTTCAGTTTTTAGCTAAAGCGTTGCCTTTAGTCCATATATTTGAAGAAATGAGAAGTATTTTAATTTATAATACGGTAGATTATTTTAATATTTTTAAATCTATATCTATATCATTAGTATATTTTATTTTTGGTGTTATAATTTTTTACATTTCTTATTTTGGTGCAAAAAAAAGAGGAACGTTAATCAATATGGGTGAGTGATATGCATAAACAAATTGAAAAGATAAAACAAAACGAAGGTAAACCTAGGGTATTAAAAAATATATTCGACAAATCAGAGATTGAAAAATTTTTATCACTTTATGATGAATTGCCAATTACTGTGCACAATAAAAAGCAAAATGTTATTAAAAAAAGATGGTTACAAGAATATGGAAAGGAATTAGAAAAATTATTCTATGAAAGATTAAGCAATGAAATAGGTAAGTTTAAGTATGACAATTTAAAAACAGATCAAGGTGATGATATTTTAGGTTTATTCCAAGAAAGTTATAATCCGATTGGATTGCATATTGACGGTGGTTTCAATTTAAATGATCTTATTTATAAGCAAACATTAATACCCTTAACACCAGTTGGTAGCACAGTTATTTTCAAGAATAGATTCTACGGTCAATCTACTAATTTCACTACAGATAAAAATGAACTAGAAAAAAAAGAATTAAATTATGGACAAAATAAAAGGTCTTCAGAGCATATAGGGTTATATGGAAAAAAACCTTTTGATAGTGACATACACAAGAAATATGTAAATCATGAAAATATTGAAAATTTAGTCGGACTTGAGGTTGAGCTTATCTATGAATGGGAGGTAGGATCTATGCTAATATTTGATAGAACTAATATTCATTGCTCGTCTTCAGTTATAGATGGTAAAAAAATAGGTCTCACTACTTTTACAAAGAAGTAATTTATCCAAATTATGTTAAGAAAAAAATTTCTCAAGTTATCAAGAAGCTTAATAAAACTTTTTTTACCCTTATTATTTAAATTATTCATTAAATTAAAAGTTAATAGACGTGTAATTAATTTTTTAAATGAAAGAGCTTACTATAGTAATCAACACAATGATTTTCGAAATAATATTAAGCAATTATTAAAAAATGAAAAAATTATCGCGCTTGACGTCGGTGCGCAAGGCGGATTTAATTCAGATAAATTTTTTCCCGAAAAATATAATTTTTTTTTTGAGGAAATTTTAATTGAACCTATAAAATCAGAGGCGAAAAAACTGAAAAATAATAAATACTTAATTGAAAAAGGATTGTGGAGCGAGAAAAAATCAAAAAATTTATATATTCTCGGGAGGAGACCCGGAAGTTCATCAATGTTTGAGCCTGATAAAAATAATTTTGATATCCACAATATAAAGGCTAAAGATTATGAAAATTACAAGGTAACAGATACTTTGAAAGTTGAATGTGATACTCTAAGCAATTTACTACTACAATTAAATATCAATAAACTTGATTACCTTAAAATAGATACACAAGGTGCAGAACTTGAAGTTCTCAAAGGAATGGAGAATTTTCGACCACTACTAATTAAAGTAGAGGCACACATTTTTTCTATGTACAAAGGTGTACCTGGTTGGAACAAACTTTTAGATTATTTGTATGAATTAAACTATATAGCTATTGACTTGATAGGTATTGGAAATCACAATACAAGATTACCTGCAGAGGCAGATATTTTATTTATACCAAACTTTAGTAATGATGATGGTAAAAAAATTATTTTTCAATCAAAAGAAAAATTTTTGAGCCTTATGCTTATTTTTGGACAAATTAATCTTTTAAAAATAATTTCAAGAAGATTAAATTTAAGTATAGATGGTTTAGAAAATTTTCAGGATTTTTATTTTAATTAATGGCTATTTACGATTGTTTTCAATATTTTAATGAGGATCACATAGTCGATCTTAGAATGAATATTCTTGATCCGTACGTCGATTTCTTCGTAATATCAGAGTCAACCAAAACCCATCAGGGACATAACAAAAAAATTAATTTTGATATAAAAAATTTTCCACAATTTAAAGACAAAATTAAGTTTCTTGTTGCAGATTATGATAAAAAGATAAATTTTGAAAATCATACGGGTGGAGAGTCTATTATAGAGCAACACCAAAGAAATTATTTGATTAATGGTTTAAAAGATGCCTCTCCAGAGGATTTGATTATTTTATCAGACTCAGATGAAATACCAGATCTGTCTAAAATAAAAAACATAAATAGGAATAAAAAATTTATAGCCTTTTCTCAAAAAATGTTTATGTATAAATTAAATCTACTTAATGTTGAAGAAAGTGGTTGGATAGGATCAAAAATTACCAAGAAGAAAAATATTTCTTCTATGCAAGAATTAAGAAATTTGAAATTCAAAAATTATCCATTCTGGCGTATAGATAAAGGACATCTACAGATTATAGAAGGTGGATGGCACTTTTCCTTTTTGCAAACTCCAGATCAAATATTAAAAAAGATTAAATCTTTTTCTCATGGAGAATTTAATAACAGTGTGCTAAATGAAAATAGTATTGAAGAAAAAATTTTAAAAAATGAGGATATTTTTAACAGAGGTTTTACTCTTAAAAAAATAGATTTAAATGAAAATTTTCCAAAATATATTTATAATAATCAAGAAAAATTCTCAAAATGGATAATTTAATTACTGGTGCGCCGGATAGGAGTCGAACCCATAACCTCCGGAGCCGAAATCCGGCGCTCTATCCAGTTGAAGCTACCGGCGCAGTTCTTCTATTTTAAATTAATTAATGAATAACACAATAAAATTTTTAGTCTCGAAGATCAATGTTGAAAGATTAGATGTTTATCTATCAAAAAAAATGAAAAATTGTACTAGATCTTTTATAAAAAAGTTAATTTTACAAAAACTTGTAAGCGTAAATAGAAAAATAAGCACATCACCATCACTCAAAATAAAAAAAAATGATAGAATCATCGTTAAAATTGTTAATAAAAGAGAAAAAGAACTTATTCCAAAAAAAATAAAGTTAAATATTATTTACGAAGATAGTGATATTTTGGTGATAAATAAACCTAAGGGCCTAGTGGTTCACCCTGGTGCTGGAAACTTTCAAAATACCTTAGCGAATGGTCTTGTGTTTAGGTATAAAAAAAATTTATCAAACATTAATGGTGATTTTAGACCAGGAATAGTTCATAGAATTGATAAAGAAACTAGTGGTTTGCTGGTAATTGCTAAAAATAACTTGTCTCACTCTATTCTAAGTGAGCAATTTAGCAATCACACAATCAAAAGAAAGTATGATTGTTTAGTATGGGGAGTTATAAGACCTTTAAATGGTAGAATTGAAACTTTAATCGCAAGAAATAAAAATAATAGACAATTAATGACAGTCAGTGAAATAAATGGAAAAAGAGCTGTAACAAATTATAAGACATTGAAAGTATTTAGTAGTAAAGATACTCCAAAAATAAGTTTAGTGGAGTGTGAACTAGAAACCGGAAGAACTCATCAAATAAGAGTACATTTTAAATATAAAGGTACCTCGCTGATAGGGGATGAACAATATGGAAAGAAAAATATAAAATTTCAAAAAATAAATGAACAGTTTCTTGAAAACTTAAAATCAATAAAGGGTCAAGCCCTTCATGCAAAGACTCTTGAATTTATTCATCCCACACAAAAAAAATGGATGAGTTTTGGATCAAATCACCCACTTGATTTTGAAAAAATGTTAAGTTTTCTAAATAATTTGAGTAGTTGAAAAAAATATTTTTATATATAAATCATAGATATGGAAGACAATAAACATTTAAGTAATTTGCCTGTACCCTCAGTTGGTGGTCTGTCAGTATACTTGGCACAAATTAAAAAATTCCCGATGTTAGATGCGGAAGAAGAATACATGCTAGCAAAAAACTGGAGGGAAAGTGGAAACCTGAAATCTGCGCACAAACTAGTGACAAGTCACTTGAGGCTGGTAGCTAAAATTGCAATGGGTTACCGTGGATATGGATTACCAGTTAATGAATTAATTTCAGAGGGTAATATTGGATTAATGCAAGCTGTAAAAAAGTTTGATCCAGATAAAGGTTTTAGACTCGCTACCTATGCAATGTGGTGGATCAAAGCAGCAATTCAAGAATATGTTTTAAGATCATGGAGCCTTGTGAAAATGGGTACCACTACTGCCCAAAAAAAACTCTTTTTCAATTTGAAAAAAATTAAAAATCAAATTGCTCCTGGCCAAGAGGGAGATCTTAAAAAAGATCAAGTAGATGAAATTTCAAAGAGATTAGATGTGGACTCTAAAGAAGTGGTCAATATGAATAGACGAATGATGGGCCAAGAAAAGTCTCTTAATTCACCAATAAAAAGTGGTGAAACAGATGAATGGCAAGACTGGTTGATTGATGAAAGTTTAGACCAGGAACTTATTATTTCACAGCAACAAGAGTTTAATGAAAAAAAAGAGTTGTTAGAAAAGGCAATGAAAATACTAAATGAGAGAGAAAAAGAAATAATAAACGCAAGAAGATTGTCAGAAAACCCGGTTACATTGGAAGAATTGAGTAAGAAATATAAAATAAGTAGAGAAAGAATAAGACAAATAGAGACTAAAGCATTTGAAAAATTACAAAAATCGATGATTAATGCTAGTAAATCAAAAAATTTACTTCCAGCTAATTAGATTTTGAAAGGATCTTCAATTAAAATTGTATCTTCACGTTCTGGACTTGTAGAAATACTTGATACCTTAGCGCCTACAAAATCTTCCAAAGCATAAATATATTTTTTTGCATTTTCAGGTAAATCTTTCAAAATTCTTATACCTTGAGTTTTAGTTTTCCATCCAGGGAAGGATTGATAAATTGGTTTAATTTTAAATTGTTCTTCAGAAACTGCTGGTAAATAGTCAAGTTTTTTACCGTCTAATTCATATCCAATACACATTTTAATTTCATCAAGATCATCCAACACATCTAATTTTGTTAATGCTATTCCATTTATTCCAGAAATTTTAATAGTTTGTCTAACTAAAACTCCATCGAACCAACCACATCTTCTCTTCCTAGCTGTAACAGTGCCAAATTCCTTTCCTCTTCTGCCTAGGTTTTCTCCAATTTTATTTTTTAATTCAGTAGGAAATGGCCCGCTCCCAACTCGTGTGGTATAGGCTTTTGTAATACCTAATATATAGCCAATTGTCTCTGGACTGGACCCGGAACCTGTGGCGGCCATAGCAGGAACAGTATTAGAGGAGGTAACATATGGATATGTTCCGTGATCGTTATCTAATAGAATTCCTTGAGCGCCTTCATATAATATCTTTTTTCTCTCTTTTTTGTATAAATCTAGTTTTAACCAAACTGGTTGAGCAAATTTAAGTATTTCTGGCGCAATTTTAAGTAATCTTTTTTTTAAATCTATTTTTTTAAAAATTTTTTTTTTCAATCCTTTTCTTATTGCATTGTGGTGTTGTAAAACGTTCTCTAACCTATCGTTTAAATTGCTTTCTGATCTTAAATCCATTACTCTTATAGCTCTTCTACCAACTTTGTCTTCATAGCAAGGTCCAATACCTCGTCTAGTAGTCCCGATTTTGCTAACACCAGCAGCATCTTCTCTTATTTCATCCATTTCTTGATGAAAGGGAAGTATTAATGAAGATGATTCAGAGATCATGAAATTTTCTGGATTTACATCAATACCTTGTTTTTTGATTTCTTTAATTTCATCTAATAATGCCCAGGGGTCTATCACAACTCCGTTTCCTAATATTGAAATTTTACCTTGTCTAACAATACCAGATGGTAAAAGTCTAAGTTTAAATACTTTTTCATCAATTACAAGAGTATGACCTGCGTTATGTCCACCTTGGAAACGAACTACTATATCTGCTTGACTAGATAGCCAGTCAACAATTTTACCTTTTCCTTCGTCCCCCCATTGCGAACCTACTACTACAACATTTTTCATTTTATATATTTATTTTTAATTTTAATAGAATTTAGATGATTTATTGGTCCGTTTCCTTTTCCATATACTGGGTTTTCTTTTATTGCTTGGTTAACATATTTAATTCCTAACTCACAAGATTTCTTTAAAGGTTTTCCACATGATAAAAATGTTGTAATAGCGCTAGATAATGTACAACCTGTGCCATGAGTATTTCTGGTATTTATTTTTTTATTCTCAAAAATCTTTATGTCTTTTTTATTTACTAGAATATCAAATATTTTATTTGAATTTCCGTGTCCTCCTTTAATTAATATATTTTTGACACCAAGATTTATTAGGATTTTCCCAGCATCAATCATATCTTCAACATTACTGATTTTTTTTTCCGCTAAAACTTCAGCTTCAGGTATATTGGGAGTAATTAAATAAGCTTTTTTTATTAATTTTTTTTTAAGAACTTTAATTGCTTTATCATCAATTAATTTTGTACCACCTTTTGCTACCATTACAGGATCTAAAATTATTATTTTTGTTTGAATTTTTTTTAACACCTCAAATACCAAATTAACTACTTTTGAAGAATGAAGCATACCTATTTTAATAGCATCCGGTTTTATATCCTTACATGTAAATAAAATTTGTTTTTTAATTTCGCTTAAATTTAACGGTACAACTGATGCTACACCAGTTGTATTTTGAGATGTGATTGCTGTTATGGCTGTCATAGCGTAGCTTCCCAGCGCTGTTACAGTTTTAATATCTGCTTGTATTCCTGCCCCTCCAGATGAGTCTGAGCCAGCTATTATTAATATTTTTGATCTTGGTTTCAATTTAATTAATAGATCTTTTTATTATCTTAATACATTTAATGATAAGGTTTTTATCAAGAGACTCGGCCATAATTCTAATTTTTGGTTCAGTGCCTGATTTTCTTACTAAAATTCTTCCTTTTTTTCCCATAATAAAATTTGCCTTTTTAATCGCTTTTTTACATTTAAGACTTGAAATAATATTTTTATTTTCCACAGTAACATTTTCTAAAATTTGAGGTAATGGCTTAAAAATGTTTAAAAGTTCGCTTGCTCTTTTTTTTTTTCTTAAAGAAAATAAAACCTCTAAAGCGACAAGAAGTCCATCGCCAGTAGTGGCAAATTTTCCAAGTATTATATGGCCGGATTGCTCACCACCTAGATTAAAATTTAATTTCTTCATTTTTTCTTTCACATATCTATCACCTACTTTAGATCTAACAAATTTAATTTTTTCTTTAATTAAAAATCTTTCTAAACCGTAATTTGACATTTGTGTACCTACAACTCCTCCTTTAAGAATTTTTTTTGATTTCCATCTTCTGGCAAGCATTCCTATAATTTGGTCACCATTGATAATTTTACCTTTTTCATCACACATAATTATTCTATCCGCGTCCCCATCAAAAGAAATACCAACATGAGCTTTAAATTTTTTTACTGCAGATTGAATTTTAGAAGGAAAGGTAGATCCACATTTCTGATTTATATTTAGTCCATTGGGGTTAATACCTATTGAAATTACTTTTGCACCCAGATCTTTTAACAATTTAGGTGCAGCTTTATATGCAGCTCCATTAGCACAATCCAGGATAATTTTTAATCCTTGTAAATGAAAATTTTTAGGAAAATTACTTTTTAATATTTGAACATATTTTTCATTCCCATCTTCTAATCTTTTAACTCTACCCAAAAGCCTTGGGTTAGTTAACTGTTTTGTATTTCTTGCATCTATTAGTTTCTCAATTTTTGCCTCAATTTTATCGGACAATTTCATTCCGTCTGGACCAAAAAGTTTTAAGCCATTATCTTGATAGGGATTATGCGAGGCGGTAATCATTATTCCCATGTTAGCTTTCATTGATTTAGTTAACATAGCTAGACCATTTGTTGGGAGTGGCCCCAATGTAAAAACATTCATACCTCCTGAGACAAGTCCTGAGACTAACGCTGGCTCCAATGTATATCCTGATAACCTTGTATCCTTTGCAATTATAGCTAGCTGTTTATTTTTTTTTTGATTTTTAAAGTAATTACCTGATGCTAGTCCAAATTTAAAAAATTTTTCTCCAGTTATATTGCCTTTATTTACTGTTCCTCTGATACCATCAGTTCCAAAATACTTATTTTTCATTTGCTTTTTAAAATCTTTTTAAATACCAAAATTCCTTGTTTTACCTCTTTGACATTATGGACTCTAAATATTTGAACGCCTTGAGAAAGAAGGTAAATTACTGATGCCAAAGTGCCACCTGTTCTTTCCTTACTATCATATACACCAGAAATTTGATTTATAAACCTTTTTCTTGAAGTTCCTACTAAAATTGGAAGCCCAAGACTATGAAACAAAGAAATTTTTGAAATTAAAGTCAAATTATGTTTCAAAGTTTTACCAAAACCAATACCTGGATCTACAATTAATTTTTTACCTAATTGATTGCTATTAATATTTTTTTCAAAAAAATCGTAAATATCTAATAAAACGTTTTGATACTTTGGATTTTTTTGCATAGTTTTTGGTGTGCCTTGCATATGATGTAGGATTTTTACCGCATTTTTTATTTTTAAATTTTTTAATGAATTTTTTTCATAAGTAAATCCAGATACATCATTAATTAAATCGGCTCTGTATTTTAAACTTTTTATCATAACTTCTGATTTTCTTGTATCTACAGATAAACAGATATTTTTAAACATACTTTTAAATTTTTTTAAAATATTTTTGACTCTTTTCCACTCGATCTTTGGAAGAACAGTTTTAGCACCTGGTCTTGTAGACTCGCCCCCCACATCAATAATATTTGCGCCAGAATTAATCATTCTGCGTATATGTTTAAGTGCTTCTCTAGTTTTAATATATCTGCCTCCATCTGAAAAACTATCTGGAGTGAGATTTAAAATTCCCATAATAGAGGTGTTTGAAAAATTTACATTTTTGAGAAAATTTCTTCTTTTTGAAATAATCTTCTTCAAATCTTTTTTTACTGATAGTTTTTCTTTTTTTGAAAGAGTATTCAGTTGTTTTATATTAACAATTTTACTTTTAACAAAATTATTTTTTCTCAAATATATCTCTAGGCTGTCGAAAGCTGTGCTATTGCTTCCGCATAATGGTAATGCTAAATTCTTTTTTATTAGTTTTTTTGCTAAAGTGCCATAATAGAAATTACACGCCCGAGTGTAATATTTGATCATGCCAATTTAGATTGCTGGTTTAGGCTTTAATCCTAGTGATCCTAAGGCAGATGACGATTTACCATCATCGTTTTCCTCTTCTTTAAAAGATCTTGTTGGTTTGATATTTTTTAATATAAGATCTCTTATTTCATCGCCAGATAAAGTTTCATAAATCAATAATGCTTTTGCGATTTTATGTAAATCATCAATTTTTTCCGTAAGTACTTTTCTTGCTCTTTCGTAACCTTTATCAACTATCTTCTTTACCTCAGCATCTATTTTTTTTGCGGTCTCCTCAGACATATTTTGTTGTTTAGTGACTGACCTACCTAAGAAAACTTCTTCTTCATTTTCTCCATATGCTATCGTTCCTAATTCAGTACTCATTCCATATTTGGTAACCATGTTTTTGGCCATTTTAGTTACCATATCTATATCTGATGAAGCTCCAGAAGTTACTTTATCATGTCCAAAAATTATCTCTTCAGCAATCCTGCCCCCCATTGCAACTGCAATGTCTGCATGCATTTTTTCTCTAGAGATCGATAATTGATCTCTCTCAGGTAATCTCATAACCATACCCAAAGCTCTTCCTCTCGGTATGATTGTAGCTTTGTGAATTGGATCTGATGCAGTTTCATTAAGAGCTACGATTGCGTGGCCACCTTCATGGTAAGCAGTGAGTTTTTTTTCATCTTCAGACATCACCATAGACCGTCTTTCAGCTCCCATCATAACTTTATCTTTTGCCTCTTCAACATCAGACATCGTAACTACTCTTTTATTTTTTCTTGCAGCGAGTAAAGCCGATTCATTTATTAAGTTTGCTAAATCCGCTCCTGAAAATCCTGGTGTACCTCTTGCAATAGTTCTTAATTTTACATCAGGACCTGTATTAATTTTTTTTACATGAACTTTTAATATTGCCTCTCTTCCAACAATATCTGGATTTCCAACTACCACTTGTCGGTCAAATCTTCCAGGTCTTAATAATGCAGGGTCAAGAACATCTGGTCTGTTTGTTGCTGCGATAAGTATTATTCCTTCATTAGTATCAAATCCATCCATCTCAACAAGTAATTGATTTAGTGTTTGCTCTCTTTCATCGTTCCCTCCACCTAATCCTGCTCCTCTACTTCTTCCAACTGCATCGATTTCATCTATAAAAATTATACAAGGGGAGTGTTTTTTTCCTTGCTCAAACATATCCCTCACTCGTGATGCACCAACTCCTACAAACATTTCAACAAAGTCAGAACCTGATATTGAGAAAAAAGGTACGTTCGCCTCACCTGCAATTGCTTTAGCAAGTAAGGTTTTTCCAGTTCCCGGTGGTCCTATTAAAAGAGCTCCTTTTGGTATTTTTCCTCCTAGTCGACTGAATTTTTTAGGATCTTTTAGAAATTCTACGATTTCCTCTACTTCTTCTTTTGCTTCTTCTACACCTGCAACATCATTAAACGTTACTTTTCCTTGAGCTTCATTTAATAATTTTGCTTTAGACCGTCCAAATCCCATTGCTCCACCTTTTCCTCCTTGCATCTGTCGCATAAAAAATATCCATACCCCTATTAGTAAAAGCATAGGAAACCATGATAATAAAATTCCTAGTAACGAAGGCATCTTATCTTCCTGAGGAGATGCAATAATGCTAACTCCTTTCGAAGAAAGTTTTTCAACTAGCTCTGGATAGTTTGGTGAGTAAGTGGAAAAAGTTTTTCCGTCGGCCAACACGCCAGAAATATTATTTCCTTGAATTTTTACTTCCACTACCCTTCCGGCGTCTACTTCATTTAAAAAATTTGAGAACGCTAAGGTGTTTGTTTTTGAATTAATTTTGTTTGGATCTTGAAACATATTAAATAGTCCAACTGAAAGTAAGACTATAATGACCCACATGACTAAGTTTTTTAAATTCATAATATCTAAATAATCATTAAAATCGATTAAACAAGTATATTTTATATTAAATCAAGTTGTAAATAAGACAATTGATACCGATTTTTGGAAAATTAATACTATTTTTCGGTTTTTAAGCACAATTTATCTTTTTTTACATAAAAAATGCATCCTCCTAGTGTGCTTTTTTTAAAATTTTTACCTTTTAGTTGGTTGACAAGATTTTCTACTTTTTTTGATCTAATATTATAATAATTATTTTTTAGCAATCTAATTGAGTCGTTAATAGCTCTTATTTTAATCTCTTTTTTAAGATCTTGAAAAATACTAAAATTTAAAGTTATTTTGTCTTTAGTTTTTTCAACTAATTGTTTGAAAGTTTTTTTATAATAATAATCTAATGTATCTTTACTAGATGCCAAATTGTTTATCGATTTTATTATTTGATCGTAACTAATTCCACTTTTGATAAGTGGTTCTTTCAAATTTCTGATTTTTGTTCTTAAATATTTTTCATTTTTATTTGAAGGGTCTTTAAAATATTTTCCAAATACTTTTTTACTAATTTGAATTAAATCCTTTTTTTGTATATTTAGTAAAGGTCGGAATAATTTAAGTTTTTTGTTTATTTCACTTGACGGCTTCATTGCAGATAAGCCCGTAAGTCCGCTCCCTCTAGATAGTCTGATAAAAAAGGTTTCTACTTGATCTTCTAAATTATGTGCGGTTAGGATTGTTTTTACATTTTTTTTTTTACAAAACTTTGCAAGTAATTCATATCTTAATTTTCTGGCCTCGCTTTGAATATTTTTCTTTATTGGCTTAAGGTTTGTAAGAATATTCAGATAGATCTGGTGTTTTTTAAGCAATTTTTTTACTTGTAAGGCTTCTTTTGAAGAGTTTTTTCTTAGTTTATGATTTATTAAAACATAGTAAAATTTTATTTTTTTTTCATAGCTAAATGCTTTTGATAAGGCTGTTAATGCTAAGCTATCTGGACCACCTGAAACAGCAATAACAAAAGATTTATTTTTAGATTTATTTAATTTTGTTTTAAAATCAAAATATATATTAGATGACGTATCTAAATTCTTAAAAATATTTTTAAGAATTGCATTTGAATTTTTTTTGCTCATACTGAGCTTTTTGTAACACAGACTTGCTAGCTTTTGGGTATTCTTTTTTTAGCCCCAAAATCATTTTACAGCCTTGGTCTTTTTCGCCAAGTTGAACCATAGTAATTCCTAACTTTAAAAGATTATCTGGAGCTTTTTTACTTTTTGGATAATTCTGATAGCCGTCTAAATAAGCTGTGGCTGCATCAGAATAAAGTTGTCTTATTCTAAAAGTTTCACCGTACCAATATTGAGCGCTACCTGCTAGATCGTGGTCTTTGTTTTTTTCTATAAATTCTTTTAAAGCAAACTCTGCTGTTTCGTAATCTCCGATTTTCATAAAACTTACTGCGAATTCGTATTGCTCCGCTGGTAGTTTATCTGGTAAAAGAGAATCTTTTTTTTCAGGTGTTTCTGTAATTACAGTTTGTGCAGTTTCAACTGAATTAATTGTTTGCTCTGAAGGTAAATTCTTTGTTTGGTAGCCTGGACTAGCTCCAAAGTCTTGAGGTTTATTGCTTCCAGGTAATTGGGTTAGTGGTTTTTCAGAAAGGTTAGTGGATCCGTTTTCAAGATCAGAAAATCTTAATTGATTATCGGATTGAATTTTTGAAACTCTGGTAGAAAGTTTATCTAATTTGAAACTCACCTCTTCAAATCTATTAGTGAGTTCTCTGAATTGATCCTCTATTTCATTTAATTTTAACAAATGTTTGGTAAGTACATCTTCATTAAGCCCGTCTGAATTTATAGTTGAGTTATTAGTTGATGAACCTAGATTTGATTTTTGATAAACAGCTTTTTCTAATGTTTTTAAATCTTTTGTTATTACCTGAATTTGATCTGAGATTGCTTCTAAATAAATCTCCTCTTCTTCTGCGTATGAGTAATTTAAAAAAAATATTGGGATCGTTAATATTATTATTATTTTTAGATTTTTATTAATTAATGCCATTATACTTTCTTATTGAGATAAAATGGCAAAAAAAAGACCCTTTAATCAAAGAATAATCTAAAGGGTCTTTTTAAATATACAGATTTTAATTAACTTTTACTGTTACCGATCGTCTGTTTTGTGACCAAGAAATCGGAGAAGACTTTGGATTTACAGGTTTTTCTTTTCCATAACTGATTACAGAAATTCTCTTACCTGAGATACCATAAGTCATTAGATAATCTCTCGCTGCATTTGCTCTTCTTTCGCCTAATGCTAAGTTATACTCTCTTGTGCCTCTTTCATCAGCATGTCCTTCAACAGTAATATTCAAATTTTTATTTTTTCTTAAAAAATTTGCTTGTTTTCTTAAAGTTGCTCTAGATGCAGATGTTAAAGAAGATTTATTAGTGGCAAAAAATACTCTATCTGGAACTCCAGCTGCTAAATATTCTACAGTTTCTTTTCCAGTATATACATCACCCTCTATATCTGCAGATTTCTTAGCTGTTGAACAAGCACTAAGAATTAAAGTGGTAAAAATTACCAGTAATATGTTTTTTAAATTCGTTTTTATTGTCATTTTTTCCCCTAGGTTCATTGTGGTTAAATCAAATTATTTAAAGTTATTCAAGTATATTTTACATAAATTTCAACCTCACTTAGATAATAATGAGGACCAAGATGGGTCTGAAGCGTCTGTTTTCGTGGACAGTCTCCTCTCATTATATCCGGTAATATCGATAGACCATAATTTAGCTGAAAATCCCTCTCCTTTTTCACCAGCCTTAGTCTCTCTGTAAAATACTAAAACTCTTCCATTAGGTGACCATGAGGGAGCTTCTTGGTAATAATTTTCTGTCAATAATCGTTCACCAGTTCCATCAGTTCTCATCACTCCAATATAAAATCTACCTTTATGCATTTTTGTGAAGGCTATTAAGTCTCCTCTTGGAGACCAAACTGGAGTACCATATATCCCTTTTCCAAATGTAATACGCTTTACATTGCTTCCATCGCTTCTCATTACATAAATTTGTTGCAAACCACTTCGATCAGAATTAAATGCAATGAACTTTCCATCAGGTGAAAAGGAAGGTGAAGTATCAATAGATGAATGATCAGTAATTCTCTCGACTTTTCTAGACTCTAAATTCATTGTATAAATGTCGGAATTTCCATCTTTTGCAAAACTCATTATAATTTTTTTTCCATCTGGAGAAAATCTAGGAGCAAAAGTCATTCCTGGAAAATTTCCTACAATATCTTGGGTGCCTGTTTCGATATCTAATAAGTAAACCCTAGGCATATTTCTAAAATAAGACATATAAGTAACCATTTGATTAGTTGGATTAAATCTTGGTGTCAAAACTAATTCATTACCTAGCGTAAGATACTTAGTATTGAATCCATCTTGGTCCATTATAGCTAATTTTTTTATCCTTTGGTTTTTAGGACCACTTTCAGCAACATAAATAATTCTTGTATCAAAATATCCTTCCTCTCCAGTTAACCTTTCATAAATCTTGTCTGAAATTATATGGGCGACCCTCCTCCAGTTAGAAGGTGTAGTAGTAAAGGCTAATGCGGTCATCTCTTTAGCAGCTGCTAAATCCCAAAGCCTAAATTCAACCTTAAGTTTTTCATCTTTGATAATCAACTTTCCAGTCACTAACGCTTGAGCTTTAATTAATCGCCAATCCTCAAATCTTGGTTTGAGATGAGCAATATCAGGTTTTTGAACGAAAGCATCTTTTTTTAACGGATTGAATAAACCAGTATTTCTAAAATTTTTTTCAATTATTTCAGAAATATTCTCACCTAAATTTTTGACTTTAAAATCATTAAATGATTCAGATTTAATATCAACATGAAGAGGTGATACAGCAATTGGCAAAGGATCAAGATTTCCTCTAGTGATATCAATCTCTATTAACGCAAATAGATTATTAACAAAAATTAAATTTAGAAATATAAAAAAAATTAATTTTCTCATTTTAACCTTTCAACATTTCAGTTGGATTGAAATTTAGTTGTAAATCTTTCCATTTTTCATAACCAGTTCTTGGAACCTTTAAAGGTTGGCATAATCTTACTGCTCTTAGTGCGCTTTCTGCTAAAACCTTATAGAATTTTTGACCTGGTTTATTCATCCTTTCATGATCTAAAATTTCAGATTTTATAATACTTCCATCTTTTTTTAACTGTAGTTTTATTCGTACTAATAAATTTTGATCGTATGGGAGTCCTAAAGGTACACTCCAACACCCAAATATTTGGGCTCTTAAAGCATCCTCTTCTGAAAGAGTAAGTACATTTGTGAAGGAGTCTTTTTTGTTGCTTTGAGAAATTTTATTATTTTTCTTTTCTTTTACAGCCTCAGTTTCTTTTGCTTTATCAATTAAAGCGGCTATTTGATTAGTGTCAATTAAATCTTTTTTTTCAAATTCCGATGATTGTCTTATTTCTGGTTTTATCTCTTCAGGATTTTGTTTTTTTTTTAATAGTTTTTTTTCCTCTTTTTTTTCGTTTGGAAGAGGAATTCTATCAGGTTTTTCTTTAGCTTTTGCAGAAGGTGGAGCTTGTTCTGAAACAACTCTTTCTTCTTTTTTTTTAGTCTCTGCAATTATTTTTCTAACTTTCGGTGCGTAAGGTATATTTGTTTTATCTGAGATTTGTATTAATTCCATGGAAACTATTGGGGGTAATTCTATTGGCTCTCTAAGCATAAAAGGAAGGCTTAAAACAGTTAATAGTATCATTATTGAATGAAATGTAACTGAGTAAATTAAACTTCTTATCATGTTTCATCCTAATTTTTATAAGGTTCAGAAATTAAAGCAACTTTAGAAAATCCTGCACCAGAGAGAGTTCCCATAACTTCAAGCACTCTACCGTAATTAATGTTTTTGTCGCCCCTAACATAAATTCTCGTATCTGTTCGGTTTTTTGCAATTGCTAAAAGTTTTGGAACCATTTTTTGATAAGTAACCTGATGTTCTTGAATATATATTTCCCCTTTAGAATTAATGCTTATTGTCAAAGGTTCTTGGTCATCTGGAAGAGAGTCTGCCGCTGACTCAGGTAGATCAACTTGAACACCAACTGTAAGAAGTGGAGCAGTAACCATAAAAATAATTAAAAGTACTAGCATAACATCTACAAACGGAGTTACGTTGATCTCACTCATTGGTTCGTTTTTAGAGCGGTTAAATTTGAAAGTCATTATTAAATTATTGATAAAAATCTTTTTGAAAAATTTTCTATTCTAGAAAAGTATCTTCTAGAGTCACTGTTAAACTTATTGTAAGCAACGACTGCTGGAATTGCCGCTAATAATCCTAAAGCGGTAGCAAATAATGCCTCAGCGATACCTGGAGCAACTATAGCTAAACTAGTATTCCTCGAAATAGCAATAGATTGAAAAGAATTCATTATACCCCAAACAGTTCCAAATAATCCGATAAAGGGAGCGGTAGAGCCTATAGTAGCGAGAAATGTAAAATTTTTTTCAACTTTTTTCATTTCGTTATCAGTTGCAATTTCCAAAATTCTTTCTACCCTTGCACTTTGAACCGCCGAAGATTGTCTTTTTGTTTTTAGTAATTCGGTCATTGCTGCTTTGAAAATCAAAGTTGCTGGATCGTTAGTATTTGCGGGTAAATTGTTATTAAAATTTTCTGCCGATTTTGCTTTCCAGAATTTTTTTTCAAAATCCTCTGTTGATTTATTAATAGATTTAAAAAGTTTAATTTTATCAAAAATCAATGCCCAAGAAAAAATTGAACTAGCTATCAGTAAAACTATTACGAACTTTACTACAAAATCAGCTCTTAAAAAAAGGCTCCATAAAGAAAAATCTGAAGCACCCCCTAGGCCAACAACTTGAGTAGCTATATCTTGTTCCATAAAAGTTAATTACTTTTAGAATGTGTCATGAATTTGGCGTTTTTTTAGGAATTAATCCGTATATTAGTCTCTTAATCTTGTTTCGCTATAATATCTAGCTATTAAAATTGCATCAGATTTATTTACATCTTTTTTTTTGCTTAATTGATTTGATAAAGATGGGTACATTTCTATAACTTTAGTCCTACTGGAGTCTTTTGAAGAATTTATTAATTCAAAATGTTTTTTCCATTTAGAGGGTCTCACAAAAAAAATTGATAAGTTTAAAGCTGCACAAACTCCTTTAATTGCTCCAAAAGTTTGACCAAAATTAAACATACTAGTAACCCCTTGACCTGGCATAGCATTTACTTGTTCTACAATCACAGCTATTTCATGTGCCCCTGCAATATTTTCTCTGATAATATTTACCAGTTGAGCGCTATTAAGTTGCCTTTTATTTTTCTTTCCGTCTGCCATTACTGGCATATCAAAAATACTTAAGACTTTTTTTTCCTCTAAAATTGCTATTGCGCCACTCAAACCAGGGTCTATTCCTAATATTCTCATGCCTTCAAATTTCTAGGTTTGCATTAGTAAATATCTCTTGAACATCTTCCAAATCTTCGAGACTTTGTAAAACTTCAACCATTTTTTTACTTTGGTCTTTGTTCAAATTTAAATAACTTAAAGCTCTCCATTCAATACCAGAATAAGAGAAAAAACTAATTTTTTTTTCAAGTAATGTTTTAACTTTATAGAAGTCCTCTTTTTCAGTTAAAATTTCGTGTATTCCGTTCACTTGAGAACAATCTTTTGCTCCAGCATTTATCGCTATTTCAAAAACTTCATCATCGCTAATTTTTTTTCTATCAATATGGATTATACCATAGTTATGGAACATGTGAGTAGCGGATCCGGTCTCACCTAGTCTTCCACCGTTTTTTTGTAATATAGTTCTAATGCTTGAAGCAGATCTATTTTTATTGTTAGTAAGTGTTTCTATTATTATCGCAGTGCTAAAAGGACCAAATCCCTCATACCTCAAATTTTCATAGTTTTCATCTCCAGAAATTTCTGACTTGCTTATCGCCCTTGAAATATTTTCCTTAGGCATATTAGCTTGTTTTGCTGATTGAATAGCTGATCTTAACCTTGGATTCATATCTGGATTTTTATCTCCAAGTTTCGCCGCTACAGTGATTTCTTTAGAAAGCTTTGAAAAAATTTTTGATCTTTCTTTATCTGCTCTACCTTTTTTATGTTTTATACCAGCCCAATGTGAGTGCCCTGCCATAACTATTGTACTAAACTACCGCCCACAATTAATCTAGAAATTGTTTTAGCTAATCCAGTCTCTTTGTCTGCTTCAACTATTACTCCAGATAAAGTTCCTTCACCATCTGCAGGAAAATGTTTAATTGAATCTTTTTCTTTAAAAAATCTTTTAAGAGAATTTTCTTTATTAAAACCAATAACTGAATTGTAATCTCCACACATTCCAATATCAGTTTGATACGCAGTGCCATTATTTAAAATTCTAGTGTCAGATGTAGGTACATGAGTATGGGTGCCTATAACGCAAGTAGTCTTGCCATCAAAAAAATGACCCATTGCCATTTTTTCACTCGCAGTCTCTCCATGAATATCAACTATCAAAAAATCTACATCTTTTTTAAGAGTAAATTTTTTTCTTATTTCACGAGCTGCCTTAAATACATCTTCAGTTTTTCTCATAAAAACGTTACCCATTAAATTGATAACACCTATTTTATATTTTTTATCTTTTGATAAAAAAACTCCAAAACCTTTTCCTGGTGAGCCGTTAACCAAATTTGCAGGACGAAGAAGTCTATTTTCTTTATCTATATAAGTTGTTGTTTCTTCTTTATCCCAAATATGATTACCTGAAGTAATTACATCTACACCTAATGTAAAAAATTCATTAGCAATATCTTTTGGAATTCCGTGTCCATCATCAGCAGCATTTTCTCCATTTAGTACAGTAAAATTTATTCTATGAGCATCGATAATTTCTTTTAAATATTTATTAAGAGCTTTTCGCCCTGATGAACCGACTAAGTCACCTAAAATTAAAAATTTCATTTGATTAGACCTTTTTCTGTTAAAACATAATCAAGTTTAAAGTCTAAATTATTACTAGGAAGTTTATGATGTTTTTGAAAAGAAAAAGCAACACCGATAGAAATAATTTTTTTATTAATTTTGCTCAATTTAAATAGATACTTATCGTAATATCCTTT
>CABYYJ010000009.1 GCA_902523185.1 uncultured Pelagibacteraceae bacterium | reverse complement strand
TATTGGTGCAGGTGCAATGGGCACAGCTTTTGCGTTACCTTGCTTAGATAATAATCACGATGTTAATATTATCGGTACTCATTTAGAAAATGATTTTATTGATGATTTTCGAGCTAATAAAAATTTACATGTAGGATTAAACGCTAAAATACCCCAAGAAATTAAGATTTTTAAATTTGATAAATTCGATCAAGTGCTTAAATCAAACGTTGATTTAATAGTCCTTGGAATAAGCTCCAAAGGTATTGAATGGGTAGCAGATCAATTAGTTAGTATTTATAGTAGAAAACAAATTCCTAATTTATTAATGCTTACAAAAGGTTTGAGCATTCATAAAAATAAGTATGAGCTACTAGTAGATAAACTTCAGAGATTATTGTTGGAAAAAGGGATTACAAAAACAAATATTTCAGCAGTGGGAGGTCCTTGTCTCGCAGCGGGATTGGCAAATAGAGTTCACAGTAGCGTAGTTATTGCTAATAAAGATATTAAAACTGCAAAAAAAATAGCAGATATGTTAAATACTTATTACTACCACACTTCGTTTTCAGATGATTTAAACGGAGTAGAGGTATCTGCAGCTATAAAAAATATTTTTTCTATGGCAGTTGGAGCAGCAAAGGGTTTATGTAGCAAAAATATTTCAGATGAAGTGAGAGAAAAGAACTATTTAAATACCGCCTCAGCTTTAATAAAGCAATCAATTCATGAAATGGAAATATTTGTTGAACACTTGAAAGGTAAAAAAGAAACAGTCAAAGGTTTAGCGGGTTTAGGTGATCTATATGTTAGTTCTAATGGAGGCAGAAACTCTAAGATGGGGTTTTATATCGGTGAAGGTTTAACTTTTTCAGAGGCAAAAAAAACAAAAATGGAAAAAGTAACTGTTGAGGGTGCAGACTTAGCAATAGAGATTGCTAAAAAAGTAAATGAGGATTTTGATGAAAAAAAATTACCTTTAATGCTCAGTATGATTAATGCTATTGTTGAGGATAAAAAACTTGAATTTAATTGGGAAGCTTTTAGATAATGAAAAAATTTATAATTTCAATTGATGCTGGAACAACATCAAATAGATCAATTCTTTTTGATATTAAAGGTAAACCAATTTTTTCATCGCAAAAAGAATTTACTCAATACTTCCCCAAAAGTGGATGGGTTGAACATGACCCCGATGAAATATGGAGAACAACCATTAAAACTTTAAAAGATGTAATTCAGAAAGCAAATATATTAAAAGGTGAAATTTTAAGTATTGGAATTACAAATCAAAGAGAAACTACAGTTTTATGGGATAAAAAAACAGGCAAGCCTGTATATAAAGCAATCGTATGGCAAGATAGAAGACAAGAAGAATTTTGTAAAAAACTTAGAAAGCAAAATAAGGATACGATGATTTTTAATAAGACAGGGCTGCTTATCGACTCTTATTTTTCTGGAACTAAAATCAAATGGATTTTAGATAATGTGCCAAAAGCAAGACAATTAATGAGTAAAAAACAGTTATTGTTTGGAACAATTGATAGTTTTTTAATATGGAGACTCACAAAAGGCAAAGTTCACGCAACAGATGCCACTAATGCTAGTAGAACAATGATTTATAATATCTCATCTAATAAATGGGATGATACAATATTAAACTTACTTAAGATTAAAAAACATATCTTACCCGAAGTAAAAGATTGTGCAGATGATTATGGACAAACTCATTCGTTAATTACCGGAAAATCAATACCTATAAATGGTGTAGTGGGAGATCAACAATCAGCAACTATTGGTCAATGTTGTTTCGAACCAGGGTCTTTAAAAAGCACATATGGCACAGGAGCTTTCGTTTTATTAAATACAGGTTCAAAGAAAATTTATTCAAAAAATCGTTTATTGACGACAATTGCCTATAGGATTAAGGGTAAAACAACATACGCAATGGAAGGCTCAATCTTTATAGCTGGAGCAGGGATTCAATGGTTGAGAGACAGAATGAAATTTTTTAAGAAAGCACCTGAAACAGAAAAAATAGTAAAATCACTTAATAATAATAATGACATTTATTTAGTTCCTGCATTCACAGGATTAGGAGCCCCTTACTGGGATGCCAATGCCAGAGGTGTCTTAAGTGGCATTACAAGGGATACAAGCCCTAAAGAAATAGTTAGAGCTACTATAGAAGCAGTAGCCTATCAAACTTTTGATCTCTTTGAAGCCATGAAACATGATGGTCTTAGACCCAAAATAGTAAAAGTAGATGGTGGTATGGTTATGAATAATTGGTTCTCTCAATTTTTGTCAGACATTGTGAATGTAAAAGTCTTAAGACCTAAAGTTCAAGAGACCACAGCTTTAGGAGCAGCTTTTATGGCTGGGTTACAAATCGGTGTATATAAATCATTAAAAGATATTTCAAAAAATTGGCATTTAGATAAAAAGTTTTCTACAAAAATGAAAAATAAATCTAGATTAGCACTAATTAAAGGTTGGGAAAAAGCGGTCAAGCGGGCTTTAATAAATTAACACACCTCTAAGTTGTAATTATTTAATTTTACTCTCTGTACATTACAGTTGATTTTTGGTTCAATAATATAATTAACAACAACAACGAGGGAAATAATCTATGTTTAAAACATTTAAGAGTATTTTAGCTGTTGCTGTTTCAATTTCTCTATTAACTATTTCAAATGCTGTAGCAGACGGACACGGAGCGGCAATTAAGAAATGGTCAGATGGTGAGTTTAGTCTTTCAACAATTTCTGCAAAAGAAAGAGAGAAAGAACTTAATTGGTTTCACAATGCTGCAAAGCCATTCAAAGGAATGGAAATAAATGTATTGTCAGAAACTATTCCAACTCACGAATATGAATCAAAAGTTTTAACAAAAGCTTTTGAAGAGATAACTGGAATTAAAGTTAATCACCAGTTACTTGGAGAAGGAGAAGTAGTACAAGCTGTACAAACTCAAATGCAAACTGGAAGAAACTTGTATGATGCCTATATCAATGACTCAGATTTGATTGGTACACATTCAAGACTTCAGTTAGCAGTAAACTTAACTAAGTGGATGAAAGGTGAAGGTAAAGACGTTACTTTACCAACATTAGATATCGATGATTTCATCGGTAAATCATTTACTACAGGTCCAGATGGTGATTTATATCAATTACCTGATCAACAATTTGCTAACCTTTACTGGTTTAGAAAAGATTGGTTTGATAGACCTGAAATCAAAAAAGGTTTCAAAGCTAAATACGGATATGATTTAGGTGTGCCAGTTAACTGGTCTGCTTATGAAGACATCGCAGAATACTTTACTAAAGATGTGAAGAATATAGACGGTGTTAGAGTATACGGTCATATGGACTACGGTAAAAGAGCTCCAGATTTAGGATGGAGAATGACTGACGCGTGGTTATCAATGGCTGGCGCAGGTTCAGTTGGAAAGCCTAATGGTGTACCAGTAGATGAGTGGGGAATAAGAATGGAAAAAGGTTCTTGTAACCCAGTTGGTGCTGACGTAGCAAGAGGTGGGGCTGCAAATGGTCCTGCTGCCGTATATGCAATCAGAAAATGGGACGAGTGGTTAAGAGCTTATGCACCTCCAGGTGCTGCAGCGATGGACTTCTATCAGTCTCTGCCAGCTTTATCATCAGGAAATGTTGCTCAGCAAATTTTCTGGTATACAGCGTTTACGGCATCAATGGTTGCTCCAAAGAGTTCTGGAAACAAAACAGTTGACGATAACGGTAATCCTTTATGGAGAATGGGACCATCACCAAAAGGTCCTTACTGGGATGAAGGTATGAAGCTTGGTTATCAAGATGCTGGATCATGGACTTTATTTAAGTCTACTCCAGTTGACAGAAGAAAAGCTGCATGGTTATACGCTCAGTTTGTAGTATCAAAAACTGTAGATCTTAAGAAAAGTGATGTTGGTTTAACTATCATAAGAGATAGTACAATTAATCACAAACACTTTACGAAGAGAGCTCCAAAACTTGGCGGACTTGTAGAATTCTACAGATCTAAAAATAGAGTTTTGTGGTCACCAACAGGTATCAATGTTCCGGACTATCCGAAACTTGCACAAATCTGGTGGCAACAAATTGGAGATGTAAACTCAGGTGCGTTTACTCCACAACAAGCTATGGATCGTCTTGCAGAAGAGATGAATTTAGTTATGTCTCGTATGGAAGCTGCTGATAAAGCAAACAATACATACGGTGGATGTGGTCCAAGATTAGCTAAGCCGAAAGGCGCTGATTATTGGTTGAAACAACCAGGATCACCAAAAGCAAAACGTAACGAAAAACCTAAAGGTAAAACAGTTCCATTCTCTAAAGCTTGGAATTAATTTAGGTTAAATCTAAATTTAAAGGGGGCTTAACAGCCCCCTTTTTTTAAAACGAAATTCAAAAATTATGAGCTTAGAATTAAAAAATGTTGAAAAAAAAGTAGGATTAGACACTCATATTTATCGAACAAATTTAAAATTACAAAAAAATACGATTAACATTCTTTTAGGTTCTACTTTAGCTGGAAAGACTACTTTAATGCAGATTATGGCTGGCTTAGATAAACCAACATCAGGCGAGATTTGGTTTAACAATGAGAATGTAACAGGTATGAAAGTTCAAAAAAGAAATGTCTCAATGGTTTACCAGCAATTTATTAATTACCCCAACTTCACAGTTTATGACAATATTGCATCTCCATTAAAAATTACCGGAGTAAGTTCAGATGAAACAAAACAGAGAGTTGGGAAAGTTGCAGAATTACTAAAACTTTCTGGAATGTTGAATAAAAAACCAAATGAGCTTTCTGGAGGACAACAACAAAGAACTGCTTTAGCAAGAGCACTTGTAAAAGACTCAGACTTAATTCTTTTAGATGAACCACTTGCAAACTTAGATTTTAAATTAAGAGAAGAATTAAGAGAAGAATTACCAAAATTATTTGAAAATAGAGATTGTATAGTAGTTTACGCAACCACAGAACCCTCAGAAGCTTTGCTCTTAGGTGGTAATACTGCAACGTTACAAGAAGGTAAGATTATTCAATATGGAAAAACTTTAGATACTTACAACAAACCAAACTCTCTAGTTTCAGCTCAGGTCTTTAGTGATCCACCAATGAATATAGCTAAAATAAAAAAATTAGGAGACATGTGTTCATTTTTACAGAATGACATTCAATGGAAGACTAAATTAAACATCAAAGATGGTGAATATAAAGTAGGTATTAGACCCCACAATATTACCACGTATAAAGAGGGCAACAATACACTTGAGATAAAAGGCAAAGTTTTAATTTCTGAAATTAGCGGTTCTGAGAGCTTAATCCACTTTACAAACGGAAATTTGAATTGGGTTTCTTTGTCTAATGGAGTGTTTCAAAAAAACGTTGGCGATGAGATGAATTTATACATGAATACAGATGAATTTGTTTATTTTGATCAAAATGAAAGGTTAGTATCTAATGGCTAAAGTTACATTAAAAGGTTTAAGCCATAGTTATTTAAAAACTCAGTCTTCAGATGCTGACTGGGCAATCAGAGGAGTAGACATTGATTGGAATGATGGGGGTGCTTATGCTTTATTAGGCCCATCAGGTTGTGGAAAAACAACATTATTAAATATTATTTCTGGACTAATTACACCAACTAAAGGCGATATATTATTTGATGATAAAGTTATTTCTGGATTGAATCCTGTAGAAAGAAATATAGCACAGATTTTTCAATTCCCAGTTATTTATGATACGATGACAGTGTATGATAATTTAGCTTTTCCTTTAAGAAATAGAAAAATTCCAGAGGAAGAGATCAAAGTAAAAGTTCATGAGATAGCTGAAATGTTGGAATTATCTTCAACATTAAACAATAGAGCTTCTGGTCTAACTGCAGATGGTAAACAAAAAATTTCACTAGGGCGTGGATTGGTAAGATCAGATGTAAATGCTATTATGTTTGATGAACCATTAACTGTAATCGACCCACATTTGAAATGGATTTTAAGATCTAAACTTAAAGAACTTCATCAAAAGATTAATAGAACAATGATTTATGTTACACACGATCAAACAGAGGCTTTAACATTTGCTGATCAAGTAGTTGTAATGCATGAAGGTCAAATTGTTCAAACAGGAACACCAGTAGATTTGTTTGAAAAACCCAAGCATACATTTGTCGGATATTTTATTGGTTCACCAGGCATGAATGTTTTACCTTGTCAAATTAAAGGAAATGAAGTGATCGTTAATGGGAAAAAAATAGAAACTCACCAACAAATTAAAAAAAGTAATTTTCACAAGACAGAGGTTGGTGTGAGACCTGAATTTATATCTTTTAGTAATGAGGGAATTCCAGTCAAAGTTTTATCAGTAAGTAATACTGGAAGGCACAAAATTGTAGATACTGAGAGCGAAACTGGAAAAATTAAAATTATTGCAAAGTCTAATGAAGATATTCCTTCAGGATCTGCATTTTTAAAATTTAAAAAAGAATATACTTATACATATGGAGATAGTTGGATAATAGAATGAATAAAACAGTAAATCAAAAAGCATGGTTTTTTGTAATACCAGTATTTGTGCTAGTAGCTTTCAATGCCATTATTCCATTAATGACAGTAGTAAACTATGCTTTCCAGGAAACTTTTGGGAATAATGTTTTTATGTGGGAGGGTACAAGATGGTTTAAACAAATAATGTTATCCGAAAGATTTCACGCATCACTTGGTAGACAATTTTTATTTACTTTTATAATTTTATTTATTCAAATTCCGTTAGGAATAGCTATTGCACTTACTATGCCTAAAGAGGGAGTAGGAGTACCTGTTTGTTTGGTTTTAATGTCTATGCCACTTTTAATTCCATGGAACGTTGTAGGAGCTATGTGGAATATTTTTGCGTTACCAGATATTGGTTTCTTAGGTCATTCACTTAATGCTTTAGGATTTGATTATAACTTTACTCAACAAATTGGTGATGCTTGGTTTACAACTATACTAATGGATGTTTGGCATTGGACATCGTTAGTAGTTTTATTGTCTTATGCAGGATTAAGATCTATTCAACCTGCTTACTATCAAGCAGCAGAAATTGATGGGGCTAGTCGTTGGGCAATTTTTACGAAAATTGAATTACCTAAAATGAAAAAAGTATTAACGATAGCAATACTTTTAAGATTTATGGACAGTTTCATGATTTATACTGAGCCATTTGTTTTAACTGGAGGCGGTCCAGGCAATGCTACTGCATTTTTATCTATAGACTTAGTTAAAATGGCATTAGGACAGTTTGATTTAGGACCAGCTGCAGCAATGTCGTTGATATACTTCTTTATAGTACTTTTAGTCTGTTGGGTATTCTACACATTAATGATGAGAAATGAGGAGAAATCATGAAGAAAGCTAAGTGGGTAGTTCCTACAATTTATATTATTTTCTTGATGCTTCCAATTTATTGGTTGCTTAACATGTCATTTAAAACAACAACTGAGATTATAAACACTTACACATTATGGCCTCAAGAATTTACATTAGATAATTATAAGAAAATTTTTACCGACAGTACTTGGTATACTGGGTATCTTAATTCTATTTATTACGTAGTGATGAACACCGTGATTTCAGTGGCAGCTGCACTACCTGCAGCTTACGCTTTTTCTAGATATAAATTTTTAGGTGATAAACATTTATTTTTCTGGCTATTAACTAACAGAATGGCCCCTCCAGCAGTATTTGCCTTGCCATTTTTTCAATTTTATTCATCTGTAAACTTGTTTGATACTCATGTAGCTGTAGCTTTATCACATTGTTTGTTTAATATTCCTTTAGCAGTTTGGATTTTAGAAGGATTTATGTCCTCGGTGCCAAAAGAACTAGATGAAACAGCTTATGTTGACGGTTATTCATTTTGGAGATTTTTCTTCAAGATATTTATTCCAACAATCACTGCAGGTATAGGTATTACAATGTTTTTCTGTTTCATGTTTTCTTGGGTTGAATTATTATTAGCAAAAACTTTAACTGCGGTGGCAGCAAAACCGATTGCTGCAACAATGACAAGAACCGCTAGTACATCTGGATATGAATTAGGACTACTAGCTGCTGCAGGAAGTTTAACAATTATTCCTGGTGCTATCGTAATTTATTTCGTAAGAAACTATATAGCCAAAGGGTTTGCGTTAGGAAGAGTATGATAATGTTCAATATTTTAAATGCTGCTACTTGGGGTGATATGGCTAAGGAAAAGGAAAAAGGCTTTTTTGAATTTGAATTTATTACTTGGATGGCATGGACCTGGCAGACAGCTACATTTTTTATATTCATAGCTTTATGTTTAACCGCAATGGTTATCTGGGAAAAAAAATCACCAGGAGGTAACCCAAGAAAGGGAATTTTAGGATTAGACACAACTAGAGGCGATAGATTATTTATTTCATTACTAGGCAGTGCGTTCATACATTTATTTTGGCTAGCTCTAGTTGGAAGCGTACTGTGGATTGCAACAATAATTTGCATTGGCTATGCAGTTGTTGTATTTAGATACGTCTAGATATTATTCGTTAAAGGAGATTAAATGGTTAAAGTTGGCATTAATGGTTTTGGTAGAATAGGTAGATTAATTTTAAGAGCTATTTTAGAAAATTATAAAAATAAAATTCAAGTTGTTGCAATTAATGATTTAGGATCAATAGAAACTAATGCGCACTTAATTAAATATGATAGCACTCATGGCATCATTAATGAAGATATTCAGACTTCAAAAGATGGTTTTAAAATCAGTAATCAAGAAATAAAAGTTTTTGCAGAAAAGGATCCAGCCAATATCCCTTGGGGAAAAGTAGGTGCTGATGTAGTTTTAGAATGCACTGGTATATTTTTAGATAAGTCATCAGCAGAAAAACATATAAAAGGTGGAGCAAAAAAAGTAATAATTTCTGCTCCTGGTAAAGAAGTAGATTTTACAATAGTTCAAGGCGTTAATAGCAAAGAGTTAAAAAAAGAATATAATATTATATCTAATGGTTCGTGCACTACAAATTGTTTAGCTCCTGTTGCAATGGTTTTAGAAAAAACCTTTGGAATAAGTTATGGTTATATGACTACAATCCATAGTTATACAGGTGATCAAAAATTGCTAGACACATTACATAAAGATTTAAGAAGAGCTCGTTCTACAGAAGGAGCAATGATACCTACTTCAACAGGAGCTGCCAAAGCGATGAGTTTAGTTCTGCCTAGTTTAAAAGGAAAGTTAGATGGAACAGCTATAAGAGTTCCGACACCAAATGTTTCATTAATTGATCTAACATTGGTTACTGATAAAGAAGTAACATCAGAGAGTATTAATGAAGCTATGACAAATGCCGCGAAAGGAGAGTTGAAAGGAATCTTAGATGTAAACAAAAAGCCTTTAGTATCAAAAGATTTTAATCATAATCCTCATAGCTCGATTTTTGACATTACTCAAACCCAAGTTATCAAAGGAAAATTTAGCAGAGTTCTCTCTTGGTATGATAACGAATGGGGATTTTCTAATAGGATGTGTGATACAGCTATTCAGGTATCTGGTTTAATTTAATTTTTAGATTTCTCAGCTTCTTCAATCAATCTAAGTGTATTTTTAGGTATATTTGAAGCATCAGATTTAATTGGTAGTTCTTTAAAAATATTTTTATTTTTATCTTTTCTTTTATTTTGAAGGTCGTTAATTGCTGATAAAATTTCGTCGATACTATAATTATTTTCCATTAAGAACCTACTTTATAAAGCCTAACCATATTAGTCATACCAGCCTTACCAAAAGGTAGGCCAGCAGTTATGACTACGAAGTCATTCTTTTGAATAAATCTTAATTTTTTTATGATTTCTTTAGATATTGACATCATATCTTTCCATCCATTTGCATCTCTACTATTTATAGATTGCACACCCCAAAGTAATGATACCTGTCTACTCACATTAATATTAGGAGAAATAGTTACAATTTTTGCAGCTGGACGCATGGCAGAAACAAGTTTTGCGGATTTTCCTGAGTTAGAAAAAACAATTATAGCTTTTACTTTTGGGTTGTAAGCCATATCTTTTACAGAGAGAAGAATAGATTTAACTGGATCTTTATTAGTAATTATAGAATTCTTAAAATCTTCTATGTGTTCTCTTTTATATTTTTCAGTAGATAAAATTGTTTGCGTCATAGTAGAAACAGCTTGAGTAGGAAATTTACCAATTGCTGCTTCTGCAGACAGCATTACAGTATCCGCACCTTGAAATATTGCTGTAGCAATATCGTTTATTTCTGCTCTAGTTGCAGTATTATTTTCAATCATACTTTCTAACATTTGCGTAGCAACGATTACAGATTTTGAAAATTGAGAACATTTTTTTATAAGACTTAATTGAACTTTCGGTACTTCACTATGACCAATATCAACAGCCAAATCTCCTCTAGCAATCATTAATGAGTCTGTAGCTTGAATAATTTTTTCAATATTTTTTAAAGCATACTTATTTTCTATTTTAGAAATTATACCCATATCTTTATTAATTAATTTTCTTGCCTCAAGAATTAACTTTTCATTTTGTAAAAAAGAAAGTGCAATCCAATTACACCCAAGTTTTATAGCAGTCTTAATATCCTTCTTATCTTTTCTTGTAAGTTTATTAAAAGTAACATCTAAATTTGGAACATGAAAACTCTTATTACTTTTGAGTATACAATTATGACTTCGACATTTTGTTATAATTGAATTTCCTTTTTTTCCAATTACAGAGAACAGATATTTTCCATCATCGATTAAAATCTTATTTCCTTTTTTTAACTTTTTAATAATTCTTGTATAGGGAAAATTTACTCTTTTTGAATCGCCGGGAATTTTTTTATTATCAAATGTATATTTTTGGTTAAAACTAATTTTTTGATTTTCATTTTTAAATTTACCTATTCGAAGTTTAACCCCTTGAAGATCAGCTATTAGAGATAATTTTTTTCCATTTTTTTTCTCTATTTTTCTTATTCGTGAAATTATTTTATTAATCCCTTTTGTGTTATGACTAAAATTAATTCTGAATGCATCAACTCCTAAATTAACAAGCTTTTTCAACTTATTTTCGCTATAAATTGCTGGTCCTAAGGTAGCTATAATTTTTGCTTTTTTTTCCATTAAGGGGTTTTTATGTTATAACACCACTTCTCTTAAAAAAAAATATTAAAGAAAAATTTATTTAAATGAGTGATAAAAAAATAGGAATTTTAACTAGTGGCGGTGATTGTGGAGGTCTCAATGCTGCCATAAGATCAATTTTTTATAGAGCAAAGAATAAATATAATATGGATGTATATGGAATAAGAGACGGTACGGCAGGCCTAATCAAACGCCCAGTGGATGTTATGCATCTAACTCATAAAACTTTTGGGGGATATTTATTAAGACAAGGAGGAACTTTTTTAGGTTCTACCAATAAAGGTAACCCGTTTAAAATTCCAATAGGAGATGGAAAACACGTCGATAAATCAAAAGAAATAATTGAAGGATATCATTCAATGAAACTTGATGGTCTTATAATCATCGGAGGAGACGGTAGTATGCAAATACTTAAAAAATTAGCAAAAGAAGGTAATATGAAAATAGTGGCTATTCCTAAAACAATTGATAACGACGTAGGAGCAACTGAAAGCTCAATAGGTTTTCATACAGCGGTAGACGTTGCAACTCAAGCATTGGACAATTTACAATCAACAGCAGCTAGCCACAGAAGATCCATGATACTCGAGGTTATGGGCCGTGATGCAGGTCACATCGCACTAAATGCAGGCATAGCAGGAGGCGCAGATATCATTTTAATTCCTGAAATAAAGTATTCAATAGATGGAATTATTAACAAACTAAATTCTATGAAAAAAAATGATATTCAATACTCGTTAATCGTAGTTGCTGAAGCGGTTAAAAAAGAGGATGGTTCAAGAGTAGTACACAAATATATGGACGGTGAGCAAAGACTTGGTGGTATTGGAGATTATATAGCTCAGGAATTGATGAAGAAAACTGATGTTGAATGTAGAGTAACATCACTTGGTCATGTTCAAAGAGGAGCTCCACCTACAGCAAGTGATAGAATATTAGCCAGCGCTTTTGGAGTTTATGCTGTAGATTTATTAAACCAAAAAAAATTTGATCGAATGGTTGCATGGAAAGACCGAAGAGTAATAGATGTACCTATTGATGAAGGAATTAAAACTTACAAAAATGTAGAGAGAAAAGACTCTTTAGTTGAAACAGCTCTCTCATTAGGAATTTATTTAGGAGACGATATTAATGAGAGATAAAAATTCAAATTTAGTCGCTGATAAACTTGTAAAAGCTTTCCTGAAAAACAAAATTATAAATCCTATTTCAAGTAAATACACAAAAAAACTTTCAAATGCTGATAAATTTAGAAAATTATGTGAAAGTAAAATTAAAAAACCAATTATAGGTTTTAAAGCAGGGGGAACAAGCATACCTATTATAAAAAAACTGAAAGAAAAAGAACCTTTCTATGCCTCTGTTTACAAACACAACGTTTTAAAAAATAACAAATCCGTGAAAATTAATAAATATACTTTAGGAATTGAACTTGAAGTTTGTTATCACCTTAAAAAGAATTTTTTCAATTTTAAAAAAAGTATATCAAAAAATAATATGAAAAAATTTATAAACTATATTGCTCCTTGCATTGAAGTAGTTGGATATAGGCAGAAGAAAAAAGGTATAAAAAGTTTTGGAGATTTATGTTCTGATTTTGGAGCCAATATAAAATTTATAATTGGTCCAAGAAAAAAATATAAGAATAACAATATAAAAAATTTAAAAACGAATATTTCTAATTCAAAGATTAAACAATCTGTAAATGGTAATACCAATACTGTTTATATAAATCCTATGAATTCTTTATTATTCGTTTTAAAAAAGCTTCAGAAAGATAAAATTAAACATGATAAAGATTTTTATGTTTTCACTGGTTCATCAGTTGGAGTTGTTCCAATTTTAAGCAAAGGTATTTACAAAGGTATAATTGAAAAATTAGGATCTGTGAAAACTAAAATTAATTAGACAAGATATAACCGCCAACTACTAAAATAATAATTCCTGAGATAAATTTTATATTTTTTAGCATTGACTGTTTTTTTTCATTTTGAAATTTTCTTTTGGACAGAAAATAGATATTTGTTTCAGCTTTCCTTCTGAATTTAGGCCTTAAAGGTGAAGGAATTGATTTGTTCTCAATATTTTTAAATTTTTTAGGATTGATTTGTAACATACTTCTATTAACTCCATTTTTGCAAACTTATCAACAGGTTAAAGCTTGGTAATCTGCGTCAATTACGCAAATGATAATCATTCTCAATATATTGTAAATGATAATCATTATCAATAAGGAGATAAAAAAATGAAAAAAATAGTGATAATAAAATATCTATTTCTAGTTGCATTTACAGGAAATTTATTTGCAAACGAAGTAAATATATTTAGCGCAAGGCATTATGACTCTGATGTTCAGCTTTATGAAAAATTCACTGCTAAAACAGGAATTAAAGTAAACGTTGTATCGGGAAAGTCTGGTGCATTGGAAAAAAGGATCATAGAAGAGGGGGCAGATAGCCAAGCAGATCTATATATTACAGCAGACGCTGGAAGGTTAGGTGCTTTTGAAGCTAATCTTCAACGGGGTCTTAATAGTGCAGCTATTAAATCTGCTGTACCAAGTAACTTCAGAACATCAAAATGGACTGGTATAGCTAAGAGAGCTAGAATTGTATATTTTGCACCAGAAAGAGTGAGTGGTGCAGAATTAGCTGGTTTAACTTATGAAAGTTTATCTGATCCTAAATGGAAAGGCAGATTAGTAATTAGAGCTTCAAACAATATTTACAATCAATCACTTGTAGCTTCATTAATTAAAAATAATGGAAAAGGTAAAGTAGCTGATTGGTCAAAAGGTATGGTTTCAAATATGGCCAGATCTCCAAAAGGAAATGATAGAGCTCAAATACTTGCTGTTGCAGCAGGAGAAGCTGATATAGCTGTAGCTAATACTTATTACTTAGCTCTTATGCTTTCAGGAAAAAAAGGACCAGAACAGCAAGCGGCTGCTAAAAAAGTAAAACCTTTCTTTCCTAATCAAGATGGAAGAGGAACTCATATGAATATTAGTGGTGCTGGACTTGTTAAAGGCGCACCTAATAAAGCTAATGCAATAAAGTTAGTTGAGTTTTTATTAAGTGAGGAAGCTCAAAATCATATTGTAAACAATACTTTTGAGTACCCAATGATAAAAGGTGTGTCCCCACATCCACTTGTTGTAAATATGGGATTAGATTTTAAACAAGATCTAAAAACAAAAGTTGTTAATTATGGAAAAAGACAATCAGATGCTTTAGAAGTAATGACAGCTGCAGGTTGGAAGTAGTTGTTAATCATATGAGGAGAACAATAAAAAAAGAAATTAACTTAAATAAGTTAAGAACAGGCTGTTCGCCTTGTATTTCAGAAGTAAAAAAATGGAGCAGAAAATCTCCAATAGAAAGATCTCTGAAATTAAAATTGGGGAAGTAAGAACAATCGTTTCTTCAATTTTTAAAAAAGATTAAAAGCTTATTATAATGACAAAGTATAATATATGGTTTTTTGGTTCATTGATGGTAGCTTCGATAGTGGCTATGCCCATTATTACAGTTTTCTTTAGTTTTTTTAATGAGACAAGTGATTATTTTTACTTATTAAAAGATACATTTTTATTCGATTATATTTTTAACTCTATAACAATCTTGTTTTTCGTTATATTTTTTACATTCATTCTAGGAATTTTTTCTGCATATTTTATATCTTTTTATGATTTTCCGCTATCCAGCTTTTTTAGTTGGGCATTAATTTTATCATTTGCAGTTCCTGGTTATATCTATGCATTTTCAATAATTGCCTTTTTTGAAAATTATGGAACAGCTTTTTCATTCTTAACTTTTCTTTTTGGTGAAGGTAATTATAATGCAATTATTCCTAAAATAGATGGATTATTTGGAGCCATAATTTCAATATCTTTTTCTCTATTTCCATACGTTTATGTGTTAACGAGAGCATCATTTTATTATCAATCGAATAACTATATCGAAGTGGGAAAAAATCTGGGACTTTCATCTGATGAAACTTTTTTTAGGATAGTTTTGCCATCTGCAAGACCAGCAATCATTGCAGGGTTAGCTTTAGTATCAATGGAATGTTTATCAGACTTTGGTACCGTATCATTTTTTAGTGTTAATACGCTGACTACCGGTATTTATAACTCTTGGCTGTCTTTTGATGACTTAAACACCGCAAATCAGATATCTTTTATATTATTGATCTTTATTCTTTTGCTTTTTTCGGTTGAAATTTATTCAAGAAAGGAAGCAAGGTATCATCAACCAGGTAGAGGATTTAAGCCAATTACCAAAATCAAACTAACTGGAAGAAAGTCTATATTCCCAGTTTTAATTTGTTCGTTGATATTCCTGTTGAGTTTCATTTTCCCAGTTTCTCAGATGATTTATTGGACTGTGAAGTTTCCTAAATATATTCAAGATATAGATATATTTAAAATAAATTTTAATACTTTAACTTTGGTCCTATTAGCTAGTGCTTTTATCGTAACTATCTCATTATTTATTAATTATGGAAGTAGAATATCAAAAAGCAAAATTTTAAATTACCTTACTACCTTTTCCATTTCTGGTTATGCGATACCAGGAGTTATTTTGGCAGTTGCATTCATTACATTCTTTTCAAATTTAAGTGATTTTTTTACAAATAATTTCGATCTTAAAAGTTCAAAAGGATTATTTATTGGATCTATTTTTGGATTATTATTAGCTTATTTCATAAGATTTTTCTCATTATCTTTTAATGGAATAAAATCAAGTTACGAAAAAATTAATAATTCCATTGACGAAAGTGCTTATCTTCTTGGTTACTCTAAGATTAATACGTTTTTAAAAATTCATATTCCTTATCTAAGCACAAATATAATTTTGATAGTCTTATTAATTTCTCTGGAGATTATTAAGGAACTGCCCATGACAATGATTTTAAGACCTTTCAATTTTGAAACATTTGCAACTCAGGCTTATATATATGCATCTCAGGATTTACTTGAAGCGGCTGCATTACCCTCTCTTTTTTTAATATTTTGGTCTACAATCTTAATACTTCTCTCATCTAGATATATACTTTCAAAAAAAAATTAATATAATCGAATAAATGATTAGTAATTTTTTTGAGATTAAAAACGGTAATTTTACTGCAAGTGAAAAAAATAAAGTAAATAACGTTAATCTAGTAGTAGAAAAACAGGGCGAGATTATTTCTTTGTTGGGTCCTTCCGGGATAGGTAAAAC
This sequence comes from uncultured Pelagibacteraceae bacterium, assembly GCA_902523185.1. Taxonomy (GTDB): domain Bacteria; phylum Pseudomonadota; class Alphaproteobacteria; order Pelagibacterales; family Pelagibacteraceae; genus Pelagilacustribacter. The sequence continues at coordinate 14,941 of CABYYJ010000009.1, read as the reverse complement.
CACTATTCTAAGAACGATTGCCGGTTTACAAAAACTTAGTGGAGGTAAAATCAAACTTAGAGATACAATCTTAGCCTCTGACGGAATTCATATTGAGCCAGAAAAAAGAAATGTAGCTCTTTCTTTTCAAGATAATTCTCTTTTTCCTAATTATAAAGTAATTGATAATATAAATTTTGGAGAAAAAAGATCTAATGGCCATGGATCAAATATTGATGTTAAAGAAATAGTGAAATTACTAAGAATTGAACCTATATTAGAAAAATACCCTCATCAAATAAGTGCTGGGGAGGCTCAACGGGTTTCATTAGCTAGATCGTTAATGTCTAAACCTGATTTATTATTATTAGATGAACCTTTTTCAAATATAGATCAGAGTCTAAAGGAAGAAATACAGGTGTCAGTTAAAAAGCTTTTAAAAAGAATTAATTTAACAACCATTATCGTAACACATGACTCATATGAAGCTTTTTCGATGGCTGATAAATGTGGAATTATACTAGACCAAAAATTAAAGCAGTACGATGTACCTTATAATGTGCACCATGAGCCAAATTCAATCGACGTTGCCAATTTTTTAAACAAAGGAATTTTTATCGATGTTCAGGTTGTAGATAGTGAGTGTGCAGTACATAGGTTAAAACACGATGAGCTTGGCGAAATCAGGGGAAAATTATCAAACAATTTTCCATCGGGATCAAAGGTGAAATTACTTTTACAACCCGAAGATTTAATTCATGATGATCAAAGTAAATTAAAATTAGAAGTAGTAGACAGAAAGTTTAGGGGAACTAACTTTATATACACTCTTAAAACAAAAAAAGGGGAGCATTTACCTGTATTTGTTCATTCCCACCATATTCACCAACACGAACAATCCGAACAATTCGGCGTAAAATCTCCGATTTATATTGACCATTTAGTATGTTTTTAAGTAAATATAATAATATTTGGCGCCCTTAGCTCAGCTGGATAGAGCATCGGTTTTCTAAACCGAGGGTCGTAGGTTCGAATCCTTCAGGGCGCGCCATACACTTAAACTATGATCCAAAATATTCTTATTACAGGTGGAGCAGGTTATATAGGATCACATATTTCTGAAATATTAGTTAAGAATAAAAAAAAAATTTACATAGTAGATAACTTATCAACGGGATACCGTTCTCTTATAAATAAAAAAGCTAAGTTTTTTAAATTAAATATTCATGACGACAAAACTGTAAAAAAAATTATTAAAGAAAATAAAATTGACTCCGTAATTCATTTAGCTGCAAATTTAATAATAAGTGAAGGTGAAAAATATCCAAAAAAATATTATAGGAATAACGTTGTAGGAACACAAAATTTGTTAAAAGCTTGCATTAAAAGTACTGTTAAAAATTTCATATTCTCTTCCACGGCTGCAATTTATAAGGATGGTCAGTTTAAAGTTTCAGAAAACTCAATCATTAAACCCAAAAGTGTTTATGGTAAAACAAAAGTAAAGTGTGAAAAGATTATTCAATCCTTTTGCAAAAAAAACAATCTTAATTACGGTATACTTAGATATTTCAATATTGCAGGGTCAAGCCCCTCTGGAAAAATTGGACTGATAAACAAGAGTGATCATTTATTTAAAAATTTTTCAAGAGAAATTATGAAAAAAAGACCTGTTCTCAAAATTTATGGAAATGATTATAAAACAAAAGACGGGTCGTGTATAAGGGATTTTATTCATGTGAGTGATATTGCGGAGATACATTTCAAAGTCTTAGAAAAAATTGATAAAACAAATAGATCTAAAATACTCAATTGTGGTTACAATAAAGGAACTTCAGTTTTAGAAGTTGCTAAAGAATTTAAAAAACAAACTTCAAAAAAAGTTAAAATATTGGCCACAAAAAGAAGAAAAGCTGATTTAGTCAAAATTATCGCATCAAATAAGAAATTAATGCAATTTATTCAATGGAAACCAAAATTTAATAACTTAGGAAAAATTGTAAAAAGTTGCGTAATGTGGGAAAAGGGACAATAATAACTTTATGAAAAATTATAAAATAGCGACAATTGCTGGAGACGGAATAGGTAAGGAAGTAATGCCTGAAAGTATAAAAGTGTTAAAGGAAACTGCAAAAAAACATCAGTTCAATATACAATTTGACGAATTTGATTTTGCTTCATGCGATTATTATGAAAAAAACGGTAAAATGCTTCCTGATGATTGGAAAGAAAAAATTTCAAATCATGATGCTATATATTTTGGTGCAGTAGGAGATCCTTCAAAAGTTCCAGATCACATAAGTTTGTGGGGTTCATTGCTTAAATTCAGAAGAGAGTTTGATCAATACATAAATTTAAGACCAGTAAAATTGTTTGATGGAGTTCCTTGTCCGTTAGCTAATAAAAATCCTGGTGATATAGACATGCTTATCGTTAGAGAAAATACTGAGGGAGAATATTCATCTGTGGGCGGAAGAATGTTTCAAGGCTCTGAGAGGGAAATTGTTGTTCAAGAAACTATAATGTCAAGACACGGAATAGATAGAGTTCAAAAATTTGCTTTTGAATTAGCTAAATCAAGAAATAGAAAAAAAGTGACGAACGCAACCAAGTCAAATGGTATTTCAATCACAATGCCTTATTGGGATGAAAGATTTAATTTAATTAAAAAAAAGTATCCTAATATTAAAACTGATCAGTTTCATATTGATATACTTACTGCACGATTTGTCTTAACACCTGAATGGTTTGATGTCGTTGTTGCCTCGAATTTATTTGGGGATATTTTATCAGATTTGGGGCCAGCATGTACTGGAACAATAGGAATTGCACCCTCGGGAAACATAAACCCAGATAAAAAATTTCCATCTTTATTTGAACCAGTTCACGGCTCTGCACCTGATATAGCAGGTAAAGGAATAGCAAATCCAATCGGTCAAATTTGGTCCGGAGCAATGATGTTAGATTTTTTAGGAGAACATGAAGCATCGAAAAGCATAGAAAATTCAATTGAGAAAACTTTGGCAAATAAAGAGAATAGAACTAAGGACCTGCAAGGTAATAGCGATACAGTAAAATGCGCTAAAGCTGTATTTAATAATATATAATTAATGTTTAAAAATTCTTTACAAAATTCTTTTAGAGAATTTTGCAATAGTAATAAATTTGAAATTAATAAAAAACAAATAGAAGTAGTAAAATCTTTAGAGGATTTTTTAAATACGAAAAAGAAATTAATAAGTTTCTTTTCGAAGACAGATAAACATTGTTTTTATCTATATGGTAACGTGGGTGTTGGAAAGACAATGATAGTGAGTCAAGTATATGAGCAAGTTAAGGCTAAGAAAATGAAGGCTCATTTTAATGAATTTATGATTAACTTTCATAATTTCAGACACAAAAAAAGTGAAGAAAATTCAATTACAAAATTCGTTAATAACTTAAAAAAAAAATTCGATCTTATTTTTTTAGATGAATTTCAAGTTACAAATATTGTTGATGCAATGATTCTTGGAAAATTGTTTGAAAGAATATTCAAAGAGAATATTAAGATTATAATTACAACGAATACAAAATTAGTTGAACTATATAATGATGGATTACAAAGGGAACAGTTTATTCCTTTTATTGAATTAATAAAAAAGAATTCAGTACAAAAAGTACTATTTTTAGAAGACGACTATAGAACTCAGATACAAGACAAGAATCAACGAATTTTTTATCCCTTAAATGAGAAAACATTATTTAATATAAATCAAAATTTTAGAATATTTACAAAAAATTTAAAAAAAGAAGAAAAGGAAATAAATACAAAAGGAAGAGTTTTTAAAATTATTAATTATTATCAGGGTGTCGCAAGGTTTAATTTCAATCAATTATGTGATCAAAATCTTGGAGCGGAGGATTATTTAAATTTATCTCGAATATGTAAACATGTATTTATTGAGGAGATTCCTAATTTTAATGAATTTAACTCTAATCAACAATTAAGATTTATAACATTAATTGATATTTTTTATGAAAAAAAAATTAGCCTTACTATTTCTTTAAATTGTGCGCTGGATAAATTAGGAACTTCAAAAAAACATTCAAAAATTTTTAGAAGAACTTTGAGCAGACTTTATGAAATGACCTTATCCAAAAAATCTTAAATTTAGGTTGTAAATAAACATATTTAGTTAATTTTGAAAATATTAAACCCATATATTGATTATCATAAAATTGAAGTAGGGACAAAATAAAATTATATTAAGCACGTTTTGAATTCTTAATTCAAAAATATTGTTAACAATAAAAAAGGAAATCTTAAATGATGAAATCTATCAAAACTTGGATTTTAGTTGGATTTGCTTCTTTACTTTTGGTTGCTTGCGGCCAAGGCGGAGGAGGAGCAGGTTCTAAAAAATCTAAAACTCTAGACAATACTAAGAAAGCTGGTTTTGTGAAATGTGGAGTTTCACAAGGTCTCCCTGGTTTTTCTAATGCTGATGCATCAGGTAACTGGTCTGGTATTGACGTGGATGTATGTAGAGCTGTTGCGGCGGCTGTTTTAGGCGATGCTGACAAAGTTAAATATACTCCGTTAAGTGCAAAGGAAAGATTCACAGCTTTAACATCTGGTGAAATCGATGTTCTTTCACGTAACACAACTTGGACATTATCAAGAGATGCTGACATTGGTTTAACTTTTGTTGGTGTGAACTTTTATGATGGTCAAGGTTTCATGGTTAGAAAAAATTCTGGAATTAATTCTGTGAATGATTTCAAAGACGGTATTTCTGCTTGTACAAACACAGGTACAACTACTGAGCTTAACATGAGAGACTTTTTCAATTCTAAAAACATCAAGTACGAACCAATTGCGTTTGAAAAAGCAGACGAAGTTGTTCAAGCTTACGATGCTGGAAGATGTGATACTTATACCACTGATAAATCGGGCTTAGCGGCACAAAGAACAAAAATGTCGAACCCAGATGAACATAAAGTATTACCTGAAACGATTTCTAAAGAGCCATTAGGACCTGTTGTAAGACAAGGGGACTCTGTATGGGAAGATATCGTTAGATGGTCTCTTAATACTATGATCGAAGCTGAAGAGTATGGCGTTAATTCGTCAAACGCTTCAAGCCTAAAAGACTCTGATAACCCAGCTATCAAAAGATTAGTTGGAGCTGAAGGTGAACTAGGTGCAGCTTTTGGTCTAGATAATGATTGGAGCTTAAGAATTATCGAGCAAGTTGGTAATTATGGTGAAAGCTATAAGAAACACATAGCTGATACAGGAATATTACCTAACAGAGGTCCAAACGAATTATGGACTAAAGGTGGAATTCTTTACGTACCACCAGCAAGATAATTGCTAATAAAATTAAAAAGGGCTGGATTAATCTGGCCCTTTTTTTTATTCTGAAAATAATGATTTTTAAAAAATTCAACATTGAAAACAAAAAAACAAGAGATTTAATTCCTCAAGTAGCAACCATTTTGGCCTTACTTTCTGTAATTATTTATTTTGCAACCAATGCTCAAATAAACATGGGTAACAGAGGAATATCTTTTGGATTTGGTTTTTTAAATCAAGAAGCATCATTTGATATCACATTTTCAATGATTGAATACGACGGATCGCACTCATATGGGAGAGCATTTTTAGTAGGTTTATTAAATACAATTTTAGTTTCAGTGATCGGAATATTTTTTGCAACAATTGCTGGTGTAATTGTAGGTGTATCTAGATTATCAGACAATTATTTGATTTCAAAAGTAGCTGAATGGTATGTAGAAATTTTTAGAAATATTCCTTTAATATTACAAATTTTTTTCTGGTATTTTGCTGCATTGCGTGCATTACCTTTACCTGAAAACGGTATAAACTTCAATGATATTTCTTTTTTAACAATTAAAGGTTGGTACGTTCCAAAGTTTATATGGACAAATTTTAATATTTTTCTTCTATCTATAATAGCTGCATTTATAGCAATTTATTTTATAAATTCTTACGCTACGAAACAAAGAGAACAATTTGGAAAACAATTACCAACTGCAATAATATCTTTATCAACATTAATATTAGTGCCTTTAATTACTTTTCTTTTTTTTGGAGTATCTCTTACTTTTGAATATCCAGTTTTGAAACAACTTTCACCAACAGTTTACACATACGAAGGTGGAGTTAGTATTATTCCTGAATTAATTGCTTTAGCTTTAGCTTTGTCAATGTATACAGCAACTTTTATCGCTGAAAATGTAAGAGCTGGAATTTTGGGAGTAGGTAAAGGCCAAAAAGAAGCCGCAGCTAGTATAGGTTTGACTAAAAACCAAATTTTAAAATTAGTAGTAATGCCCCAAGCTTTAAGAATAATTATACCGCCAACGACTAATCAATATCTTAACTTAACTAAAAATTCCTCATTAGCTGCTGCCATCGCTTACCCTGATATAGTGCTAGTTTTTGCTGGTACTGCTTTAATGCAAACAGGCAGGGCAATCGAAATAATCTCCATCACTATGCTCACTTATCTAACTTTGAGTATTTCAATCTCAATATTCATGAATTGGTATAATAAAAAAATGGCTATTAAGGAAAAATAATGAATATAATTTCTAAACCTTCCAAAGAAAACATTAAATCTTACCTTCCTATAGGAATTACGCTTGTTTTCTTAAGCCTTCTTGATGTCTTTGTTAATGCCTTTTTTAATTATAATTTATTAGGTTTTTTTCCAAGTCAAATCAGTTATTTTTCACCTTTAGTATTTGGTTTTATTGGACTCTATCTAATAAGAATTGAGTTTAGTGGAATTAGATCTCTTGACATTTTAAACAAGAATATAAATTCCAATAATTTTAATGCCTTTTTAACTCTTCTTACACTTTTTATTTTAATCAAATCTATTCCTCCACTTTTAAATTGGTTCATTTTAGATGCAAATTTTGTAGGTAATACCAAAGAGGATTGTACAGGTGATGGTGCTTGCTGGGTTTTTATTAAAGTTTGGTTCAATAGGTTTATGTACGGACTTTATCCAGATGCTGAACAATGGAGAATTAATACGGCATTTTTGATTTTGTTTTCTATTGTTGGTGTTTCATTTTTTGTTTCAGCAAAACTTAAAAAATATTTCATTTTATTTTTAATATTTATATACCCGTTTTTAGGCATTGAATTAATCTCCGGTGGAGGTTTTGGCTTAAAATATGTTGAAACTGCTGCATGGGGAGGCTTATCTTTAACATTTATTATATCTGCATTTGCAATATTATTTTGTTTTCCTATAGGTGTATTTCTTGCTTTAGGAAGAAGATCCTCTTTACCCGCTATCAGATATATATCAATCGGGTTCATAGAACTTTGGAGAGGCGTTCCATTGATTACAGTATTATTTATGTCTGCTGTAATGTTTCCTATGTTTTTACCAGATGGTACTTTTATTGATAAGCTAATTAGAGTTTTAATAGCTATCACATTGTTCGAGGCAGCTTACATGGCCGAGGTAGTAAGAGGAGGGCTTCAAGCTTTACCAAAAGGCCAATATGAAGCTGCTAAATCCTTAGGAATGGGATATTGGAGAATGAATGTACTCATTATATTACCTCAAGCTCTTAAATTAGTAATACCTGGAATAGCTAATACACTGTTAGCCTTAGTAAAAGATACACCATTAATTTTTGTAGTAGGGTTGATGGAATTAGCAGGTATGATAGGTTTAGCTAAGACTAATCCGAAATGGTTAGGTATGGCTATGGAAGGATATGTATTTGCCGGTTTAGTTTTTTGGGTAATATGTTATGCAATGAGTAGATATAGTCAAAATTTAGAAAAAAAGTTGAGCACTGAAAGATAAAATGGGAAAAATAATTGAGTTAAAAAAAGTTAATAAATGGTTTGATAAATTTCAGGTATTAAAAGATATTGATCTTGAAGTTGCCCCGCAAGAAAAAATAGTTATTTGTGGTCCGTCAGGCTCAGGAAAATCAACATTAATCAGATGCATCAATAGATTAGAGGAACATCAAGAAGGAAATATTATCGTTGATGGCACAGAACTTGCTGAGAATACAAAAAATATTGAGAAGATAAGAGCTGAAGTTGGAATGGTATTTCAACAATTTAATTTATTTCCTCATCTTTCAATTTTAGATAACTGTACTTTGGCACCCATTTGGGTAAAAAAGTTACCTAAAAAAGAAGCCGAGGAAGTTGCAATGAAAAATTTAACAAGAGTTCAAATAGATGATCAAGCTTTTAAATTTCCTGGTCAACTCTCAGGAGGCCAGCAACAAAGAGCAGCGATAGCTAGAGCACTTTGTATGGAACCAAAAATTATGTTATTTGATGAACCTACTTCTGCATTAGACCCAGAAATGATTAAAGAAGTTTTAGATGTTATGGTGGATTTAGCAAAAGGCGGTATGACCATGATAGTAGTTACTCACGAAATGGGTTTTGCCAAGGAAGTCGCAGACTACATGATTTTTATGGATGAAGGGAAAATAGTTGAAAGAGCAAAAACAAAAGAGTTTTTTGAAAATCCAAAATCAGATCGTACTAAACTATTCCTAAGTCAGATATTATAACCACTTTGGTATTGGTAAATTTTTACTTTTTAAAAATTCTTTATTAAAGATTTTACTAGCATATCTTTTTCCATGGTCACAAAGTATAGTGACTATAGTTTTTCCAGGACCCATTTTTTTTGCGAGCTTAATAGCGCCAGCAATATTAATACCTGACGATCCACCAAGAATAATTTTTTGATTTTCAATTAATTCATACACTATATTTAAAGCCTCTGTATCATCTGTTTGAAAAGCATCATCAACTAATGCCTTCTCAAAATTTTTTGTAATTCTTGCAGTACCAATTCCTTCTGTGATCGAGTTTCCTGAACTTTCTAATTTATTATTCTTTATATGAGAGAATAAAGAAGAGCCCATCGGGTCAGATAAAGCAATCTTTATATTTTTATTCTTATTTTTTAATCCTATAGAAACGCCAGCTAAAGTACCACCTGTTCCAACAGCACAAGTAAAACCATCAACGGAACCGGCAGTTTGATTCCAAATTTCTTCTGCAGTAGTTTTAATGTGAGCTTCTGTATTAATTATATTATCAAACTGATTAGCCCAGTATACACCACTCTTACTTTTTTTATTTAAATCCTCAGCAATTTGTTTTGATTGTTTAATGTAATTTCTAGGATTAGAATATGGAACTGCATCAACCTCAATTAATTCAGCACCTAATTTTCTAAGAGTTTCTTTTTTTTCAATAGATTGAGTATTTGGAATTACTATTTTGAGTTTTAGATCGTATTCTTGACAAACAACTGCTAATCCTATTCCAGTGTTTCCTGCAGTACCTTCTACAATAGTGCCTCCTTTTGAAATAAGTTTTCTTTTAATTGCATCTTCAACGATAAATAATGCTGCTCTATCTTTTACTGACTCACCAGGATTGAAATATTCAGCCTTTCCATAAATGTTACAACCAGTCAATTCTGAGGCTTGTTTTAATCTTACTAATGGTGTATTTCCAATTTGAGAGATTACTGAATTAGTTTCCATATCATTAAATATATGAAAAAATATTTACTTTCAATTGGTTTAATATACTTGTTATGTTTTGACATAAACGCTCATGTAAACCACTATTCTAAATACAATTATTTAGAATATGAATTATTTAGAAATAACAAACTTATTGGATTTCATAAGTACAACTTTGAGAGAAATGGATCAAATTTAACTATAGATAACGAGGTTAGCTTCAAAATAACAAAACTAGGAATAAATCTTTACAAATATCACGCAAAAGGAGTAGAGAAGTATAAAGATGGAATTTTTTCAGGCTTCAATTCAACTACAAATCAAAACAAAAAAGAAAAATATGTAAATATTACAATAGATCCAACTGATAAAGATTTAATTATTGACGGATCCTCTTTTAAAGGCAAGGTAGATAAAGATTTGATTATTGGAACCTGGTGGAATCACGAAATAGTACAAAAGAAAGCTCAAATCAGTGCTGTTTCAGGAAGAATTATAGAACAAAAAGTTGAGTTTAAAGGAAAAGAAGATGTTAAAATAGGCGATAAAGTTTACAAAACATTAAGATTTAATTTTAGTTCATCTGACCCCAGTTTGTCTAAAGATAAAAAGCTTAATACCGATATTTGGTACGAAGAGAAAACGTTTCTTTGGGTCAAAGCAGCTTTTGATAAAACTGGTTATTGGGAGTATAGGTTAAAAAAAGTAAAATAATTTAAATTTGACACTTTATTTTTTTGATTAAGTCAATACTAAATTTATGTTTTTTCGCTATTTTAGACCCCCAAAAAAAAAAATTATTGCTATTGCCAAAGAGTTCATTTTGAGGTTTTATAATTAAAATTTAGGGGAGATCTATGGAGGAAAATTTCAATATTCATCTAGGTAGAAAATTAAGGATGAGAAGGTTATCTTTAGGATTAACACAAACAAAAGTAGCCCAAGCAATTAATGTTACATTTCAGCAAATTCAAAAGTATGAAAAAGGAACTAATGGAGTAAGTTCTAATAGACTAATGCAATTATCACAATTTCTTAAGGTTCCAATAATTTATTTTTTTGAAGATTATAAAGAATTTAAGGATATTAGTTCTGGAGAAGAAGCCAATGACGATTTAAATTATTCTTTTTTAAGTAGAACTTTTTCATCATTATCGCGACCTCAAAAAGAAAAAATCCTTCAAATACTTAATAATTCTGCAAAATTCGATAAAGTTGTCTAATTGGCTCCTCGGGCAGGACTCGAACCTGCGACCAATTGATTAACAGTCAACTGCTCTACCAACTGAGCTACCGAGGAATAGAAGTGAACATACTTTCTTTAATAAAATAACACAACTTGTTTTTTTGGAGGCCACGCCCAGAATCGAACTGGGATAAAAGGATTTGCAATCCTCTGCGTAACCATTCCGCCACGTGGCCGTTAATTTAGTCAAAATAAAAATACTTATCATGTTCTTAATCTCTTTTTATTACTATCAAATAAATATAACTTATTTTTTGGTAAGTAAATTGTAATATTTTTATCTTTAATATTTTTAGTACTTTTTATTCTGATTTCCATATTATTTAAGTGTGAATATATAATCTTTTCTGATCCTAAATTTTCAATTAGATCAACACTGATTTCAATCTCAAATTCATTTTTATTTTCTAAAGAAATATCTTCCGGCCTTATACCCACATATAGCCTATCTTTTAAATTTATATTTTCAAATTTAATTTCATTATTGAATAATTTAAATGTGTTTTTATTAATTATATCTTCATTTTCAACCTTAAAAATATTCATTTTTGGATTTCCTATAAATTCAGCGACAAAAATATTATTCGGATTATTGTAAATATCATCAGGTGTTCCTGACTGTTCAATTTTTCCTTTGTTCATAATTACAATTTTATCAGCTAACGTCATAGCTTCAATTTGGTCATGAGTCACATAAACAACATTACTTTTTAATTTTTTATGTAGTTTTGAAATTTCAACTCTCATTTCTGATCTTAGTGCAGCATCTAAATTTGAAAGAGGCTCATCGAATAAAAACAATTTTGGGTTTCTAGTTATAGCTCTTCCTATTGCCACTCGTTGCCTTTGACCTCCTGAAAGTTCCTTCGGCCTTCTATCCAAAAGTTCTTCAATTTTTAAAATTTTTGCAGCATCATTTACTTTATCTTTAATATCGTTTTTTGAAATTTTTTCAGATTTAAGACCGAAAGATATATTCTCAAAAACATTCATATGGGGATACAAAGCGTAAGATTGGAAAACCATCGCAATTTGTCTTTTTGAAGGTAATAAGTCATTTAAAAGATTATTTTCTAGAAATATTTTGCCTCTATCTATTTTTTCTAGTCCAGCTATCATTCTTAGTAGGGTAGATTTTCCGCAACCAGACGGACCTAACAGAACAATAAATTTTCCTTTTTCAACCTCTAGGTTAAATTTACTAATTACATTGTTATCGCCAAAAGATTTATCAATATCTTCAAATTCTAGAAAAGCCATAATTTAAAAAAAATTCTAATTTTTCAATTTTATCAAACCTCGTATGCATTTTAATCATAGATGTTATTTCATCCTTCTTGTTAAACTTAAATCATTATTTAAATAATTAATAGGAGGAAAAATGAAAAAAATTTTAACATTCATTTTTGCTTTAACTTTATTATCGTCTAATAGTTTTGCAGATATAACTTTTTGGACTACTGAAGTTCAACCAGCAAGAATGGAAAAGCAAATGGAAATGGCTAAATCATTTGAGTCCAAAACTGGAATAAAAGTAGAAGTTATACCGGTAGAAGAAAAAGATTTAGGTTCTAGAGCTACTGCTGCTGCAGCGGCTGGAAATCTTCCAGATGTAATTTATCATACACTTCAATATGTTTTACCTTGGGCAGAGGCAGGTATACTTGATGTAAATGCTAACAATGATGTTGTTAAAAGTTTAGGAAAAAATACTTTTGCTCCAGGAGCATTAAACATGGCGAAGAAGGGTGGAAAAATTGCTGCCGTACCAGTTGACGGATGGACACAAATGGTAGTTTATAGAAAAGACTTATTCAAACGAGCAGGTCTTGAACCACCAACAAGTTACGAAAATATAACAAAAGCTGTAAAAGTTCTCTCAAGCGGAGATATGTTTGGATTTGTAGCAGCAACTAAGACTGATGAAAACTTTATGAGCCAAGTTCTTGAGCACGTTCTTTTAGCTAATGGGGTAAACTTTGTTAAAAAAGGTGGAACAAAAAAACAAGGTAAAGCTCTCAAAAACTCTTTAGAGTTTTATAAAGTTATAGCTAAAGCAAGTCCTCCGGGAGAATTATTCTGGAAACAATCTAGAGAACTTTATTTTGCAGGAAAAACGCCAATGATAATTTGGTCACCATTTATTATGGATGAATTAGCTGGATTAAGAGACTCAGCTCCACCAACAATAAACAGCGACCCAACATCACCTGAGCTTGCCTCAAAAACTGGTTTCATAACTAATTTTAGCGGGCCAAACAATAAGAAGGGTGCTGCATGGGCAGACGTAAGATATTTCGGTATCACTGCTGATGCGGATACTGATGAAGCTAAAAAGTTTGTTGAGTATTCTATGGACGAAGGTTACACAAGCACGTTAGCAATCGCTCCTGAAGGTAAATTTCCTGTAAGAAGAGGAAATTCTTCAGATTCAGCTGCATTTACTAAAGCTTGGAGCAAGTTGCCAGTTGGTGTGGACAGAAAAAAGCCATTAACCGAACTTTATTCTTCAGATGTCATTAATAACATTGTTGCAGGATTAGATACTGCAAACAGATGGGGTGTAAAAGAAGGCGAGCTTTCTAGAGCATCAAAAATAATCAATGCTCAATTCTTGAATAGAATTACTAGAGAATACATTGATGATCAGATATCTGTTGATGAAGCGGTTAAAAAAATTAACGAAGAATTAGCAAAATTCTAGCAAATTTATTTCTTAAAAGCGGATAATAAGCTATTATCCGCTTTTGAATGAGCACAACATTATCAAAAATAGAAAAAAGGACCGCATACACACTTCTTTTACCCGCTGTATGTTTAGTTTTTGCAATTATTTTATTTCCAATTTTTGCAAACGTTTGGATTAGTTTCAAAGAAGTTGGGCTTAAAGATATAAGAATTCCCGAACCCAGGGCAAAAAAAATTGTAAAAAATATACAAGATAGCAACTCTGAATTAAAAATTATCTATAAATTAAGAAATAGTTCTTTGATCCAAGATATTAGAGAAGTTAGATTTTCAGATAAATTACCTAAAAATATTGAACCTCTTAATTTGGACAAAAGATGTAAATTTAAGTCACAAAAAGTTAAATGTTTTTTTGGAAATTGGGAGGCAGGCTATCGTGAAAATTTCGAAATTTTTGTAAAAGATGTGAATAACAATTCTATTAACAGTAAATACGTTAAATCCAATAAGCCAGATTTGAATGGAAAATCAGATAATATTTTATTGACTACAGATTTTACTCTTAAAAATTTTAAAAACGTTTTTATTAATAACAATTTTTTTGAGCTTTTAATGACGACTTTTTACTTTACTTTTTTTGGAACACTTGGAGCTATTTTACTTGGCATATTCGCTGCCCAACTTGTAAATCAAAAATTTTATGGAAGAACTTTTATGAGAAGTATACTACTTTTTCCCTATGTAGGACCTGTGGTTGCTTTGGCTTATACTTGGACTTTACTCTTAGATCCTAATAGCGGTACAATAAATTCTCTTTTAGTAAATTATGGAATCATCGAAAAACCTATAAATTTACTTGGACAAAAGTATTTAATTATTAATATTTTAGGATTTGAGTTAAAACTTAGATTAGCATTAACGACGGTGATATTTTTTGAAATCTGGCGATATTTCCCTTTAGCTTTTTTATTTATATTAGCTAGACTACAAGCTATTCCAAAGGATCTTTATGAGGCTGCAGATGTTGATGGTGCCGGGCCATTTAGAAAATTTTTTTATATTACTCTTCCACAAATTACAGCAATTTTATCAATATTATTCATGATTAGATTTATTTGGAACTTTAATAAATTTGAAGATATATTTTTATTAACTGGCGGTGCTTCGGGTACTTTAACGTTACCAATAAGTGTGTATCAACAAGGATTTGCAGTATCAAACATTGGCATGGGTTCAGCAGTTTCAATAGTAATCGTATTATTATTAATAACTTTTATGATTATTTATTTCAAATTAATTGGAAAAAAGGCAAATGAAATTTAAATCTTTAATAATAACTTTGCTTGCATCATCAATTTTTCTTTCAATAATAATTTGTATATGGAAAATATTGGCAACTTTGCAAGGTTTAAGTTTTACAAATCTTAACTCTAATCTAAATCTATTATTATCAATAGGATTAGTTATAACTTGTGTATT
>CABYYJ010000008.1 GCA_902523185.1 uncultured Pelagibacteraceae bacterium | reverse complement strand
TAAAAAGATCGATTCCACAGCTATTTTAGTCCTACAAGACGGTAAGTTTTTTAAAGGTATGGGATTAGGTTATCATGGTACTGCGACAGGCGAAGTATGTTTTAATACTTCTATTACTGGTTACCAGGAAATAATTTCTGACCCTTCATACGCTGAACAGATCATCAATTTCACTTTTCCGCATGTTGGAAATGTAGGAACAAATAAAGAGGATCACGAGTCTGATAAAATATGGACAAAAGGAGTGATTATTAACACTGAGATAACTAATCCATCTAATTACAGGTCATTAAGACATTTGGATCAATGGTTAAAAAAAAATAAAATTGTAGGAATTACTGGGGTTGATACAAGATATTTGACAACCATAATTAGAGACAAAGGTGCACCTAAAGGCACTATTTCATTTAAAAAAAAAGAAAAGCTAAATATTAAAAAACTACTTAAAATAACCCAAAAATGGAGTGGGCTTAAAAATCTAGATTTAGCAGAAAAAGTTACTACAAAGAAAAATTATATTTGGGGAGACTTGAAAACTTGGAGAAAAGAAGATGGGTTTTTAAAGAATAAAAAAAAAATATTTCATATTGTTGCTATTGATTATGGACTTAAAAAAAACATTTTGAGATACTTTTCAAACTTTCACTGTAAAGTTACAATAGTATCTTGTAAGACAAGCGCGTTAGATATAATTAAGCAAAAACCAGATGGAATTTTTTTATCTAATGGACCAGGAGACCCTGCAGCTACTGGAAAATACGCTATACCAATAATAAAAGAATTAATTAAAAAAGGTTTACCAGTTTTCGGCATTTGCTTAGGACATCAACTTTTAGCTTTAACTCTTGGTGCAAAGACAGAGAAAATGAAACTTGGACATAGGGGAGCCAATCATCCAGTTAAAAATTTACTTTTAGGTAATGTAGAAATTACCAGTCAAAACCATGGTTTTGAAGTTGTAAAAAGAAACTTACCGAAAAGTGTCGAAGTCACTCACAAGTCCCTTTTTGATAACAGTATTGAAGGTATAAAGCTGAAAAATAAACCCGTTTTTTCAGTTCAGTATCATCCAGAATCTAATCCTGGACCTCAAGATAGTGTCTATTTATTTGAACAATTTATTATGAGTATGAAAAAAAATGCCAAAAAGAAGAGATATTAAAAAAATATTGGTTGTCGGAGCAGGCCCAATAATTATTGGGCAAGCTTGTGAGTTCGATTATTCGGGTACTCAAGCTTGTAAGGCTCTCAAAGATGAAGGTTTCAAGGTAGTCTTAATTAATTCTAATCCTGCAACTATTATGACTGATCCAAACGTAGCGGACAAAACGTATATAGAGCCAATTACTTTGGAAATTCTTGAAAAAATTCTTATTAAAGAAAAGCCAGATGCTATTTTACCAACAATGGGTGGGCAAACTGCATTAAATTTAGCAATGGAGGCTGAAAAAAAAGGTATTTTAAAAAAATATAAGATTGAATTGATTGGCGCTAATTCAAAAGCGATAGCGAACGCTGAGGATAGAAAAAAATTTAGGAAGAATATGATTGAAATCGGTTTAGATTTACCAAAATCTAAAATTGTAAATAATTTAAGGCAATCATCTAAAGTTTTGAAACAAATTGGGTTACCTGCAATTATTAGACCGGCTTTCACTTTGGGAGGCCTCGGAGGAGGAATTGCTAAAAATAAAAAAGAATTTTTTAAAATAATCAATAATGGTCTTCATGAATCTCCAGTAAATCAAGTTTTAGTTGAAGAGTGTTTAGAAGGGTGGAAGGAATTTGAAATGGAAGTTGTAAGAGATAAAAAAGATAATTGTATAATCATATGTTCAATTGAGAATTTAGACCCTATGGGAATACACACTGGTGACTCAGTCACAATAGCTCCAGCTTTGACTTTAACTGATAAAGAGTATCAAGTAATGAGAAATGCATCTATCGCCTGTTTGAGAAAAATTGGTGTAGAAACAGGTGGTTCAAATGTCCAATTCGCTATTAATCCAAAAAATGGCAGAATGGTAATTATTGAAATGAACCCCAGAGTTTCCAGATCTTCTGCCTTAGCCTCTAAAGCTACAGGCTTCCCAATTGCAAAAGTAGCGGCAAAATTAGCAGTAGGTTATACTTTAGATGAATTAAAAAATGAAATTACAAAAGTTACACCAGCCTCTTTTGAGCCGACGATAGACTACGTTGTAACAAAAATTCCAAGATTTACTTTTGAGAAATTTTCAACTTCTGCAGCAATTTTAGGAACCTCTATGAAATCTGTAGGAGAAGCTATGGCAATAGGTAGAAATTTTAAAGAGTCACTTCAAAAAGCTTTGGTTTCTCTCGAAACAGGTTTTTCTGGTTTAGATCGAATATTTAACTTAAACGTAAAACAAATTGAAAAAAAATTGAAAGAAAATATTCCCAATAAAATCTTGCTTGTAGGAGAGGCTATTAGAAAGAAAATCAGCATAAATAAAATACATAAGTTTTGCAAAATTGATCCTTGGTTTTTAGCTCAGATAAAAGAAATAATAGAAAACGAAAATAAAATCAAAAAAAATGGCCTTCCAAAGACTTTTAATGAATTTAATTATATTAAATCAATTGGATTTTCAGACAAGAAATTATCTGAACTTGTTAAAACTTCGGAAGATATTGTTAGAAAGAAGAGAGTGTCTTTAAAAGTTTTACCTGTTTATAAAAAAGTAGATACTTGTGCTGCAGAGTTTAAATCTTTTACACCATACATGTATTCGACTTATCAAAGAAATCTTTCTTTATATTCAGAATGTGAATCAAACCCCACTAATAGAGAAAAAATTATTATACTTGGAGGTGGTCCTAATAGAATTGGTCAAGGTATAGAATTTGATTATTGTTGTTGCCAAGCCAGCTTTGCTCTCAAAGCGGCAAATTATGAGACAATTATGGTAAATTGTAATCCAGAAACTGTTTCAACAGATTATGATACCAGCGATAGATTATATTTTGAGCCTCTAATTGATGAATATGTTTTTAATATTATAAAAAGAGAAAAGTCTAAAGGTAATTTGAAAGGAATAATTACTCAATTCGGAGGACAAACTCCTATTAAACTTGCAAAATTTTTATACAAAAACAATCTTCCAATTTTGGGCACTCAGTATTCCTCAATAGATCTTGCTGAAGATAGAGATAGATTCCGAAATCTTTTAAATAAACTTAATTTAAAACAAGCTGACAGTGGTATCGCAAGAACTTTTCATCAAGCAATAAAAATTGCAGATAAGATTGGTTTACCTTTAATTGTGAGACCTTCTTACGTATTAGGTGGAAGAGCAATGGAAATCGTTCATGAAAAAAGTCAACTAAAAGATTTTGTACAGGAGGCATTCAAGGTGGCTGAAAAAAATCCGATCTTAATTGATAAATTTATTGATAATGCAATGGAAGTTGATGTTGATGCAATATCAGATGGAAAAAATGTTTTTGTAGCTGGTGTAATGCAGCATATTGAAGAGGCTGGAATACACTCGGGTGACTCAGCATGTAGCTTACCTCCAGTATCAATAAAACCATTTTTAGTTAAAGAGATAGAAGAACATACAAAAAAATTGGCTTTGGCACTTAAAGTTAAAGGTTTTATGAATGTCCAGTATGCGATTAAAAAAGACGAAATTTACGTTATTGAAGTAAACCCAAGAGCTAGTAGAACTGTTCCTTTTGTTTCAAAAGCAAAAAATCTACCACTTGCTAAGATCGCCTCGAGAGTAATGGCGGGTGAAAAACTTTCAAAATTTAATTTAAAAAATAAAACTAAGAACATGTTTGCAGTCAAGGAAGCAGTATTTCCCTTCAACAAATTCCCTAATAGTGACCTTTTACTTGGGCCAGAAATGAAATCTACAGGTGAAGTTATGGGTTTTGATAAAAATTTTGGAATGGCTTTTGCTAAAAGTCAAATTGCAGCTTCTAATTCTCTTCCAAAAAAGGGTTTAGCTTTTATCTCATTAAAAAATAGTCATAAAAAAGAGGGTGTTCAATTGGCAAAACAGTTAGTTGAATTAAATTTCAAACTTTGTGGGACTGGAGGTACTGCTGAATATATAAGGCAACATGGGATAAGATGTGAAAAAATAAATAAAGTTAATCAGGGATCTCCCCATATTGTTGATGTTCTTAACGCTAAAAAAATAGCTTTAGTTATTAATACAGGGGGTGGAAATAGTGAAACTCAGTTAAGTGATGCGATAGCTTTAAGGAGAGCTACTTTAGCAAATAAAGTTCCATATTGCACAAATATGTCAACAGCTAAAGTTTGTTTGGAAGGAATTAAATCCTTAAAATTAGAAGATCTGAGTATAAGCTCTTTACAGGATATCTAGCTTTTAACTTTCCAGTCAGTCTCAAAAGTAACGTAATTTATTTGAATACATCTTCTTTCTTTCTTAATCTCTTTTTTTTCCATACCGTGCCATGTATTTGGACCACTGGTAAAGAAGTAGCCATAATTATGTTTATATGGAACAGTTTTAACTTTATTTAACTTTTCGTCATAAAAATCTGTTCCTAAATTTTCTGACTCATTGTGTAAATTTACGAAAACAATAGATGACATTAATTTTTCTTCAATGTCACAATGAGGTTTTAACCAAAAACCCTCTCTGTCGCAAATTACCTCTAATCTTACATAAGAATTCATCAAATCTTTCCCAATTAGTGATCCAATTTTTTTATAAACTTCAGGCGATCTAAGCTCTTCGATGAATTGAGTAAGGTAGGGAAATTGTTTGGAATTTTCTTTTGTAACATAGCATCTTAGTTTTTTTGCTTTACCTCCATCTTTAATTCCTGCTCGAAAAGCTCCCTCTCCACCATCAAGAGCTCTTGTTCCATCATAGTTTAAATTTTGTTTTCTAGGATCAGCTATATCAGCGTTACATATTTCGTTAATTGCATTTTGTGTCAAAGGTTCATTTATTTCAAAATGCGTAAATGGGTCACTGAATAATTTTGTTCTAGAATTTAAAGATTTAAATAATTCCATTTGATTTCATTTTTGCTTTTATTAAAGGAGCTATTCTATTCACCTCATCTAACTTATCATAACTCCAATTGTCAATACTTCCATTAAGTCTTTTAATAATCCCTAGCATCTCAAATTGATTAAAAAATCTGTTAAATCTGAGACTAGGCCTTGAAGATTTCATCATTGCAACATAAACTGGTTTCCCAGTCACTGCTGCCTCCGAAATCATAGATATAGAGTCGCAAGTTACAACAATATAATCTGAAATAGACAAAGAGCTAAGATAAGCTTTTTTATCGACCGCCTTAATAACATGATGGTTAAAACCAAAAGCTTCATTAGCTTTTTTGATAATATTCTCAGGAGTTCTGTATGAAGGTATAATAATTAATTTATATTTATCAGTAGTGAATAAAGTTTTTAATTTGTTAAAAATTTCATTTATTTGGAAATCGGTAAATTTATAATATTTATTTGGTCCTCCTATTACAAATGTTACTAGCTGTTTTTTATCTTTTTTAATTTCGAGATAGCTTGAGTTTTCTGAAATTTCTTTTTTAGTTAAATAGTGAATTGCGCCTTTTGTTTTTATTACATTTTCACCATTTACGTTATCATGTTCCGGGCTAATGATTAAATCAAAATGATTAAAAGATACTTTTGGATCTTGAATATGAATATTGAAAATCTCTCTACCAAACCTCTTTTTTAAAGCTATTGAAGGTATAACGCTTTTCCTTCCACAAGATATTACAATTTTACAATCACAGATAAATTTTTCTGTTAATAAATTTTCAGAAATTGGTGTTAATTTTGGAGGTATAAAATTCCATATAGGTTTCAATTTTATTTCCTTATGTTTGAAGGAAAGTTTTAAAGCCTTTGCTAAGCCCTCAACTTGGCTTACCATGCCGTGCATACCTTGTGTTAAAAGAAGTGCTTTTAATTCTAACATTCGATACTATATAAACATTTAAATATGAATAATAAATCAACTAAGCACACAAAAGTGTTAATTCTTGGATCTGGCCCAGCTGGTTATACAGCGGCTATTTATGCCGCTAGAGCAATGCTAAAACCAATACTTGTTCATGGCTCACAACCAGGGGGACAATTAACCACGACCACAGATGTTGAAAATTACCCTGGATATTCAAAGGTGATTCAAGGCCCCTGGCTTATGGAAGAAATGAAAGGCCAAGCTCAAGCTGTAGGCACAGAGATGATACAAGATCATATAAGTAAAGTTGACTTAACAAAAAAACCTTTTACTGCAACAGGTGATAGTGGTCAGGTTTACACTGCAGATAGTTTTATAATTTCAACAGGAGCACAAGCAAGATGGCTTAATCTAAAATCTGAGCAAGAATTTAGAGGATTTGGAGTTTCAGCATGCGCTACTTGTGACGGATTTTTCTTTAAAGAAAAAGAAGTGGCTGTAGTTGGAGGAGGAAATGCCGCTGTTGAAGAGGCAATGTTCCTCACCAAATTTGCTTCGAAAGTTTATTTAATACATAGAAGAAACAAACTTAGGGCAGAAAAAATGCTTCAAGCAAAATTAAATTCTAATAAGAAGATAGAAATTATTTGGGATACAGTAGTTGAAGATGTAATTGGTACTAAAGAGCCAAAAACTGTAAATGCATTGAAAATTAAAAATGTAAAAGATAATAAAGTAAAAGACCTTAAAGTTGATGGTTTATTTATTGCTATAGGTCATGATCCAGCAACATCTTTGTTTAAAGATCAACTTAAAATGGATAAAGAAGGATATTTAATTACGAGACCTGACTCTACTGAAACGAATATTCCAGGAGTTTTCGCTGCAGGAGATGTAAAAGATAAAATTTTTAGACAAGCTGTAACAGCTGCCGGAATGGGTTGTATGTCTGCTCTTGAAGCTGAGAAATATCTTTCTGAGTCTAATTAAGACTATTACAAAAAGATTTAATTCTATCCATTGCTTTCTTTAAATTTTCCATTGAAGTTGCATAAGATATTCTAAAGTAACCGTCTAAACCAAAAGCAGAACCTTGGACTACCGCCACCTCAGCTTTTTCTAACAATTTTTCAACAAAGTCTTTGTCGGTTTTAAGTTTTGTTTTCTTGTTTAGTAATTTTTTACAGTTTGGGAAGACATAAAAAGCTCCTTCAGGGCTTAAACAGCTTATACCTTTTATGTTATTTAAACTATCAACAACAAAATTTCTTCTTTCTTTAAAAGAATTTGATCTTTCTAATATAAAGTCTTGTGTTCCATTCAAAGCCTCTACTGCAGCTGCTTGACTTATAGATGTAGGATTGCTAGTTGATTGAGATTGAATTTTAGCCATCGCTTTAATAATTTCTTTTGGACCTGCAGCATAACCTATTCTCCAACCAGTCATCGAGTAAGACTTACTCACTCCATTCATAGTTAAAGTTCTGCTTTTTAATTTTTCAATTTGCGCAATTGTAAAAAATTTAAAACCGTCATAAGTTATATGTTCGTAAATATCATCACTTAAAATATATAAATTTTTATATTTTATTAAAATCTTGGATAAAGCTACTATCTCATCTTTAGTATAACTTGATCCTGTAGGGTTAGATGGAGAGTTTATAATTATCCACTTTGTTTTTTTTGAAACTGATTTTGTTAGTGTTTCTGGTGTTAACTTAAAATTATTTTTTTCATCGCACTTTATTATTTTGGGTTTTCCCCCAGCTAACAAAACAATGTCGGGATAAGAAACCCAATAAGGAGCTGGAATAATTACCTCATCACCTTTATTTATGGTTGCCATAAAAGCATTGTATAAAACTTGCTTTCCACCAGTTCCAACTGAAATTTGATCAAGCTCGTATGATAAATTATTTTCTCTGACAAATTTTGCTTGGATAGCTTTTTTTAAAGCTGGGGTTCCATCCACTGCAGTATATTTTGTATCTCCTTTTCTAATTGCTTTTATTGCTGCTTCTTTAATATTGTCTGGAGTATCAAAATCAGGCTCTCCAGCCCCTAAACCAATAACATCCTTTCCAGCAGCTCTCATTTCTCTAGCTTTTGAGGTAACTGCTATTGTAGGCGACGGTTTTATACGTTTTAAACTATTGGAAACTATGCTCATTGAAATTTATAATATAATTAATTTATTATTAACACAAAATGCAAAATACTTATCAAGAAAAATTAGCTGATCTAGAAGTTAATAACTCAAAAAAAATTAAGAAGTTAGAGGGAGGTATTAACTTTAAAATTAAAAGTGATTTTCAACCTAGCGGTGACCAACCAGAGGCCATAAAGCAAATATTAAAAAACTTAAAAGATAATAAACAAGAACAAGTTCTTTTAGGGGTCACGGGATCAGGTAAAACTTTTACAATGGCAAAAGTTATAGAAAAGGCAAATAGACCAGCTCTAATTCTAGCACCAAATAAAACTTTAGCTGCTCAATTGTACGGTGAGTTTAAAAGTTTTTTTCCAGATAATGCTGTAGAATATTTTGTATCATATTACGATTACTATACTCCAGAAGCATACGTTCCTAGATCTGATACTTATATAGAAAAAGAGGCTTCAATTAATGAGCAAATTGATCGTATGAGGCACTCGGCAACAAGATCCTTATTGGAAAGAGATGATGTAATTATTGTAGCAAGTGTATCATGTATTTATGGTTTAGGTTCTGTTGAGGCTTATTCTAAAATGACTATTACTTTAAAAAAAAATTATGAATACGAGCGAGATAATTTAATTAGAGCATTTATAAACTTACAGTACAAAAGAAATGATCAAAATTTTTTTAGAGGGACATTTAGAGTAAGAGGAGAAAATTTAGAGATCTTTCCATCACACTTAGAAGATAGAGCATGGAGAATAAGTTTTAATTTAAATAAATTAGAAAAAATTGAAGAATTTGACCCGCTTACTGGAGATAAGACAAACGATTATTCAATTATAAAAATTTATGCTAATAGTCATTACATAACTCCTAAGCCTACTATCGAGCAAGCAATCAGACAAATAAAATCTGAGTTGGCTGAGACTTTAAAAAAACACAGAGAAAATAATAAACTTTTAGAAGAACAGAGGCTAAGAGAACGAACTAAGTTTGATCTAGAAATGATTGAAGCTACCGGAACTTGTGCAGGGATTGAAAATTATTCAAGATTTTTATCAGGAAGAAAAGCTGGTGAACCACCTCCTACTCTGTTTGAGTATTTTCCAGATAATGCAATTATATTTGTAGACGAAAGTCACGTAACAGTTCCTCAATTAAACGGAATGTATAAAGGTGACCGTACAAGAAAAAGCACATTAGCCGAGTATGGGTTTAGACTCCCATCATGTATGGATAATAGACCTTTAAAATTTGAGGAGTGGGATTTAATGAGAACACAAACTGTTTTTGTCTCTGCTACTCCAGGACCTTGGGAGCTAAAACAAACAAGTAATAAATATATTGACCAGATCATTAGGCCAACTGGTTTAATAGACCCGCCAGTTGAAGTAAGGCCAGCTAAAACTCAAGTTGATGATCTTATGCATGAGGCAAAACAGATTGTAAAAAAAGGATATAGAGTTCTTGCAACAACGCTGACAAAAAAGATGGCTGAAGATCTAACAGAATATCTTCATGAAAATGGTCTTAAAGTAAGATATATGCACTCTGATATTGATACTCTTGAAAGAATTGAGATCATAAGAGATTTGAGAATGGGGGTATTTGATATTCTAGTAGGAATTAATTTGTTGAGAGAGGGATTGGATATTCCAGAATGTGCTTTGGTAGCAATTTTAGATGCTGATAAAGAGGGGTTTTTGAGATCTGAAACTTCTTTAATTCAAACAATTGGAAGAGCAGCACGAAATGTTGATGGTAAAGTTATTTTATATGCTGATAAAGTCACAAAGAGCATTGAAAAAGCAATTAAGGAAACAGACAGAAGGAGAAATAAACAATTAGAATATAATAAGAAAAATGGAATAACTGCTGAGTCAGTAAAAAAAGAGATAAGTGATATTTTAGAGTCCGTTTATGAAAAAGATTACGTTAAAATTAGTGAGGGCTCAAACGTAGGTGGAAACTTAAAAAAACATCTCAAAGCCTTAAACAGAAAAATGAAGGAGGCTGCATCTAATTTAGAATTTGAAGAGGCTGCTAAACTAAGAGATGAAATGAGAAAACTAGAAGCTAGTGAACTTGAAATAACTTTAAATCCTAAAATATCTCAATATAATTTGAAAAGTAAAGTTTATCCAAAAGGAAGATCGACTATGGGTATGCCTGGCACAAAACCAAAAAAAGCAATAAAAAAATGGAAGCCAAAAAAATAATCATCACTGGTGGAGCTACTAGAATAGGATCTGCAATCGCTAAAAGTTTAGTTGGCTTTGAAACAAAAATAGGTATCCACTTCAACAAATCTAAAAGAAGCGCTTTAAAATTAAAAAAAGAACTAGAGGAACTTGGGGCTGAAGCATAC
The DNA here is from genome assembly GCA_902523185.1 of uncultured Pelagibacteraceae bacterium. Taxonomy (GTDB): domain Bacteria; phylum Pseudomonadota; class Alphaproteobacteria; order Pelagibacterales; family Pelagibacteraceae; genus Pelagilacustribacter. Next base: position 24,793 of record CABYYJ010000008.1, on the reverse strand, counting down.
TTATTTAAAGCTGATTTAAATAATCTTAAACAAACCGAAACTTTAATAAAAAAAGCTCATAAAACTTTGGGAGGATTAGATTGTTTAATTAATAATGCTTCTATTTTTGAAAACGATAATCTTGAAAATTTTTCTGAAAAATCCTTTACAAAACATATGAATATCAACTTAAAAGCACCGGCAATTATGACACAAAATTTTAAGAGATTAATTAAAAACAAAGAGGGATGTATCATTAATATTATTGATCAAAGAGTTGAAAAATTAACTCCTTTTTTTTTCTCTTACACTTTAAGTAAATCTTCATTGGCCACTTTTACAAAAACATCAGCCATGAAATTAGCGCCTAACATAAGAGTGAATGGTATTTCACCTGGACCAACATTAAAAAACAAAAGACAATCTGAAAGACATTTCAAAAAGCAATGGAAATCCACGCTCTTAAAAAGAAAAGTAGATTTAGAAAACATATGTAATGGAGTAAAGTTTTTTATTGAAAATAAAAATATAACAGGAGAGATAATTAATATTGATAGCGGGCAAAGACTTGCATGGCAAACACCAGATATTATTAATACAAAAGAATGAAAATAGTTAAATTTAAGAAAAAAGAAAAATTTAAATATATAAGAAAAGTAATTATAAAAGATTTAATATTAAATATTTCTATAGGAATACACAATTTTGAGAAAAAAAGAGACAAAGAGTAAAATTTAATATTGAAATTTTGACAAATCCGTATGTGACTCCAAATAACAAAGATTTGAATTCAATACTTAATTATGAGGATATTGTTAGTAAAATTGAGAAAATTACTTATCTAAAACATCACGAGTTACTTGAAGACTTAGCAGAAAATATTTTTAATATGATATTTAGAAATAAACTTGTTAAAAAGATTAATCTAAAGATAGAAAAGTTAGATATCTTAAAGAAAACCAAATCTGTTGGCATTGAGGTATCAAAATCAAAAGTATGATTAATAGTTTAGAGTTAGGAAAAAAAGTAATAAAAGAAAAAATACAGCTGATACCAAATAACCCTGGTGTTTACAAAATGATTAGTTCTAATGGTGAAATTCTATATATTGGTAAAGCTAAAAATATCCCAAATAGACTCAAAAGTTATGTTACTGAGTCTAATCTTCCTATTAGAACTGAGAGAATGCTTTCACTTACGCACAATCTTGAAACTACTACTACAAGCAATGAAAGTGAAGCTCTACTCTTGGAGGCAAATTTAATAAAAAAACATAAACCTCGATACAATATACTTTTGCGAGATGACAAATCTTTTCCTTATATATACATTGGTAATAAAGATAAGTGGCCACAACTTACAAAGTTAAGAGGGAAAAAATTAAAAACAGGATATTATTTTGGTCCATTTGCATCAATTGGTTCTGCGAATTGGACAATAAAAATTTTACAAAAAATTTTTCTTTTGAGAGTTTGTGATGACACTGTTTTTAAAAATAGAGAACGACCGTGTATTTTATATCAAATTAAAAGATGCTCTGCTCCATGTGTTGGACACATAAATGAAAAAGATTACGAGTCTACAGTTGCAGACGCTATTGATTTTATTTCGGGTAAATCTAGAAGAATTCAGAAAAACTTATCCAAAGAAATGGAAAAAGCTAGTAAAGAATTGGATTATGAGAAAGCAGCTATAGCTAGAGATAGAATAAAAGCATTAACTCAAATACAAACCTCTCAGAAAATAAATCAAACAAATTTAACAGAAGCTGATGTTATCAGTATTTATAAAGAAACAGGAAAAACATGCGTGCAAGTGTTTTTTTTTAGATCAAAACAAAACTGGGGTAATCAGGCTTTTTATCCAAAACATGATCCAGACGACAGTGTTGAAGATATAATAAGCTCTTTTATATCTCAATTTTATGAAAACAAAACTATTCCTAGACTGATATTAACTAATTGTGAAGTCAAAGATAAAAAACTTATTGAAAAAACATTCTCCAACAAGGATAAAAAAGATATTATTATTAAGCTAGCAAAAAGTAAAAATGAGATAAGTATTTCTAGTCTTGCAGAGAAAAATGCAAAACAATCTTTAAAACAAAAACTCGTTCAATCTGATACTAACAATAATCTTATCGAAGAATTAGCATCTAAATTTAATATTAATAACAACATAGAATTGATAGAAGTGTACGATAATAGCCACATTCAGGGAACTGACTCTGTTGGGTCATTAATTTGTTTTAGTAATGAAGGTTTTGTTAAGAAAAGATATAGGAAATTCAATATAAAAGATAAAAAAGTTAAAAATGATGACTATGGGATGATGAAAGAAGTTTTGTTTAGAAGATTTTCAAAAGCTATTAAAGAAAAATCTGGTTCGCTGTCATTGCCAGACTTAATAATGATAGACGGTGGAAAAGGACAATATTCTGTGTCCAGGGAGGTTCTTAATGAATTAGGATTACACGACTTACCAATTTTAGCCGTAGCGAAGGGCAAAAGAAGAAATGCTGGGGAGGAAAAAATCTATTATAAAAGCAAAGAACACATTTTAGAAAGAAATGATCCATTATTATTTTTTGTACAAAGACTTCGAGATGAAGCTCATAGATTTGCGATAAGTACTCACAGAGCTAAAAGAAAGAAAAACCTTAGCAAATCTTTGCTTGATCAAATTCAAGGAATAGGAAAACAAAGAAAAAGAGCTTTGCTAAATCACTTTGGTTCAGCTAGAGCAGTGGAGTCGGCAAGTTTTGATGATTTAAAATCAGTTGAGGGAATAGAAGACAATATTGCGAAGAAAATATATGATTATTTTCACGAATAAATGAAACTAAAAATACCTAATATACTCACTATTGGTCGAATTATTATTGTTCCAATATTTGTTGTGACTTTTTTCATTCCAGGTTTTTTTGGAGATTTAATCCCTTTTTTTTTATTTGTTCTTGCAAGTTTTACTGATTATCTGGATGGTTTGCTTGCAAGATTGTTTAAGGAAGAATCAAAGTTAGGAGAAATATTAGATCCTATTGCAGACAAAATATTGGTTTCGGCAGCGCTTATATTACTTGTGATGAATAGCACAATCAAAAACTATGAAGTAATTGCTGCTGTAATTATTTTGACTAGAGAAATTTTAGTCTCAGGTTTAAGAGAATATTTAGCAAAAGGAAAAGTAGCAATGCAGGTTACAAGTTTATCAAAGTTAAAAACTTTTATTCAGATGACATCAATTGCTATCCTTTTAACTGGTGATATAGGAAATAAAATAATTAATTTTCAAGATTATAATGCACAAACGGTAGGAATTATTCTTTTATGGTTATCTGCTTTTTTAACTTTATATACAGGTTATGATTACTTAAGAAAAGGTATAGATTATGCTATCAATGAAGACAACAAAGATTAAGCGGCAGAATCTTTTCTGACTAAACTTTGGTAGGCATCATTTAAATCAGAAATTACATTACAGACTTTAAAATTGTATTCGTTAATTTTTGATACAGGAGTAATTTCTGCAGCTGTGCCTGTAAGAAAGCATCCTGCAAAGTTTTGCATTTCCTCGGGTTTAATTTTTCTCTCTATTACTTTAATTCCTTTTGATTTAGCAATTTTTATTACCTCCCGTCTTGTAATACCGTCTAAAAAGGAGTCTGGGACTGGAGTGTGTAATTCCCCACTTTCACTTTTAAAGAAAATATTTGCGCCCGTAGCCTCAGCAATATTTCCTTCATGATCTAACATCAAAGAGTCTGTAAAACCTTGGGCTTCTGCCTCATGTTTTGAGAGTGTACAAATCATATATAAACCCGCAGCCTTTGTATCCCATGGAATAGTATTAGGCGCCGGTCTTCTCCAGCTAGAAATATTTAATTTAATTCCATTTAATTTTAATTTTGGATCAAAATATGATCCCCATTCCCAGGTGGCTATAGCAACATGAATTTTATTTTTTTGTGCAGAGATGGCCATCATTTCGCTTCCCCTCCAAATTAAAGGTCTTACATAACCATTTTGTACCTTTTGAATATTGACAATATTTCTGCAGGCTTTGTTTATCTCCTCTTGAGAATATGGGACCTGTATACCCATTCTTTTTGCAGAATAAAATAATCTTTCTGTGTGTTCTTCTAGTTTAAAAATTTCACCATCATAGACTCTTTCGCCTTCAAAAACACAGCTAGCATAATGTAAACCATGATTTAATATGTGAATATTAGCATCTTTCCAGTCAACAGTTTTTCCATTGAACCAAATTTTTCCAGATCTTTTATCATAAGGTATACTATCCATTAAATGTAAATATATAGATTTTTTTAATTTAAAAAAGTATATTCCAATTTAGGATAAGTCAATATAACTTACCATTATGAAAGATTTACTTTATCTCAAAGATGACCAAATTAAAGAGTTTATACAGCTGCTTTATTATGCGTATAGAGAGACCTTTTCTGATCCAAGAGAAATTTTATCTAAAAAATTTTTTGGACCAGCCCATTTAAGAGCATTACATTTAATTGAAGGAAACCCAGGGATAAATTTGGGAGAATTAATCTTTAAATTAAAAGTAACTAAACAAAGCCTAAATAGAGTATTAAGAGATCTTATTAATGCAAAAATGATAAAACAAATCCAAGATGACAATGATACAAGAAAAAAAAATTTATTTTTGGATAAAGAGGGAAAAGTTTTTTTTGAGGTTGTTTATAATTCACAAAAAAAGAGAATATTTAACGCACTTAAAAACTCAAGTTCGGACTCGGTAATAAAATTTAAAAACGTATTAAAAAAAATTGTAGATGGAAAATGACAAATTACATGTTTTAGTAGTAGATGACGATGATAGGATAAGAGGTTTGTTAAAAGATTATCTTGCCAATAATAATTATATTGTTTCTACAGCAGAAAACGCTACACAGGCTAAAGCAAGATTAGAATACATTAAATTTGATATAATAATTTTAGATGTGATGATGCCTGGACAGGATGGATATGAACTTACAAAAGAAATAAAAAAAAATATCAAAGTACCTATAATTTTACTTACAGCAAAAGGCGAGGTTGAAAATAGAATAAAAGGTTTAGAGCTCGGTGCTGATGATTACATAGGGAAACCATTTGAACCAAAAGAGCTTTTGTTGAGAATTCAAAATATAATCAAAAATAAGAACAAAGTAGATTTAAATATTAAGTATCAAGTAGGTGAAGCTCAGATTGACCTAAACAAAATGATGATTATTTTGAAACAAAAAAATAAAAAAATTAATAACTCTGAAAAAAAAGTTCTTATAGAGATGCTATCAAATCCAGGTAAAACTTTTACGCGTGAGGAAATTGGAAAAATTTCTGGTATAAGTCAAGAAAGGTCAATTGATGTAATGGTTACTAGACTAAGACAAAAAATAGAAATAAATCCCAAAAATCCAAAATATTTGCAAACTATAAGAGGGTCTGGCTATGTTCTCTGGATTTAACAGAATATTAAAAATTATTTTACCTAAGAGACTTTTTTATAGAGCTCTTATAATTGTTGCTGCTCCAACAATTTTACTTCAATTAATTGTTACTATTGTTTTTTATGATAGCATTTGGATAAAAGCTAATAAAAACACTACAAGATCTCTTGTAGCTCAATTAAAAACTATAGAAGAAGTTTATCAAAATGACAAAAAAAACTTAGATTTTTTTACTGACAGTTATAAAAATAACTTTAATTTTGAAATAGGAATTAATCAGAATGAATTTCCGAAAATATCTGGTGAAAGAAAGTTTAGTCCCATGGATAGATCTTTGAGAAGGGAGCTCAAATCTACATTTGGTAATAATAATTATTGGTTTAATACTTCAAAATTCAAAAATGCAGTTGAAATTAAGATAAAATCTGAAAACGAGGTTATTGAGTTTTTAGTACCAAAAGAAATGGTATCTGCATCCTCAATAAGATTGTTTGTATTGTGGACCACTCTACCCTCTATAGTATTAATAGTTATTGCTCTTATTTTTTTAAAAAATCAGACAAGGCCTCTCGTTAAATTGGCTAAGGCTGCAGAGAGATTTGGGAAAGGTGATTACGTAAATGATTTTAGACCCTCTGGAGCACAAGAAATTAGAAAAGCGGCTTATGAGTTTGACAGAATGGCAAAAAGAATTAATAGACATTTAAATCAAAGATCTGAAATGCTGTCTGGAATAAGCCATGACTTAAGAACACCACTAACAAGACTTAAATTACAGTTGGCAATGTTAACGCAAAAAGATTTATCGAAAAAAATGTCAAGTGATATTGACGAAATGGAAAAAATGCTAAATGATTACCTTCAATTTTCAAAAACCCAATCTCAAGAATCAACAAGTGAAATCAACTTATCTGATTTATTCAACCAAATAGAAGATGGTTTTGATAATAAAAATTTGGAAATTTTTCATAATGATAAGATTATTTTGAAAGGTAGGCCAGCAGCTTTAAAAAGATCGTTTGAAAATATCATTCAAAACGGTTTAACCTATGGGAAAAAAGTTTTAGTAAGTTTGCAAAAAAGTTCAAATAGGACACTAATTACCTTTGAGGATAATGGCCCTGGAATTCCTGAAGATCAGCGTAAGAATGTATTTAAACCTTTTTTTCGTTTAGATAAGAGCAGAAGTCTCAATAAATCTGGAGTTGGACTTGGTCTTGCTATTGTTGAAGATATTATAAATTCTCACGGTGGAAGTATTCAGTTAGGTAAAAGCAAGTTTGATGGTTTACAGGTTAAGATTTTTTTACCTTTTTAATCTTTGTATTTTTTTTTAACTCTTTTATGATTTTGTCTTGATTCTGAACTATTTTCTTTAGTACCTCAAATTCTGCTCTTGTCACCAAATTTAGCTGATTAATTATTTTATCTTTTTTGAATTTAAAATCTGTTGAGATTTCTTTTTTGAGGTCTTTTGTTGTCAAAATACCACTTTCAATTAAGCTAGATATTGTTTTTAAAATTTTTTCTGAATTTTTCATATCTTATCTTATTTGATAGGAATGTTAATTTCAAATGTGATATAAGAGGACATGTTGATCCATAGTTTTGATCCAGTTTTGATTGATTTCGGTTTCATATCTATTAGATGGTATTCATTGGCCTATATTTTTGGGATCCTCTTTGCCTGGTGGTATGGTAAAAAAATTATAATTCAAAAATTCAAAAATTTAGAAAAAAAGCCTGAGATTAAACAATTTGATGATTTAATTACTTATTTAATTATTTCTATGATTGTTGGTGGTAGATTGGGATATGTAATTTTCTATAACTTTTCTTTTTACACTTCTAATCCAATTGAAATAATCAAAATTTGGGAGGGAGGAATGTCTTTTCATGGGGGGTTAATAGGAATTATAATTGGAACTTATCTATTTTCGTTAAAAACTAAAACACAAATGTTATTTTTCTTAGATGTAATTGCGTGTGTTTCACCTATTGGAATTTTTTTAGGCAGAATTGCAAATTTTATTAATGGTGAGCTTATAGGCAAGGTAACCTCGGTACCATGGGCTATAATATTTCCAAGTATCGATATGGCTCCAAGGCATCCTTCACAAATTTATGAAGCTTTTCTTGAAGGAGTAGTATTATTTTATATTCTTAGATTTATCATATCAAAAAAAGGTTACAAAATAGGGACTTGCTCTTATATGTTTTTGATTTTATATGGGATCTTCAGATCAGTTTCAGAATATTTTAGAGAACCAGATGCGCATATTGGTTACTTATTTAGTGTAGTGAGCACAGGAACTTTTTTAAGTTTAATAATGATAATAGTGGGATTAGTAACTTTAAATTTTTTAAAAAAATGAAGTCTGATTTAAAATTTTTTAAAAATTCAAAAACTTTGCCAGTTGATAAATTTTTGAATAACGTTCTCTACGATAAAAAATATGGGTATTACAATTCCAAAATTCCTTTTGGAAAACGAGGAGATTTTACTACATCTCCTAAAATTTCAGGTTTATATTCAGAGATGATAGCTATATGGATGATTTCAACTTGGGAAAAATTAGGAAAACCTAAAAATTTTAATATAGTTGAATTAGGTCCCGGTGATGGCACGCTGGCAAAAGTTCTTTTAAACGTTTTCAAAAAATTTCCAAGTTTTTATAATGCAAAAAAATTATTTCTATTTGAAAAAAGTAAATTTTTAACAAAATTACAAAGAGAGAATATTGATAACACCGAGGTAAAATGGATTAAAAATTTTAACAATATAAAAAAAGGACCAGTCATATTTTTTGGTAATGAATTTTTTGATGCTATTTCAATAAAGCAATTCAAAAGATCAAAAAAAAGTTTATTAGAGAAATATTATAAAATAACAGACGATTATGAAATTTTTGAAATTTTCAAGAAAGCTTCTGTATATGATAAAAAAATGATTAATTCTTTTAAAACTTTGAAAAATCTTTATTTTATTGAATTCCCAAAAAATGGATTTGATGAATTAAAAAAAATTATTAAAAAAATATCAATTTTAAAAGGATGTATCCTCTTAGTGGACTACGGGTATTTAAAAGAAAACAACCAAAGCACTTTACAATCAGTTTTTAAACATAAAAAAAATTTTTTGCTCAAAAATCTTGGCAAATCTGATATTACATATCACGTTAATTTTTCTTTATTGAGTGAATTTTTTTCGAAAAATAAATTAAAAGTAAAAAAAACTGTAACTCAAAGAGAGTTTTTAAATAGAATGGGAATAAAACTAAGAGCTGAGATACTTTCAAAAAAAATGAAGTTTAGAGATCAATCAGATCTTTACTCTAGATTACATAGATTAATTGACCCTGGTCAGATGGGTCATCTTTTTAAAATTATTTTAGCATATAACCTAAACATTAATAAATATCCAGGTTTCAAATAATGTTTTACTCAAAAAAACTAAAAAAGTTTAAAGAAATAAAACATTGTTTTTTTTCTAGAAGAGGAGGTTTTTCAAAAGGTATGTATAAAAGTTTGAATTGTGGTAGGGGGTCAAATGATAAAAAAAAAACAATTCAAAGAAATCTTAACTATGTTTGTAAAAAGATGAGGATAAATTCAGGTCATCTAATTTTAATGCATCAAACACATAGTAATAAAGTGCAAGAAATTAATAAGAATAATTTTAGAAGAACAGTTTATTCTGACTCAATAATAACTAGGATGAATCAGATAGCACTAGGAGTAGTGACAGCTGACTGTGTTCCTATTTTAGTTTTTGATAAAAAAAACAAAATTATAGGCTGTATTCATGCTGGTTGGAAGGGAGCTCTTACAGGCATCATTAAAAATACTATTTTGAAAATGAAAAAATTTAAGCTTAGAAATGAATTATATGCGAGTGTGGGTCCTTGCATAGGTAAAAAGAATTACGAAGTCGACAATGATTTTTTTAAAAGATTTATGCTGAAATCGAAGAAAAATAGAAGATATTTTAGTAAAAAAAATAAAAAAAAAAAATTTTTTAATCTAAGAAAGTTCGTATCTGATAAACTTTTAGAGATGAAAGTAAAAATTGATCATGTAAATCGTGATACTTTCGAGGAAACAAACCTTTTTTTTAGCTACAGAAGGTCCACATTTCTAAAACAAAAGGATTATGGCCGATGTATATCAGTCATAAGATTAATTTAGATTAAATTTGAAAACTTAATAAAATAATTGTATAAGTAATAACATTTCATGAAAATTTTGTCTGGCACTAGCAATCTAAAGCTTAGTAAAGATATTTCTAAGAACCTAAAGTTAAAATTAATAAATACTAATATAAGAAGATTTGCTGATGGTGAGATCTATATAGAAATTAATGAAAATATTCGGGGTAATAGTGTATTCGTAATTCAATCAACTTCTAATCCAGCTAATGATAATATTATGGAACTTCTTTTAGTTATAGATGCTCTAAAAAGATCCTCAGCCAAAACTATTACTGCTGTAATTCCTTATTTTGGTTATGCAAGGCAAGATAGAAAAGTGGCACCAAGAACATCTATTTCTGCAAAGGTAGTGGCAAATTTAATTTCCAATGCTGGTGCAACCAGAGTAGTTACAGTTGATTTGCATGCTGGTCAAATTCAAGGTTTCTTCGATATGCCAGTTGATAATTTGTATACTGCCCCCTTATTTGCAAAATACATAAAAAAAAAATTAAATAATAAGCAATTGATTTGTGTTTCACCAGATGTGGGTGGTGTTGCGAGAACAAGAGCTCTTGCAACTAGAATAAAAGCTGACTTAGCTATTATAGATAAAAGAAGACCAGCACCGGGAAAGTCAGAAGTTATGAATATTATAGGTAATGTAAAAAATAAAACTTGTATAATAGTTGATGACATAATTGATAGCGGGGGAACTATAGTAAACGCTGTCGATGCTTTAAAGAAAAATGGAGCTAATGAAGTTTACGTTTTTATTACCCATGCAGTTTTAAGTGGCGATGCGGTTAAAAAAATTAAAAATTCAAAAATAAAGAAACTGATAATTACTGACACAATTGATAATAACCAAAAAGTTAAGAATAATAATAAAATCGAGGTGATATCAATTGCCTCATTAATGTCAGAAGCAATCAAAAGAATAGCTAATTCAAATTCTGTCTCAGATTTATTTAATTAAGACTTGTTTTAGTTTTAATCTTGAGTTATAAGCCTTCTTCAATAATATTATGAGTAATCTAAAAGCTATAAAACGAGAAAATTTAACTACTGGTTCTACTAATCGACTTAGAGCTGATGGTTTTATACCTGCAATTTTATACGGAGGTAATAATCCTAATCAAAATATTTCTATAAGCAAAAAAGAAATATCAAATATTATTAACTCAGATACATTTTTGTCAAAAGTTTTAGAAATAGAAGTTGACGGAAAAAAAGAGAAAGTAATTCCCAGAGATGTTTCTTATCATGTAATTTCTGAAGAACCAATACATATTGATTTCATGAGAATAGTTTCGGGTAAGAAAATTATTTTAGAAATTCCAGTTAAATTTATAAATCACCCTGACTCTCCTGGACTTAAAAGAGGTGGTGTATTAAATATTGTAAGAAGAAAAGTAGAATTAAAATGTCCTGCAGAAACAATTCCTGACGAAATAGTAGTTGATCTAGCTGGAACTGATATAGGTACTAGTATAAAAATTTCATCTGTTAAACTTCCTGCAAACGTAATTCCAACAATTACTGATCGTGATTTTGTTGTTGCTACTGTTGCAGCTCCAACAGTTATTAAAGAACCTGAAAAACCAGCAGAGGAAACACCATCTGAAGGTGCTGAGGGTGAAACTCAAGTTGAAGGGGCAGATGCAACAGCTAAAGACGGAGAAGCTGCTAAAAAAGATGATAAATTAAAAGAAGCTGCTGTAGAGAAAAAAACTGAAGACAAAAAAACTACTGACAAAAAACCTGCAGATAAGAAATAATTAATATGCTATTACTTGTTGGATTAGGAAATCCAGGATCAAACTATACTAACACCAGGCATAATATTGGATTTAAAATTATCGATGCAATAAATGATCATTTTAAACTTTCTAAGCAGAAACCAAAATTTAAAGGCTTACTAACAACTGGTAATATAGATGAAAAAAAAATTTATGCTATTAAGCCCTTAACATTTATGAACAATTCTGGAACAGCTATTAAAGAGCTTATAGATTATTTTAAAATTGAAGCAAAAGACGTAATTGTTTTTCATGATGATATGGATATTGATTTTGGAAAGATCAAAGCAAAGTTCGGTGGGGGCAGTGCTGGTCATAACGGCATTGAGTCTATTGATAAATTTATCGGTAAGGAATATTCAAGAGTTAGAATTGGTATAGGTCATCCTAAACAAAGTAAAAAAGTTAACAATCATGTACTTGAAGATTTTAAAGAGGATGAAGAAGAGAAAATTAAAGAAATTACTGAAAATATAGTTAAACAAATACCAACTCTAATTGATAAAAAAATAGATCTATTTTCTAGTAAAGTTAATCAAAATCTAAATGGGATTTAAGTGTGGAATAGTTGGTTTGCCGAATGTAGGGAAATCAACTTTATTTAACGCCTTAACTGCCTCTAAAAATGCTGAGGCAGCAAATTTTCCTTTCTGCACAATTGATCCCAATATCGGTATTGTTGATGTAATTGATGAAAGATTAGATCAATTAGCTAAGCTTTCTAATTCAAAAAAAAAGGTTTATACAAATATAACCTTTGTTGACATAGCTGGCTTAGTTAAGGGTGCATCAAAAGGTGAGGGTCTTGGCAATAAATTTCTTTCACATATTAGAGAAGTAGATGCGATAATACATTTAGTGAGGTGCTTCGACTCAGAAAAAATTACCCACGTAAATTCAAAAATAAGCCCCTCAAATGATTTAGAAACTATTAAGACGGAAATAGTTTTGTCTGACCTTGACATTGTTCAAAAAAAACTTGAAAAGGGTAAAAAAAAACTTCTTGAGGATAAAGAAATCAAGATTTTAGAGGAAAAATTAAATCAGCTTGATAAAAATCAAGAGATCAAGATTAATAATGAAGAAGAAAATAAATTTTTATCAAGTATAGGTCTATTAAGTATTAAACCTAAAATAATTGTATGTAACGTAGATGAAGAGAATTTGTCTAAAGGAAATCAATATACTGATGAAGTACAAAACAAATATCCTAATGAAAAAATATTAAAAATCTGCGCTGACATAGAAGACCAGCTTTCGAGTTTAGATAAGAATGAAAAAGAGGCTTTTATGAAAGATATCGGTTTAAATAAAACTGGATTAAATAAATTAATTAAAGAAGGATATGATCTTTTAAAATTAGATACTTTTTTTACTTCAGGCCCTGAGGAAAGTAGAGCTTGGACAGTAAGAAAAAATACTATTGCCCCAAAAGCAGCTAGTGTCATTCATACTGATTTTGAAAAAAACTTTATCAGGGCGGAGGCTGTATCTTGTGAAGATTTTATAAAACATGGTAGTGCAGAAAAATGTAAAGAAAATGGAAAGTTAAGAATTGAAGGAAAAGATTATATTGTAAAAGATGGTGATGTTTTATACTTCAGAGTCAATCCTTGACCATATTTTTTTCATGCTTAAATAAACAAGAATTGTTAAAAGTACTAAATAAATAATTACTTTAACACCAGTTTTATGTCTCTCTTCAAGTTCTGGCTCAGCAGCCCAAGCCAAAAAAGTTGTTACATCTTTGGCCATTTGATCAACAGTGGACTCCGTGCCATCTGCATATTCAACTAATCCATCCATTAAATTATTTGGCATTTTAATTTTATTACCGGCCATATATTTATTGTAATAAACACCGTCATCAAGCCTTACACCTGGAGGAGGGTCTTCGTAGCCAACAAGAACTGAATAAATGTAATTAGCTCCTCCTTTTCTTGCTTTGACTAAAACTGACATATCAGGTGGGTATGCCCCACCATTTGCAGCTGTTGCTGCCTGAACATTAGGGTATGGGCTCTTAAATTTATCTGAAGGTTTTCCAGGTCGAGTAAACATTTCTCCTTGAGAGTCTGGACCATCCTCTATTTCGAAGCTAGCTGCAATCGCTTTTACTTCTTGTTCTGAAAACTCAGGTCCACCAGGTTCTCCTAGATTTCTATAGCTAAGATATTGCATTGAATGACAAGAAGCACAGACTTCTTTATAAACTTGAAAACCTCTTTGTAGTGACGCTCTATCAAAGGTTCCTGTTAAACCTTTAAAACTCCAATCCACTTTAATTGGATCAACCATTTCAGCGCTTTGTAGTGGTCTAAGTGAGATAAGAAGCAAAAAAGATAAAACGATTAGTTTTATATTAGACTTTATCATTAACCTTCCTAGCTAAAGATGGTTCTGCTCCTCCGGTTAATACTGGCTCGGAGATGCTCATAGGAATCGGATCCGTTTTTTCCAAATAACCGACAACAGGCATAACAACTATAAAATGTAAGAAATAATAAATAGTTCCCACTCTAGCTAATACTAAGTAAATTCCCTCAGCTGGCATCGCGCCAACATAACCAAGCATTAGAACGTCTATTACTAATATCCAAAAGAACTGTCTGTAAATCGGTCTAAAAACAGCTGATCTAACTTTTGATGTGTCTAACCAAGGTAGTACAAATAAAATAAAAATTGCACTGAACATTAAAATCACTCCACCTAATTTATCAGGAACAGATCTTAAAATTGCGTAAAATGGTAACAAATACCATTCAGGTACTATGTGAGCAGGTGTAACTAACGGATTGGCGGGTATATAATTATCTGAGTGTCCCAAAACATTAGGAGTGAAGAATACAAATCCAGCAAATATGATCATAAAAACTAAAAGCGCGAAAGCATCTTTAATTGTAATATAAGGATGAAACGGAACTGTATCTTTAGACGGTTTCTTTATATCAATACCAACAGGGTTATTATTTCCTGGAACATGTAAAGCCCAAATGTGTAAAACTACTAATCCCAAAATTAAAAACGGGATTAAATAATGTAAACTAAAGAATCTGTTAAGTGTTGGATTATCTACGGAATATGCTCCCCATAACCAAGTTGTTATACTATCTCCAACTAAAGGGATCGCACTAAATAAATTAGTTATTACTGTTGCGCCCCAGAAACTCATTTGACCCCAAGGCAAAACATAACCCATGAAAGCTGCTGCCATCATTAATAAATAAATCATCAGACCAATTATCCAAATTACTTCTCTTGGTGATTTATATGATCCATAAAATAAAGACCTAAAAATGTGAATATAAACTGCTAGGAAAAACATAGATGCGCCATTGCTATGAATATATCTTATTAGCCAACCATAATTTACATCTCTCATTATATGTTCTACACTCGCAAAAGCTAAATCTGCATGAGCGACGTAATGCATAGCTAAAACAATTCCTGTAACGATTTGAGTGATTAAACAAAAAGTTAAAATTCCACCAAAAGTCCACCAATAATTTAAATTTTTTGGAGTAGGATAATCGGTAAGGTGTGCTCCAAGAGTAAGTAATGGCAAACGGTCGTTAAACCATTTAGCTGCTTTAGATTTTGGTACGTATTCGTGTTCACTCATAATTTCTTAACCAATCTTTATTGTATTACTGTTAACAAATTCGAACTTAGGTATCTCCATGTTTGTTGGCGCTGGTCCTTTTCTTATTCTGCCTGATACATCGTAATGTGAACCATGACAAGGACAAAACCAACCATTAAAATCGCCTTTATCTTTTAGAGGTACACATCCGAGATGCGTACAAACGCCTAACATGACTAACCATTCTTCTTTACCCTCTTTTACTCTATCTTCATCTTTTTGAGGATCAGGCAAATCGTCCAACTTTACTGCTCTGGCCTCAGCAATTTCCTCTGAAGTCCTTCTTTTTAAGAATACTGGTTTTCCTCTCCACAAAACAGTAATAGATTTACCAGGTTCTATACTACTAATATCAACTTCTGTAGTTGCTAAAGCTTGTTGGGCTTTATCAGGATTCATCTGGTCAATCATTGGCCAAATAACTGCTCCAACCCCTACTGCTCCGACTGTATAACTAGCTGTAAACAAAAAATCTCTTCTGTTAACTTTTTTTTCTTCTTTGCTCATTTATGTAAGTGCTTATAATATAATTATTAAATAAAACCATATTTTAAAGATTTCTAGGGTCAGAATGACACATAAATTAAGCTTAAATAATGCACATAGTACTTTACAAACCTGATATCCCACAAAATACTGCAGCAATAATCAGACTTGGAGCCTGTCTGAGTTTGAATATTCACTTAATAGAACCATGTGGTTTTAATTTAAACGATAGCAGATTTAAAAGAGTGGTTATGGATTATATGGATTTATGTAAAGTTGTGAGGCACGAAGATTTTAAGTCTTTTATTAAAAAAAATAAAAAATCAAGAATTGTTTTAATGACAACTAAAGCAAAAAAATTATATCATACGTTTAAATTTAAGAAAAATGATATGCTTTTATTTGGTCGAGAAAGTGCTGGAGTTCCGGAAGAAATTCATAAAATGCTGAAAAATAAAATAAAGATTCCTATGAACAAACAAACTAGATCTTTAAATGTTTCAATGAGTGTTGCCATAGTAGCTACTGAAGCATTAAGGCAAAATAATTTACTTTAATGATTACACCCGACTTTAGAAAAAAAATAGCTGATAGCTGGTTTTCATATTTACAAATTCAAATTTGTAAAGAATTTGAATATATTGAAAAGAATAAAGTAAAATTCTCAAAAAGAGATTGGAGTAAAAATAAAAAAAATGAAGGTGGAGGAACTTCATTTCTGTTATCAAATGGGAAAATATTTGATAAAGTTGGAGTCAATAAATCTACCGTTTCAGGAATTTTTCCTAAACAATTTAGATCAAAAATATTAGGAGCTGAAAAGAAAGGCAAATATTGGGCCTCAGGAGTTTCTGTGGTTGCACATATGAGAAACCCCAAAATGCCTGCGATACATTTCAATACTAGGTTTATAGTAACTGCTAAAGAGTGGTTCGGTGGAGGGATGGATGCAACACCAAGTTATAAAGATCTAAAAGAAAAAAAAATGATTCATGATGAATTAGAAAAAGTATGTGTCCAAAATAAAAAAAATTATAAAAAATACAAAAAATGGTGTGACGAATATTTTTATTTACCACACAGAAAAGAAGCTAGAGGCATTGGTGGTATTTTTTTTGACTATGAGACTAAAGATTGGATTAAAAATTTTAAATTTGTAAGAGAACTTGGTCTTTCTTTTATAAATATTTCAAAAAAGATTATTAAGAGAAAAGAAAAATTTAAATGGACAAACAAAGACAAAGAAAAACAACTCTTCAAACGTGGAAGGTATGTAGAGTTCAATCTTTTATATGATAGAGGCACAAGGTTTGGTTTAAACTCGGGAGGAAATATTGACTCAATTTTAATGTCACTTCCTCCTGAAGCAAAATGGAAATAGTTATGGAGAAAGAACCAATTACAGTCAGCGGTCTTCAAAATTTAAAAGAAGAATTAGAAGATTTAAAAAATGTTCAGAGGCCTAAAATTGTAGAGGCAATAGCTGAAGCAAGATCTCATGGAGATTTAAAAGAGAATGCTGAATATCATGCAGCAAAAGAACAACAAGCATTAATTGAAAGCCGGGTAATTGCAATTAATGATATTATTGCGAGAGCGAATGTAATTGATGTTACTAAAATAGAAAATAATGGAAAAGTTATTTTTGGATCAACCGTAAAAGTTCAAGATTTAGAAACAGATAAAAAGATTTCTTATAAATTAGTAGGCCAGGATGAAGCAGATATTAAAAAGAATTTAATTTTTTTTAAAAGTCCAATAGGGAAAGCTCTTATAGGTAAAAATAAGGGTGAAATGATAAGTGTAACAACACCATCTGGAGAGAGAAACTTTGAAATTCTTGATGTTGAATACATTTAATTTGAATTTACTTTTATTATCTCTTCGACCCTTTCATTTGAAATTTTAAAATTATTGTTTATCCACTCTTTCTCTAAAGTTTTTAAAACATTTCCTAAACTCTGTCCCTCCCGCATCCCTTTTTGCTTTAAGATTTCTCCATCTATTGGAAATATAGGTACTTTAATTTTTAAAACTTTATTTAAAGTTTTAGTAAAATCGTTTATTTTCACCTTTGAATTTATTGAAAAATTTATCAAATTTAGAGCTATTAAATGATTTTTTCCATTTAAGTAAACATTTTTAATTAAATTTTTTTCAAAAAATTCTTTATCATTTTTAAGTTTTATTAAATTTTTATAAAATTGTTCTAGGGTCTCTTTGGTCTTATTAGATGCGTTATACTTATGAATAAAATATTCATGATTTTCTTTGTCATCAATTAGCATTACAGCCAACAAAATATCTACGTTTACTTTTGAGTATTGATATACCTTTTTAAGTCTTTCTAATCTGTTTAAATATAAGAATTCAGGAAATATCATTGAAAATATTTCTCTCAAATTGCTACTTTGATTAATTTTTAAAAAGTTTTTTAGAGTTAAAATTTTGAGTAATTCAATCAAAATTCTCTCTTTGGAGATTTTTTGTATACCGTCTAGATTTTGTTTAATCGCATCGTTAGTTGTTGGTTCAACAACCATATCATACATAACTTTAAATCTTATAAATCTGACAATTCTTAAATAATCCTCCTCTATTCTTTTTTGTGGATCTCCAATAAACTTGATATTTTTATTTTTAAGATCAACTGTACCCATTTGTGGATCATAAAGTTTTCCATTAATATCCATATAAATTGCATTAATTGTAAAATCTCTTCTCTCAGAGTCTTGTTGCCAATTATCAGTATATTCTACCTCTGCATGTCTTCCATCTGTTTTGATGTCTTTTCTTAATGTTGTTAATTCAACTTTGTGGTTTTTGGACACGATGGTGACAGTTCCATGTTTAACTCCTGTATCAATAACTTTTAGATTTGTGTCTTTAAATTTTTCTTTGATCTGATCTGTTGTTAAAATTGTTGCAACGTCAATATCATCAATTTTTTCATTTGAGAGATGTTTCCTTACACATCCACCTACAAATCTCGCAGCTACTTTATCTCCAGGACTACTCTCTTGTAATTTTTTGAAAATAAATTTTAGATCTTTGTTTCTGTAAAATGGAAAAATAAAACTCTTGATATTTTTTAAAAAATTAAAACTTAGATTAAACATAAATCTATGGCTGGGGCACTAGGATTCGAACCTAGGATGGCGGTATCAAAAACCGCTGCCTTACCGCTTGGCTATGCCCCAATTACAAATGACAGATATATCATAATTAAATAAATTTAAATAGTTTTTGCAATCGAGAACCAAAATTTAGGGTATTTCTTTCTCAATTTTTTAAGTGCGACCAATGAACTGTTTTTATCAACAAACAGTCCATAACAAGTAGATCCTGAACCTGTCATTCTTGAAAAATAGCATCCTTTAAATTCGTTAATACTAAATAGTAATTTTCTTAAAATTTTATGCTTTCTTTCAACAATGGATTGTAAGTCATTTTTAGAATTTATTAGAAGCTCAATAAAATTTTTTCTAAAAGTAAGGCTTTTATTAAAAGGTTTTTTCATTTTAGAGTAATTTTTGACTTTGGCATATACACTTTTCGTGGAGCTTTTTATATAGGGAAAGATCAACAGTAAATGAAAATTATGTTTTTTATTTAATTTGATAACAGATCTCAAATTTTTTTGATATCCCTGATTATGAAAAAAAAGTCTCAAATCGGTACCAACTTCTTTTGTAATTTTACTTAATATCTTTTTATTTAAACTTTTTTTTGTTAAGTGCTTCAACAGTGTTGCAGCGTTACTTGTGCCTCCACCTAAGCCAGCAAAAACTGGGATTTTTTTACTTACTTTTATAGAATAATAATCATGGATAATTTTATTTTTTCTCATTACTTTTAGAACTTTTTTGACTGAATTATTAGATTTGTTAATGTCTTTAGAAAAAGGACCAGTAAAAGAAACTTGGTCAAAATATTTATTTTTATTTTTTTTTAAAAATATTTTGTCATGTAGGTTAATGAGACAATAAATTGACTGAATATTATGAAGTCCACTTCTAAGTTTATTATTGATTGATAATGTCAAATTTATTTTTGCGTGAGACTTTATGACCATATTTTTTAAAGGCCTTTAATTAATTTTTGTTCAATTTTTTCTTTTAAATCTTTTTCAGCCTTTTCAAGATTCATAACATAGTTCCAATAATATCTAGCCTGAATTTCATTACCATTTTGCCAGAGAACATCGCCATAATGATCATTAACTATTGGATCTGCAGGCATTAGTTTTACAGCAAGTTTAAGATAATCTTTTGACTCCTCATATCTTTTTAGTTTGTATAAAGCCCATCCAAGAGAGTCTATTATGTACGGGTCATTAGATTTTATTTTGTTTGCTTTTTCTAACATTTTCAAAGATTTTTCAATTTTTATACCTTGTTCTATCCAAGTGTATGCTAGATAGTTGATGACATAAGCTTGATTGGGACTCACTTCCAAAGATGCGAGAAGATCTTTTTCAGCTTTATCCCACTGTCCGTTTCTTTCATATGCAACACCTCTACTGTCAGTGACTTTTGGGTAAAGTGGATGTGATGTATCTATTTTTTCTAAAACTTTTGTATAATATTTAATAGAGTCTGCGTACTGTTCAGTATTTTTTAAAAATTCAGCATAATCATAAATTTCATAAATTCCTTTGGATGTTAGATTGTTGAAAGAATTTGTATATAATTTGATTGCATCATCTTTTCTTTTCTCTTTAATTAAAATTCTAGAAATTTGTTGATTTGAATACCACTCAAAGGCATTTCCATTCTTTCTTAATTTTAGATAAGTTTTTTTTGCATTCTCTAAATCTTCAATCTTATAAAAATTTTCTGCTAAAAGCGTATCAAATGAGTAAAAATTTTTGTTTAAATATTTTGAAAAATTTAAATAAAAATTTGAGGTTTGAAAATATGATTGTGAAGACAGGGCATTTGCGGCTATGTAAAGTAATTCTGCTACAATTTCTACTTTATTACTGCAGTTAAAATCTGAGAAGTTTTTTTGAAGTTCTAAATTGACCTCGTATTGATTTAGAATTAAATTTCTAGGATATTTCTTCAAAGCTTTCTTTATAATTTTTCTAGCTTCAATTTTTTGTCCTTTATTATCTAAATGTCTTGCATAAAAATAGTTATATCTAGAAAAATCAGTTTTTTCGTTAGAAATAAGTTTGCTGAAAAGAAGGTCTGTATCTTTGCTGTTGAAATAACAATATAAAAAAACATTTTGAATCTTTTTTAAGTTATCAAACCTATTATCGAGTTGACTCAGTTTGAGCTTAGCCTCTTCTAAAGTGCTACCCTCCAAATCAGACCAAATATATAATGTATTTAAAATATAATTGTTTAAAATAGAAATTGAATTATTTCTTTTTGCTTTAACAAAATATTTTTTAGCAAGATCATGTTGAGAATTTTTGAGGTAATTTATTCCAAGGACTAAATCACTTTCATAATTATTTTTTTTTTCTCTATTGAGTTTTTTAGCAAAACTGAAAGCTTGACTAAAATTTCCAGAATTAATTAAAGAATAAATATACTTTCTAGAGTAATTTGGATGGCTATCTTCAAGTCCATTAAGCTTTTTAAAGTAATGATAAGAGTCGGTATATTTACTCTGATTTAAAAGCAAAATACCTGAAAAATAATCAGCTATGTTATCTGCCTTTGTGTATTTATCCAAATTTTTCGCCTCAAGTGTGGAAAAAAAAATAAAAATAATGACAAATGTAATATGTCCTGTAATCTTAATTAGTTTTTCACTTTTAAGCATAAAATGTTAAAAAATAATAAAATTAAATTAATAAAATATTACAATCTTATAAATCACAATCTAATTTACAACAATAAAGCAATCAATAGGTATAAAAAAGATAATTATGAAATACCTGAAGATAGATCTAAAAGTTTAGAGTTTTTGAAAAAGTCTATAATCAATTTGAAAAAATGTGATCTAAAAAAAAATGCTAAGAACATAGTTTTTAGTGATGGTAATCCTAAATCAAAAATAATGCTTATCGGAGAAGCGCCAGGTGCCAATGAAGATGATGAAGGTTTACCTTTTGTCGGAAGAGCAGGAATGTTGTTGGATAAAATGCTAACTGCCATAAATTTAGATAGAAAAAAAGTTTACATCTCTAATATTATTAATTATCGACCACCTGAAAACCGAAGACCTACAGATGAAGAAATTAAAAGATATTTGCCCTTTATCACAAAACATATTGAAATAATTAATCCAAAAATACTCGTTCTTCTTGGAAGCACTGCAATGAATGCACTTATTGGTAATGATGTAGTTATTTCAAAAATGAGAGGGAAGTGGATTGAAAAAGAATTTGGAAATTGTAAAACTTCCGTTATCATTACTTTTCACCCTGCTTTTTTAATGAGACAGCCAGCCCAAAAAAAGATGTCCTGGATTGATTTAAAAATGATTAGAGAAAAGAAAAATAAACTCAATATATAATTGAAAGAATTGATAACAGCTGGTGTAGACGAAGTAGGTAGAGGTTGCCTTGCAGGTCCAGTGGTTTCTGCTGCTGTTGTGCTTAAAAAAAGTATAAACCTAAATCTTTTAAAGGACTCAAAAAAAATATCATTTAATAAAAGAGAAGAAGTTTCAGAACATATTAAGAAAAATTCTTATTACGCACTGGGAATTGCCTCTGTTGAAGAAATCTTAAATTTAAACATTTTACAAGCATCTTTACTATCTATGAAGAGAGCAATCGAAAAGCTTGAAATAAAACCAGGTATAACCTTAATAGACGGGAATTTTGCTCCAAGGGGTCTTAAAAATTATAAAACAATTATAAATGGAGATGAAAAAATTAAAGTCATAAGTGCAGCTTCAATTATTGCAAAAGTTTACCGAGATAATTTTATGATAAGATTATCTAAAAAATTTTCTAATTATGCCTGGGATAGAAATTTTGGATATGGCACTAAAGCTCATTTTGAAGGTTTAAAAAAATTTGGTGTTACCTCACACCATAGAAAAGGTTTTAAACCGATACACAAGATATTGTCGAGTTAAGAATCTCAAACACAAAAAGACTCGTTTTTTTTCTAAAATCGTTTGACCCTTGATTCAATTTAAAGTTGAATCTAATAAATGTTAAAATTTTCTAACAAAATTATTAATGGTGATTGTTTAAAGGAACTTAAAAAAATTCCAGACAAAACTTTTGATTTAGTTTTTGCTGATCCACCTTACAATATGCAAATTGGTGAAAAATTAACACGTCCGGACTCTAGCAAAGTAAATGGTGTTAATGATAAATGGGATCAATTTAATAGTTTCAAACATTACGATGAATTTTGTGAATCTTGGTTAGCAGAATGCAAAAGAGTTTTGAAGGATAATGGATCTATTTGGGTAATAGGTTCTTATCATAATATTTTTCGATTAGGCTATCATTTACAAAATTTAGATTATTGGTTGCTTAATGATGTTATTTGGAGAAAAAATAATCCAATGCCTAATTTCAGGGGAACAAGATTTACTAATGCACACGAGACACTTATTTGGGCATCAAAGACTAAAAAATCAAAATATACTTTTAATTATCAATCTCTCAAATGTTTAAATGATGATTTGCAAATGAGGTCGGACTGGACATTGCCAATTTGTAATGGAAAAGAAAGACTAAAGAAAAATGGAAAAAAAGTACATTCCACGCAAAAGCCAGAAGCCCTACTTCATAGAATTATATTGGCAACTACTAATAAAGGTGACACTGTGTTTGATCCTTTTTTAGGTACAGGAACCACTGCTGTAGTATCTAAAAAATTAGGTAGAAATTATTATGGGATTGAAAAAGATAAAAAATATTTCATTTCAGCTAAGGAAAGAATTAAAAAGACCGAAACAATAGCTGATGACTACCTAGATACTATTGAAAATAATAAATCAAAACCTAGAATACCTTTTGGTTCACTAGTGGAATTAGGAATAATTAAACCTGGAACATCTTTGTTTGATCAAAAGAAAAAGATTAATGCAAAAATAATGGCTGATGGGAGTATAAAATATAAGGATACAGAGGGATCAATACATAAAATCGCAGCAAAAATAATGGGAGCAGAAAGTTATAATGGTTGGACTTATTGGCATTATAATTTAAACGGATCGACTGTAGTGATTGATAATTTAAGGCAAAAATTTATTGCAGGCAAACAAATTTAATTTTTATAGACTGTTCCTAAATAAGAATTAACAAAACTTTTTCTTTTAACAAGAAACTTCATGAAAAAGTTTCTTAATGTTTGCATAATTAAGCTAGAAAAATGGAAAGCAAAAAAATTAATATTCGATCTTCTCTTTACTATCTTTGCTCTTCTTGATCTCTCTTTAAAATAAGTATTCTTAATTTCTTCTTTATCATCTTTGATCAAATTAAATAACTCGTGGGCACTCTCTATCGATTGCCCTGCTCCTTGAGCTAAAGTTGGTAGAAATCCATTAAAAGCATCTCCAATATAAAAAACTTTGCTATTTGAAGACGGAAGTATTTGAGGTGTAAAATATAAAGGCCAAGATTTTAAATCTCCTTCAAAAACTTTTTCTAAATTAGAATTTTGAGTAACAACTTTATTAACCAATGTTTTTATATTATCCGGGTCATATTTTTTATCTCTTATAATACAAACAAGATTAAGTTCTTTATTTTGATTTAATGGGTAAATCACAATATGGCAATTTTTTCCCATCATGAGACTTATTCTTTGTTCATCAATCTTTAATTTAGATTTTGTTTTTAGTATTGTTCTTACGGCTATAGCTTTTTTAAATTTTGGCTCATTTTTTTTCTTTTCAAAAAAGGATCTTGTATTAGAAAAAATACCATCTGCGGCTACAACTAAATCAACGAGATCATTAGTATTATCATCAAATTTAATAAGAACTTTTCCTTTTAATTCAGAAACTTCTTTAATTTTTTTTCCAAATCTTAAATGTTGTGTGTATACATCATCCTTTAAAAATTCAATCAGAGTTGATCTTTGTAAAGTAGTATACTTTTTTTCTTCTGTATTAAATTGTGTGAGATCTAATTCACAGATTTTTTTATTTTGAATATTATAAAAATCAACTCCTGCTGGATGGAAAATTTTATTATTATCTATTTTATTAAATCCAATAGTGTTCAAAATTTTAATGCTATTTGTCGAGAGTTGAATTCCGTATCCCTCGTCGAGAGATAAGCTTTCTTGTT
>CABYYJ010000007.1 GCA_902523185.1 uncultured Pelagibacteraceae bacterium | reverse complement strand
TTTATTTTTTTTGGCAATATGATTTGCAACTTTACTTAAAGTTTTTGTATTTGAAATTCCTACACTTGTTGGTATTCCCGTCCATTTTAAAACTCTTTCTCTTATTTGTTTTCCATATTCTTCGACTTGTTCATCTTTGATATGTGATAAATCTAAAAATGCTTCGTCTATTGAATAGATTTCAATTTTATCAGTAAAACCTTTTAAAACTTTCATCACTCGTCTAGAAAGGTCTCCATACAATGCATAGTTTGAAGAAAATATCTGAACGTTGTTCTTTTTAACTAAATCTTTTACTTTAAAATATGGTTCTCCCATTCTTATCCCAAGTTTTTTTGCTTCAGTAGATCTTGATATTACACATCCATCATTATTAGATAACACAACAACTGGTACATTTTGTATTTTGGGATTGAATAATCTTTCACAAGAAACATAAAATGAATTACAGTCAATTAATGCAACTTTTTTTCTACTGCTGTTTGTGTATGACATATGTTACTACTCCCCAAATTATTATTTCTGGATTATCTGTTAAATTAATTTGATCTGATGTATTTTTTGAACCTGATGTTAAGTAGTTGTTGCCCTTACTTTTAACCAGAGTTTTGACTACCAGTTCTTCGTTGATATTTGCTATAACAGTGGAGAAATTTTTTGGGTTTAAACTTTTATCTACTATTAATAGATCTCCATCATATATACCCACATTAGTCATAGATTTACCTTGTACTCTAATGATGAAAGTAGCTGGTGCATTTGTTATGAGATGAGAGTTTAGATCTATATCATCCTCAATATAATCTGTTGCCGGAGAAGGAAAACCAGCTCCCACTTTATGTAAATAATAAGGTATTGTTAACTTCATAAATGTTCTTGTTTTGTTCTTTATAGCTGATAAACTACCTTTCAGTCAACCCCTTTTCAAAAGGTTGTTAAAGTGGGTCAAATTGCAAATCGAAAAAAAGAGAGAGATTAGCTAATAACATAATGTGATTAAAAAGATTTTTTCAATATTATTAGTATTACTTGTAACAACAAGTGCTCAAGCGGCATCTAAACTAGACTCAATCAAAAAAAGTGGAGAGTTAAGAGTTGGTACAACAGGAGACTGGGATCCAATGTCAATGAAAGATCCAAAAACAAACAAGTACAAAGGATTTGATATTGACGTGATGAATGAGCTAGCTAAAGATTTAGGCGTGGAAGTGAAATTTGTGCCTGCAGAGTGGAAAACTATTGTTGCAGGAATAACAGCTGATAGATACGATATATCAACAAGTGTAACCAAAACAGCAAAGAGAGCAGAAGTTGCCGGATTTACCGCTACATATTACAAGTATGCAACAGTCCCACTTGTTTTAAAAAAGAATTTAAAAAAATTTTCAACTTGGGAGTCTTTAAATAATAGTAGTGTTACAATAGCTACAACGTTAGGAACATCTCAGGAAGAAAAAGCAAAAGAATTTTTTCCAAAATCAAAACTTCAGTCAGTTGAAGCTCCTGCAAGAGACTTTCAAGAAGTTTTAGCAGGAAGAGCTGATGGAAATATAACAAGTTCAACAGAAGCAAACAAACTAGTTATTAAATATCCTCAATTAGCTATAGTTCCTGATGGAGGAAAAAATCCAGCATTTTTAGCTATGATGGTTCCAAAAGGCGACAAAGTGTGGAATGATTACGTCAGCAATTGGATTAAGAAAAAGAAATCATCCGGATTTTTTAAAACTTTATTAGCAAAGTACGATCTAAAAAGCTTATAATTTAAGTTTCAATACCTCCTATTTACAAATATAGTCAATTAGTGAAATTTTTAAAAATAATTTCTATTCTATTTTTACTTCAAGGATGTAGTTCTAACTATGAATGGGGTTGGTATATTCTAAGTCCAGATAATATAGATGGTTTAACTAATCTTAAATTTTTAATTAGTGGAATTACAACTACGATTTATATTTCAGTAGTTTCAATCATTCTAGCTATGATTATCGGTTTGATAGTTGCTCTACCTTCATTGTCAAATAATAAATTCTTAACTTATTTTAACATAACATACGTAGAAATTGTTAGAGCCATCCCTTTATTAGTTTTAATTCTTTGGATTTATTATGGCCTTCCAATCATGATTGGAGTAAGTTTCTCGCCATTCGTATCTGGAATAATAGCATTGACCATTAGTGAGAGTGCGTTTCAAGCAGAAATTTTTAGAGCAGGAATTAATTCAATTTCAAAAGGTCAACATGAAGTATCAGAGTCTTTAGGAATGGATTTCTGGAGAAAGATGAGATTAGTAATTCTTCCGCAAGCGATTAAAGTTGTATTACCAGCCATGGGAAATCAATTTGTTTATGTTTTAAAAATGTCCTCTCTAGTATCAATTATAGGTATAGGAGATTTAACAAGAAAAGCTAATGAGCTGGTCACCACTACTTACAGGCCCTTAGAAATTTATACTTTTTTAATTCTAGAATACCTGGTGCTAATCCTGGTAGTATCCTATTTTGTAAGAAAATTAGAGAATAAACTAGAATACAAGTAATTTTTTTAAAGAAATCCTAAATACTTTCTTTAAAAAAAATGGTACGAAAGTTAATACAACTAATCCCATCATCCAGTTTGTTACTAAAATCGTATAAAAAATATCTTGATACTCGCCATTTCTAATATTTATTACATACCATAACGACATAAATGGTATTAACGTTAGTCTTAGGATTGTCATGTACAAACTAAAAATTGGTCTTTTCAGTGCCTGGAATAAAGCAGAGGTAATAAAGAAAACTGGATACACTGGCCCAATTAAAGCTGCTACCTGTAAGTAAAGTGCACCTCTTCGGATTACTTCTAAATCATTAGTAAAAAAAGATATTATAATTTCTGAAGTTAAATAAACAAATATACCTGCTAATACCATAAATCCTGAACCGAACAACAGAGCTTTTCCATATACTTCTTTTACTCTGAAATACATTTTTGCTCCAAAATTTTGACCTGCAATTGATAAAACAGCAGTATTTAAACCTATGACTGGTAACAATAAAACTTGTTCTATTCTTACAGCAGTACCATAACCCGCTGTAGCTAATTCTCCAAACTGACCAACAAAATAGAAAATATTGAATACTCCAAACATTATCATCAACATAGTAAACATTATTGGCACTGATTGTTTGAAGAGAAAGCTTAAGTACTCAATTTTTGGTTTGAAGCATTCTAGATAAAGGAATTTTTTTAATTTACAGCAATAAACTTTGTTAGCTAAATATATTAAGCCGATACACTGAGAAACAAGCGTAGCGATAGCTAAACCAGCAATACCAAATGCTGGTATAAATCCATAACCAAAAATAAATAATGGATTTAAAAAAATATTTAAGAAAAAGGTAACAATCAAAACATTTCTATAACTTTTTGTATCACCTTGGGCATTTAAAGTTCCGTTCAAAGATAATTGAACTAATACAATGATAGCTCCAAAAAAAATAATATCTAAATATTCGCGTGTTAAGATTATACTTTCTTCAGTAGAGCCCATAATTCTCAAGAGTTCATCAGAAAAATTTAAGCCAAATAAAGTTACGAAAATTGAAATTACGATTGCTAATACTATTGACTGAGCAACGTACATTGAGGCTTTTCTATCTTCCTTGGCTCCAATTGAATTGCTGATTAAAGCTGTAGTTCCAGCTCCAATACCGACCGCAACAGCTATTGCTATGAAGTATATTGGCCATGATTTTGCAATAGCTGCTAACGCTTCTGGTGAAATTCTACCTGCAAAATAAGTATCGACTAGATTATAAAAAGTTTGAAATAGGGATCCTGTGCTTGCAGGTATGGTCACTTTTCTTAAGAGTTGCCATATTGAACCTTTAGTCAAATCCATAATTAATATTCCTTTTGAAATTTATGCTTTCTTCCATCTTTTTTAGCAAGATTAATTTGATTTTGCCTCATACGAAATCTTGTTTTTTGTGAATTTGAGAGTGTGTCATAACACCTTGGGCACGAAACACCTTCTTCATATTTATAAGATTTTTTATCTTTTATTGAAAAAGTCATTCGACATCCACTGCATACAGAGTAAGTTCCTTGTTTTAATTTGTGTTTAAGAGATACTCTATTATCAAAAACAAAACATTCACCTTTCCATAGACTGTCTTTCCTCTCAGTTTTTTTCAAATAATTAAGTATTCCACCTTTTAATTGAAAAACATTTTTAAAACCTTTTCTTTTTAAGAATATGGAGGCCTTTTCGCATCTAATTCCTCCTGTACAGAACATTGCTACAGGTTTAGCTTTATCGACTTTTTTTAGATATTTTGGAAAATCTCTAAAATTTTGAATATTTGGATTTATGGAATTTTTAAATGTGCCCACTTCATATTCAAATGGTTTTCTAGCGTCTATTACTAAAGTTTTTTTATTTGAAATAAGTTTATTCCATGACTTTCCAGAAACATATCTATTAAGTTTTTTATTCTTTGGGTTTATTTTTAAACCCAATGGAATAACTTCATTTTTGATTTTTATTTTACCTTTGTGGAATGGTTGAAAAAGACTCTCAGAAATATTCTTACTATCAAAATTCTTGAACCGATATTGTCTTTTTATAATCTTTATTATTTTACTAATATCATCTTTTTTGCCTGCAATTGTTCCATTTATGCCCTCTGCTGATAAAATTATTGTGCCCCTTACATTATTTTTAAAAATTTCTTTTTGAAATAAAGATTTAGATTTTTTCAAAAATTTAATCTTTTTAAACTTATAAAAACCAAAAATTGTATACATTATTTTTTAATACAAATTGTAAGTCCATCACCTATTGGAATAATATTTTTTGCAACTCTGCTATCTTTCTTAATGTGTGTATTAAATTCCCTTATAATATTTGTAAATTTATCATTTTTCGTATCATCTATTACTTCTCCGTGCCATAAAACATTATCTATAACAATAAGTCCATTTTTATTAATAAGATCCATAGATGCTTCATAGTATTTAAGGTAATTTTCCTTATCAGCATCAATAAAAATTAAATCAAATCTTTGACTTGAATCTTTCAATTCATTTAAGCTTTCAGTAGCAGGTTTTACAATTTGCTTTATTTTTTTTTCGTTTGCTTTTTTATAAAATGATTGTGCTTTCATACTGAATTCAGGACTTTTATCTAAGCTAATTAGAAGACCATCAGATGGAAGGGCTAAGGCCATTGATAAAGCGCTAAAACCTGTAAAACTTCCTATTTCTAAAATCTTTTTAATATTAGAGATTTTAATTAATGTTTGTAGAAATTGTGCTTGAGAAACTGAAATCTGTAATCTCTGTTGATCACCAAGACTTATATTATATTGAATTATCTCTTTCTGAATATCAGTTAAAGATTCTGAATGATCAATAATGTATTTTTCAAGATTTTCAGTTAAATCTAATTTCTTAGGCATAATTAGCCTTTTAAAAGTTTTTTCAGAATTTCATTTGTCAATTGAGGGTTTGCTTTCCCACCAGATAATTTCATAACCTGTCCAACAAAAAAACCAAACAATTTTTCTTTTCCAGCTTTATATTGATCAACTTTATCTTTATTTTTTGATAGTATTTCATTAATTATTTTCTCTAATTCTTTAGGATCGCTTTGTTGTTTCATCCCTTTTGACTCTATGATTTTTTTTGGGTTATCACCGCTTTCAACCATAATTTCGAAAACTTCTTTTGCTATTCTTCCTGAAATCTCTCCAGATTTAATTGATTGTACTAACTCAGCAAAATTTTTAGCAGAAATTGGTGAATTAGAAATATTTAGTCCTTTGTCGTTGAGCATTGCAAATAAATCACCCATCATCCATGTAGCTGCTAGTTTTTTGTCAGATAGTTTTGCAACTTTCTCATAATAATCAGAGATTTCTTTTTCGGAAACCAATACGTTTGCTTCGTATGAGTTAAGCCCATATTCTTGAATAAATCTCTCCTTCTTATTATCTGGCAACTCAGGCAAAGATTTTTTTAAATCATCAATTAATTTTTGTTCAAGTTTTAAGGGTAAAAGATCTGGATCAGGAAAGTATCTATAATCGTGAGCATCTTCTTTTGATCTCATTGATCTTGTTTCATTTTTTTTTGTATCAAATAATCTTGTTTCTTGATCTATCTTTTTTCCATCTTCTAGTAATTCAACCTGTCGATTAGCCTCATATTCAATCGCCATTTGCATAAATTTAATTGAATTTACATTTTTAATTTCACATCTTGTGCCGAAATTTTTATCGCCTACTTTTCTTACTGATACATTTACATCCGCTCTTAATGAACCTTCTTGCATATTGCCATCACATGTGCCCAAGTATCTCATAATGGTTCTTAATTTTTTTATGTAAGCATTTACTTCATCGGGCGAACGAAGATGGGGTTTGCTAACGATTTCCATTAAAGCTATTCCAGAACGATTTAAATCAACATAAGTGCTTGAAGGATCCATATCATGGATACTTTTACCTGCGTCCTGTTCTAAATGAAGCCTTTCAATGCCAATTTCTTTTGAACCATAAGGCATATCCAGTAAAACTTTTCCTTCACCAACAATAGGATTTTTATATTGGGAAATCTGGTAGCCCTGTGGAAGATCTGCATAAAAATAATTTTTTCTATCAAATACTGAATAATTATTTATTTTTGCATTTAAACCTAAGCCTGTTCTTATAGCTTGTTTCACACACTCCTCATTGATAACTGGTAGCATTCCGGGAAAAGCAGAGTCAATTAAACTTACTTGTTTGTTAGGATCAGCTCCGAATTTAGTTGAGGAGCCTGAAAAAAGTTTAGAATTAGAAAGGACTTGAGCATGGACTTCTAAACCTATAACTACTTCATACTTCCCTTTCTCACCATTTATAAAATAATCAAATTTTTCTTTGCTCATGACCACCACTTTTTAATTTCATTTTTATAACCACAATTCTTTTCGAATGCGTAACCAATATTGAGAATTTTTTGTTCATCTAAGGCTTTACCTACCAATTGTAAACCAAGTGGGTAGCCCTGTTTATCTAATCCAGCAGGAAGAGATAAGGCTGGTAATCCTGCTAAATTTACTGGCACCGTAAAAATGTCATTTAAATACATTGATACAGGATCATTAGTTTTTTCTCCTATCTTAAATGCTGAGCTTGGTGTTGAAGGTGTTAAAATAGCATCAACTTTAGTAAAACTATCATCAAAATCTTTTTTTATTAATTGTCTTACTTTTTGGGCTTTTAAATAATAGGCATCGTAATAACCAGACGATAAAACATAAGTGCCTATTAGTATTCTTCTCTTTACTTCATCACCAAATCCTTCTGATCTAGTGTTTTCATACATTTCAATTAAATCTTTTCCTTTTTGTGATCTGTGGCCATATCTTACGCCATCATATCTTGCTAAATTTGATGAAGCTTCCGCAGGAGCAACGATATAGTAAGTAGGCAAAGCATACTTGGTGTGGGGTAATGAAATATCAATTAACTGAGCACCTAAATCTTTTAATATTCTTTTTCCTTTTTCCCAAAGTTCGTCAATTTCTTTTGGCATATTATCTACTCGATACTCTTTAGGGATACCAATTTTCAATCCTTTGATATTATCTTTTAAATTTTTTGAGTATGATTCTTTTTTTTTATTAATTGAGGTTGAGTCTTTGTCATCAAAACCAGACATTGCTTCAAGCATAATTGAGCAATCATTTACTGTTTTAGTCATTGGTCCTGCTTGATCTAACGAAGAAGCAAAAGCAACGATACCCCACCTCGAACAAAGACCGTAAGTTGGCTTAAGTCCTACAGTACCAGTAAATGATGCGGGCTGTCTAATAGACCCACCTGTATCAGTTCCAATTGTTGCAGGAGTAAGATCAGCCGCCAAAGCGGAAGAAGATCCCCCTGAAGAGCCACCTGGAACTAGACGATCTCCGATAGGATTAATTACGTTTCCAAAAAAACTTGTCTCATTAGAAGAGCCCATAGCAAATTCATCGCAATTTAATTTTCCGAGTAAAAAAGCTCCATTGTTCCATAAATTTTTTGTTACAGTAGACTCGTATGAAGGAATAAAATTATTTAAAATATTGCTTCCAGCAGTAGTTTTTACATTTTCAGTACAAAATAAATCTTTTACAGCTAAAGGTATCCCGCTAAGAAGTTGTTCATTATTTGGTTCATTATCAAATTTTTTTGCATTTTCTAAAGCTTGATCAAATGTTGTAGTCACAAAAGCATTAAGTTTTTTTGCATTTTCAATGTTCTTTATGTATGCTTGTGTAAGTTCTAATGAGGATATCTTCTTAGACTTTATACTTTCCAAAATTTCACTTAAACTTTGATTAGTTATATTGCTCATTACTCAACCACCTTTGGAACTACAAAAAACTCCTCATTTTTTTTTGGAGAATTTTTAAGAATTTTTTCTCTTATCTTGCCATCACTGATTTCGTCTTTTCTTGATCTCAAAGACTGGTTTAAAATCGATGTTAATGGTTCAACTTTATCAGTATTCAGTTCATTTAATTGTTCAATAAACTTGAAAATTGAGTTTAAATCTTTGGTTAAGCTATCTACTTTAGCTTCATCAACTGAAATTCGAGCTAATTTTGCTACATGTTTAATTTTCTCTTTATCTAAGGACATTTGTGCAATAAGTTAATTTAAATGTGTTTTATCACAAATTAGGTAAATTTCATGCTCGATATTGACGTATTTATTGAAAAAACAAGGAAAAAATCAAGATTAATAGGTATTGATCCTGGCGGCAAAAGAATAGGAATAGCTCTATCAGATGAAAATAAAATTGTAGCTACGCCATACACCACGATTATTAAAGAAAATTATAGAGACCTAGTTGATCAAATTAAGAAAATTGTTAAAAAATATGACATAGACGGAATAGTCATAGGTAATCCAATTAATATGGATGGAACGGAGGGGCCTTCTTCACAATCGGCTAAAGATCTAGCTAAAAATCTTTCAAAAGATATTACAGAAAATATCACTTTATGGGATGAGAGACTATCAAGCCAGGGAGCCTTTAATCTATCTAATAATTTATCAATTAATTCATCAAAAAAAGTGAAGAAATTAAACGAGAATTCTGCTCAATTTATACTTCAAGGGATTCTAGATTATTATCATAAAAAAAATACTTGATATAATATAGTAAAAGGCCTATAGAGTTGATTTTAATGGCAACTAAAAAAAAAGTTACAGCTATTAAAAACACTCCCAAACATCTATTAGGTATTCAAAATTTATCAGTTCTTGAGGCAAAAGAGATTTTAACAGAAGCAAAATCCTTCATTAAATTAAACAGAGGAAGTTCTAAAAAACTAGATATACTAAGGGGAAAAACTCAAATAAACTTATTTTTTGAACCTTCTACAAGGACACAGAGTTCATTTGATTTAGCTGGAAAAAGACTAGGTGCAGACGTAATGACGATGAATATGGGTAACTCTGCGTTAAAAAAAGGTGAAACATTAATTGACACTGCCATGACGTTAAATGCCATGCATCCTGACATAATTGTTATAAGACATCAAGACTCGGGTGCACCAAATCTTCTTTCACAAAAAGTAAATTGCACAGTAATAAATGCAGGTGATGGAAGGAGAGAGCATCCTACGCAAGCCTTACTTGATGCTCTAACAATTATTAATAGAAAAGGTAACATCGAGGGATTAAAAATTGCAATATGTGGAGACATTCTTCATTCAAGAGTTGCTAGGTCTAATATTTATTTAATGAATATGTTGGGTGCAGAAGTAAATGTCATTGCACCAAAAACTTTAATGCCCAGGGAAATAGATAACTTAGGTGTTAAATCATTTACCGATATGAAAAAAGGATTAGATGGTTGTGATATTGTTATGATGTTAAGATTACAAAATGAAAGAATGCAGGGATCGTTTCTTCCGTCAAAGAGGGAATATTACGAATTTTTTGGACTAACGCCAGAAAAACTAAAGTTTGCAAAAAAAGATGCTTTACTAATGCACCCTGGTCCAATGAACAGAGGTGTTGAGATTGATACTAAATTAGCAGATGACATAAATGTTAGTCTGGTGAAAGAGCAAGTTGAATTAGGTGTAGCTGTCAGGATGGCATGTTTAAAATTGTACTGTAAATAAATGAAAGAAAAAATTTTGACAAATGTAAGAATTATCGACCCATCTCAAAAGATGGACGAAATAGGAAATATAGTTATCGATGAAAAAGGAAAAATAAAATCAATTGGAAAAAAATCAGGCACATCTAAATCAGCAGAAAAAATTGATTTGAAAGGCCTAGTAGCTATTCCTGGATTAGTTGATATGAAAGCTTTTGTTGGAGAGCCTGGCTTTGAATATAAAGAAAATTTTAGAACACTAAGCCAAGCGGCTTTGGCAGGTGGAGTAACTTCAATTGTAACTATGCCAAATACTAAGCCAGTTATAGACAATGTATCTATGGTGGACTTTATAATTAGAAGAGGCAGAGATAAAGCTAAGATAAATCTTTTTCCATGTGCTTCGATTACTAGACAGAGAGAGGGTAATCAAATGACTGAATTTGGTTTGTTAAAAGCAAGAGGAATTATTGGGTTTAGTGATGTTAATAAAACTATCCAAAATTCTGAATTGATGTCTAGAATAATGAATTATGCTTCATACATTGATGTCCTGATTATGCAACATGCCGAGGATTATGAATTAGCTAAAAATTCATGCATTAATCAAGGCGAAGTCGCAACAAGATTAGGTTTACAAGGTGTCTCAGATATCGCTGAAAAGATTATTATTGAAAGGGATTTATCTTTGTTAAGTGAATTTCCCTGCAGATATCATATTAATCAAATTTCCTCAAAAAATTCTCTTAATGTTATTAAAAAAAATAAATCTAATGGAATAAAATTCAGCACAGGGGTTTCTATTAACAATTTGTCATTAAATCAAAATGACATCGGAGAATTTAGAACTTTTTTGAAATTATCTCCCCCTCTCAGAAGCGAAGAGGATAGGCTTTCATTAATAGACGGAATAAAGAATGATCTTATTGACGTAATTGTATCAGATCACATTCCTGAAGATGAGGAAAGCAAAAGACTTCCATTTGCACAAGCAGCGACAGGTTCTATCGGTATAGAGACATTGCTATCTTTATCTTTAGAGCTTTACCATAATGAATCATTGCCTTTGGAAAAAATAATTAAGTGCTTAACGATTAATCCAGCTAAGATACTAAAAATAGATAAAGGATCCCTTAAAGAAGGATCAGATGCAGATATTTGTATATTTGATCTGGAAAAACCATGGGTAGTGAAAGCTGAAGAACTTAAATCAAAATCAAAAAATACTGCGATTGAAAATAGAAAATTACAAGGTAAAGTGAAAATGACTTTGCTTCAAGGCGAGGTAGTATATTCGAATTAATGGACATAGATTTAATTATTGTAGCAATTTACTCATACCTTTTGGGATCAATACCATTTGGATTACTCTTGACTAGAGTATTTCTAAAAAAAGATATTAGAACTGTTGGCTCTGGCAATATCGGAGCTACAAATGTGCTTAGGACCGGAAATAAATTTCTCGCAATAACTACGTTAGCTCTTGATTTATTTAAAGGATACATTTCAGTTTATATAACAATATTTTATTTTGAAGACTTAACCTCTTTATCTGCATTAATTTGTTTCATTGGACATATTTTTCCTGTTTGGTTAAAATTTAAAGGAGGAAAAGGTGTGGCAACTTACCTTGGGGTAATTTTAGCTTTATCTAATAAATTTTTTTTAATTTTCATCATAGCATGGTTTTCTTTATCGTTATTATTTAGGTTCGCATCATTATCTTCAATGATTTCTTCGTTAATAGTTTTTCTCTATGCATATTTTTACGAAATAAATAACAATAGCCTAATACTTTTTATTTTTTTCGTGATGATTCTTTTTACTCATAGAGAAAATATTTTAAGACTTAAAAGTTCTACAGAAAATAAAATTAAGTTATAAGTGCTGTCTTTTCTAGTTTTTCAATAATAAATTTGACAAACTCGTTTTATTTTGAAAATAAACAATTAATGAACTTAGTAATTGTTGAAAGTCCAGCTAAAGCAAAAACTATAAATAAATATTTAGGAAAAGATTATTTAGTTTTAGCAAGTTATGGCCATATAAGAGATTTGCCTTCAAAAAATGGGTCAGTGGATCCAGAAAATAAATTTCAAATGGAATGGGAAATTGACTCTTTTTCAAAAAAATATTTAAAGGAAATTACAAATGCTGCTGAAGAATCGGATAAAATTATATTAGCAACAGATCCAGATCGAGAAGGTGAAGCTATCGCTTGGCATGTAAAAGAAGTTCTAGAGAAAAAGAAATTACTTAAAGATAAAAATTTGGAAAGAGTTGTCTTTAATGAAATTACTAAGAAAGCAATACTTGATGCTATAAAAAATCCTAGACAAATTCATCTACCTTTAGTTGAAGCTTACTTAGCTAGACGAGCGTTAGATTATCTTGTTGGATTTAATATCTCTCCAATTCTTTGGACTAAATTACCTGGATCAAAATCAGCAGGAAGAGTTCAATCTGTGGCCCTAAAGCTAATTACTGAAAGAGAAAAGGAAATAGAATTATTTAAACCAGATGAATATTGGACTCTTACATCAGATTTTACGAACAAAGATAATAAAAATATTTTTTCAAAATTAAGTTTATTTAATGGAGAAAAAATTGAGAGATTTTCTTTTAAGAATAAAGAAGATATTCAAAAAGCAGTTGATGTTATTAATAAAACAAAATTTAAAATTGCTGACGTAAATACTAAATTATTTAGAAGAAATCCTCTTGCACCTTTCACAACTTCTACTTTACAACAAACTGCTTCTGGGCGATTTGGTTTTGGTGCCTCAAGAACTATGCAAATTGCTCAAAGGCTTTATCAAGGGATAGACATAGAAGGTGAAACGACAGGTTTAATTACTTATATGAGAACTGATGGTACGAATATTTCAAAAGAAGCTATAGAAGATTTTAGGAAACATATTAGTGATGACTTTGGTGATAAATATTTACCCAGTGCGCCAAACAATTATACTGGAAAAAAAGCAAAAAATGCTCAAGAAGCTCATGAAGCCATAAGACCAACTAATATAAAGAGAAAACCTGCGGATATTAAAAAATACGTTAATGCAGATCAGTTTAAGCTCTATGAATTAATATGGAGTAGAGCCCTATCCTCTCAAATGACACCCGCTGAGTTTGATAGAAACACAATTATAATCTCATCAGAAAATAAAAAAATTAATTTTAGAGCAAGTGGTTCTGTTATAAAATTTGACGGATTCTTAAAAGTTTATCAAGTGCAAGAAACTGATGAAGATGCAAAAAATATACTTCCTGAGGTAAAAGTAGGTGAAGAAATAAGTATTTTAAAACTTAATGACGAACAGCACTTCACAGATCCCCCGCCAAGGTATTCTGAGGCGAGTCTAGTTAAAAAGATGGAAGAGTTGGGTATTGGAAGACCTTCTACTTACGCAAGCATTATATCAGTATTATCAACCAGAAATTACGTTGAATTGATGAATAAAAGGTTTCATCCCACAGATAGAGGTAAACTAATTTCAGCTTTTTTAGAAAAACTGTTCTCTAAATATGTTGATTATAATTTTACAGCAGATCTTGAAAATCAGCTTGATGAAATAACAAGCGGTAAAATTGAATGGGTAAAAGTTTTAGATAATTTTTGGAAAGATTTTTACGAAAATGTAGGAAAAGTTAAAGAAAAAAGAACAAGAGAAGTGCTTGATTTATTAAATGAAAGTTTAGGTGCATTAATTTTTGAAAGGGATGAAAAAGATGCGATAGATAGAAAGTGTAAGCTTTGCGCTGACGGAGAACTAAGTCTTAAAAATAGTTTTAGAGGTGGAGCCTTTATTGGTTGTTCAAATTATCCAGAATGTAAATTTACTAGACCCCTATCCAAAGCTAAAGCTGCAGCACAATATAATTTAGCTGAGCCTAAATTATTAGGTCAAAATAATAATGGTAAAGATATATATTTGAAAAATGGAAGATTTGGACCATATCTTCAATATGAAAAGGAAAAAGATGAAGTTGAATTAAAAAAGAAAAAAGGAAGGAAAAAGAAAAACGAAAATGACCATTTAAAAAATGTTTCAATTCCAAAGGGTATTGACATTGATAGTGTGGATTTAGATAAAGCAAAATATTTATGTTCATTGCCAAAAGTTTTGGGTCAGCATCCAGAAAACGGTCATGACATTACATTAAATTCAGGAAGATTTGGCCCGTACTTAAAATGTGAAAATAAATCTGCAAGGCTAGAAAATGTAGAGGATCTTTTTTCTATTGGTTTAAATAGAGCTATTACAATGATTGCTGAAGCTAAGCCTGGAAGGATATCCTCATCACTAATAAAAGATTTAGGGGAACATCCAGAAGATAAAAAACCAGTTAGGATTATGAAGGGGCAGTATGGACCTTATATTAAGTATAAGTCTCTAAATGCTACAATTCCTGAGGAAAAAGATCCTAATGAATTAAATATGGAAGAAGCTTTGATTTTAATTGAAAAAAGAAAGGAATACGATAAGTCTAAGAAAAAGAAAAAAAGATGAGTCTTAACAAAACAAATATAGGATTATTACTAGGTGATCCTTCAGGTATTGGACCAGAGTTAACAGTAAAATTGCTAGATAGTGATGTGAGCGAAAAAGCTAACATCCTAATAATTGGTGAAAAAAAAGTCTTAGAAGACGGTCAGGAAGTTGTTGGAAAAAAAATAGAACTAAAATTTGTGGACAAATTCGATGATGTTAATTTTGATGGGAAAACAAAATTTTTTTTAGACATTTCTAAAGGTACAAACAGATCATACGTTAAGAAACAGGTTTGTGCCGAGTCAGGTAAAAGTGTTTTAGAGGCTACTGAAATAGCCCTTAGTTTAGCAAAAAAAAATAAAATTCATGCAATTAATTTTGCTCCTATGAATAAAGCCAGCCTGATTAAAGGAGGATGTGAATTTAATGATGAACATGAACTATTTCAAAATAGACTTAATGTTAAGGATTTTTGTTGTGAATTCAATGTTGTAGATAATTTTTGGACTGCAAGAGTGACTTCACATATACCAATAAAAGAAGTTGCTCAAAACATAACAAAAGAAAATATTTTAAAACCAATAAAACTTTTGAATAAGACACTTAAAATGAGCGGTATAGCAAAACCGAGAATAGCAGTGCAAGCTTTAAACCCTCATGCTGAATTCGGTACGGAGGAAAAAGATGAAATTATCCCAGCTATTGAGGAAGCAAAAAAGATGGGTATAAAAGCTGACGGCCCGCTGCCATGCGATACTTCATTTATCACAGCTTTTAAAAATAAAAATCATGATTGTATTGTGGGAATGTATCATGATGCACTTCAATGTGGTTTAAAAGCATTCGGTTTTGATAGAGGCGTAACCGTTTCAGGTGGTTTAGATATTCCAATTACAACACCTGCGCACGGTACTGCATTTGATATCACGGGGAAAAATATTGCTAATTTAGAACCAACTATCCAATCATTCAAATTAGCAATAAAAATGGCTGAGAGTAAATTCAATGGGAAAAGTAATTGATAGAATCAATGCATTAAAAATTAAACTACCAGAACCTAAGCCTCCGGTTGGAGCCTATGTTGCAACAAAAATAATTGGAAATTTATTATATATTTCTGGACAGGTTTCAATCGATGAGAATGCAAAACTTATGACAGGAAAAATTGGAAAAGATTTAGATTTGGAAAAAGGTTACAAAGCCGCCGAAAGGTGTGGATTGAGTATTGTCGCTCATGTTAAAAATGCATGTGAAGGAGATTTAGACAAAGTTAAATCTTGTGTCAAATTAACAGGCTATGTTAATTCGACTGATGATTTTAAAGATCAGCCTAAAATTATTAATGGTGCATCAGATATAATAGCTAAAATCTTTGAAAAAAAAGGTGAGCACACACGTGCTGCAGTGAGTGTGAATAGTTTACCTTTAGGTGTTGCAGTTGAAGTCGATGCTATCTTTGAACTCAATTAATTTTCAATATTAATTCATACACTTTGGCTCAAATCCAAAGTTTCTATCTACAAAATAAACTGATTTTTTTGATTTCCACATCCTATCATTTGCAACTATAGTATGATCTCTATCTGTGTACTTTTCAATTAACCAGTCTAGAGATATAGCCATCTGGTGTGTGTGATAATTTGCGTGCGCTTGATCTTTTGTAAAGTTCTGCAACCCAGATGGATCTTTACGTTCTCTGTATTTTTTAAGATCAGTAAGTCCCAAGTTCAGCACATCGACAGTTTTATCTATTTTTTGTTTTAATTTTTTTGGAAAATTCTTGTAACCCCAGAGTTCAGCTATTGCATAAAGTCCTAATAAATTATTTACACCCTGTGAATGATACCAGACATCTCTAACACCTCTGAAACTGTTATTATGAATATATCCATCTTGATATACGACTTTATCGGCTTTACTAATTCCCTTTTTAATCCATTCTGCTGCGGCACCTGGTTCATCTTTCCAGGCCAAATACGATAGCACAGAGATAGTTCCATCAGCCATTTGTATAAAACCTCTTGCATGTTTCTTTGTTGTTAATTCTTTTTCAGCCCACGGCTTGATATATTTTTTGTACAAAATATCAATATACTCATCAATAATTTTAAATTGTTCTTTAGTAAATTGATCTCTCATTAAGTATGCTTGTTGAATATAGGTAGCTCCATATATTTGAGCTTCGTGCGGCCTGTGAGAAATACAAGGTTTGTCACCTTTGGCTTTCGCACCGCCATAACATAATTTATCAACTTTACCTTCGTCTTTCAGTTTACTAATTTCCTTAGAAGTTAAAGTACTTAACATCACACCTGCTTGTGCCCAAGCTACCATAACTTCTGCAATTAGTGGTCCATGCTCGTCCATTTTGCTATCTACAATTGCCGAAATAATGGTTCCATGCAATAATGCTAACCTATTAGAGTGTTTTTCATGATTAACATATATGCTGTTTGATCTTTTTTCGTGATCTTTGTTCCAATCATACTTAGTAAGTTTCATTAAATGATCATAGTTGTTTCCTTGTAATTCAGGATTTTTTGACTTGCTTACGTGTGTTATTGCAAGATCCAAGTCCCAGCCTGCTTTACCCCAACTGCCATAACCATGCACACCTTTAAGAGAACATGTTTTTTTAGAAAGTTCGTTTGCAAAGAAAAATTTTGGAATGACAATTTCATTTTTATTTGCATAAGCATTGGTAGACAAAATTATTACAAAAAGGAAAAATATTTTTTTCAAATTATTCACTTAAATAGAGTTAGGCCTTCCAACAGAGAAGTAACTAATTTTATTTTTTTTCATTTCTTCTGAAGAATAAAGATTTCTTAAATCATACACTTTAAAATTTCTTTTTTGAACAATTTTTTTAAAATCAATCGATTTAAATTCGTCCCATTCAGTCAGTAGAATTACTAAATCTGCGCCATTGCAATTAGATTTGATATTATTTTTGTAATTGCAGTTTTTAATTTTCTTAAATTCATTTTTTTCACCAGATGGATCATAGTAATTAACTTTTGCTCCTTTTTTGCATAGATAAGGTATCATGTTAAGACTAGTAGAATCTCGCATATCATCAGTGTTTGGTTTAAATGTAACACCTAAGAAAGAAATTCTTTTATTTTTTATATTTGAACCCAAGATTTTATGAATTCTTTGAGTGAGTAAATTAACTCTTTCTTTATTAGATTTAATAACTGATTTCACAACTGATAGATTTATTTTATATTTTTCTGCAGCAGATACGAGACCTTTTGTATCTTTTGGAAAGCATGAACCTCCGTATGCTGGGCCAGCACGTAAAAACCTACCGCCTATTCTACTATCAGATCCCATTCCTAATGAAATATCTTCTATATTAACACCAGATTTTTCACATAAGTTTGCAAGTTCATTTATAAAAGTAATCTTAGTTGCGAGAAAAGCATTGGATGCATATTTTATTAATTCAGCTCCTCTTCTTGAGGTAGTAAAAAATTTTGAACCTTTATTAGTTAATGGTGCATAAAGTTTTCTCATAATATTGAAGGTTCTTTTTTCGTTAGATCCTATTACAATTCTGTCCGGATATCTAAAATCTCGTATTGCTTCACCCTCTCTTAAGAATTCAGGATTAGAGATTACTGTAAAAAGTTTTTTCTTTTTTTTTAAAATTTTTTCAATCTCATCACCAGTTCCTACAGGCACAGTGGACTTGGTAATGATAATTTTTTTTCTTTTTGAATATTTTAATATCTCTTTCGTGCATTTATAAACAAAAGATAAATCAACTTTAATTGATCCTTTTTTTGTTGGAGTCCCCACGCATATAAAAATTATATCTGATGAGTTTATGGCTCTATCAATATTTGAAGTAAATGAAAGACGTTTAGCTGTAAAATTTTTTTGAATTAATTCATCTAATCCTGGTTCATAAATTGGAGAAATTCCAGAGTTAAGTTTTTCTATTTTGTTTTTATCTTTATCAACACAAACAACCTGGTTGCCTATGTCAGCAAAGCAGACTCCGCTAACTAATCCAACATAACCAGTCCCAATCATACATAGTTTCATTTAATTTCCCTTAGATATTTGAATTCCTGAATTTATATATCCACTTAAAGTTCCACAATCTAAATATTTCCCTTTAAAAATATTTCCGTAAAATTTATAATCTTTTTTAATTAAACTTCTAATTGCGTCAGTAATATGTATTTCTCCTCCTTGACCAGGTTTTAATTTTTTGATTTCACTAAAAATTTTTGTTGGCAATATATATCTTCCAATAATTGCAAAATTTGATGGCGCTTTTTTGATGCTAGGTTTCTCTACAACATCTTTAATTCGAAAATAGCTTTTTTTTTTATTTTGGATCGATAAAATTCCCCATCTTGATACTGTTTTTCTCTCTACTCTTTTTGTAGCAATTATAGAACCTTTAGTTTTTTTATGTAGTCGTATCATTTCTTTTGAACAATTATTTTTTATTATTAAGTCATCGGGTAAGAGCATTAAAAAATATTTACTTTTTATAAATTTTTGGCATTTTAGAACTGCATCACCTGTACCTTTTGGCTTGTTTTGATAAACAAATTTTATCATTTTCTGATATCTTTTTATTTTTTTATATTCTTCAAGTAGTCTTTTATCTTTCTTTTTTTTTATTATCTTTTTATAAAAATTGTCATTAAAAAAATATTTTTTAATCGATAGTTTTTTTTTTGAAATTATAAATATAAATTCCTTTACACCTGCTTCAATGCATTCATCTAATATATATTGTAAATTCGGTTTACCATTGATAGGCATCAACTCTTTTGGCATTACACTTGTCAAAGGAAGCAATCTAGTCCCTAAACCTGCTAATGGAATAATGGCTTGTTTTATCATATGATTCTTATAATAATTATTATCATTGCTTTATAGAAATGAAAATATTTAAAGATAAACATACCCTTCAAAAAGAGATTTTAAAAACTAAAGGGATTTCATTTGTGCCAACAATGGGTGCATTGCATAAAGGGCACATTTCATTGATCAAAAAATCAAAAAAATCTAGGCTAAAAACTTTAGTATCTATTTTTGTGAATCCAAAACAATTTAATAAAAAAAGAGATTTTAGAACCTATCCAAGAAAAAAAACACAAGATATTAAATTGTTAAAAAAATTGAGAATCGATTACTTATATATTCCAACATCAAAAGACATATACGGATTTAAACCTCAAAATAAAATTTTCTTAGATAAATCATCAAAAAAATTATGTGGTAAATTTAGAAAAGGTCATTTTGAAGGTGTATTAAATGTAGTAAACAGGTTTATAGAAATAATTAAACCTAAATGTATATATTT
Organism: uncultured Pelagibacteraceae bacterium; assembly: GCA_902523185.1. Lineage (GTDB taxonomy): Bacteria > Pseudomonadota > Alphaproteobacteria > Pelagibacterales > Pelagibacteraceae > Pelagilacustribacter. The sequence goes on along the minus strand of CABYYJ010000007.1, from coordinate 37,332 downwards.
AGGAAAAAAGGACTATCAGCAACTTTTTCTAATTAAAAAGCACATTGAAAAAAGAAAGATTAAATCTCGAATAATCGAATGTGAAACTATTAGAGAAAATAATGGAGTGGCCTGTTCATCAAGAAATTCTAAATTAAATAAAAATCAAATTGAGGTTGCATCTAATATTTATAATTATCTAAGAAACTTAAAGAAAAAAATAAGAAAAAATTATAATTTATTTAACATAAATAAAATAAGAATAGATTTAATAAATTTAGGTGCAAACAAAATAGATTATGTAGAAAATTATAATATTAAAAGTTTTAAAAGAATTCTAAAATCGAATAAAAATTTCAATTTATTTTTTGCATATTATATCAAAAATATAAGATTAATCGATAATATCTAATTAAGAAAATAAAAAGATCCTAAACCTAGAAAAGAAAGAAAGCCAATAACATCTGTAATAGTTGTTACAAAAACACTTGAAGCTAAAGCAGGATCAATATTTAATTTTTTTAGCGAAACTGGAACTAAAATTCCAAATAAACCTGCAACGATCATATTTAATATCATTGAAATTCCTATTAATAGAGAAAGATTTAATTCTTTAAACCACAATTGAACTATTATTGCAGTGATTATTGCAAAAATAATACCATTTAAAATACCTATTAGAAATTCTTTTCCAACAACTCGGTTAAAATTACTTTTTGATAATTCTTTTGTAGCTATAGCACGTATTGTAACTGCTAACGTTTGCATACCGGCATTCCCTCCCATTGATGCTACTATTGGCATTAAAAAAGCTAAAGCAACCATCTGCTCTATTGATGCTCCAAAGAAACTTATTACCCAAGTAGCAAGTAAAGCAGTAAACAAATTTAGTAATAACCAATTAAATCTTCTTTTAGTTTTAAGCATTACACTATCAGTAATTTCCTCGTCACCTACCCCGGCTAAACGCAATGCATCTTCCTCGGCTTCTTCTTGAACAACAGTAACAACATCATCTGCTGTAATCATTCCAACTAGTTTATTTTCTTTATTCACTACTCCTGCAGAAACTAAGTTGTAGTTTTCAAAAGTAAGACCAACTTCTTCTTTGTCCATATTTACTGAAATTAAAACTGGCATTTCCCTCATTATAGAACTCATTTTCAAATCCCTAGATGTTCTTAAAACTCTTGAAGAAGGAACGGTTCCGATGGGTTTAAAGTCATTATCTACTATAAATATTTCTAAAAATTCTTCTGGTAGATCTTTGTCTTCTCTTAGATAATCTATAGTCTGACCTACAGTCCAATTACTAGGGACTGCTGTAAATTCCCTTTGCATTATTCTAGCAGCGGAGTCTTCTGGATAACTAAGTCCTTCTTGCAAAAGAAACTTATCTTTGGGAGGAAGTTTTTCTAAAACTTTTTCTTTTGTCTCCTTAGATAAATTTTCAAGAATTTTTATTGCATCATCAGACTCTAAACGCTTTATTATCTTTATTAGAGATTCGATAGAGAGTAATTGCAATACCTCGCTCTGAATAGACTCGTTTAATTCAATAAAAATCTCTGGATCAATATTAAATGACTCAATCTCAATAAGCTTTGTTCTTGTATCTGAAGTTAGGTTTTCAATTAGATTAGCTACATCAGCCTCATGTAGATCTTTAAGTGTTTGATTGACAAACTCAACGTTTCCTCTCTCAATATTTTGAGTGAAAGTATTGATAAACTCCTTATTAAAATCCAAGTTGACTTTTTTCGTTTCAGATGATTTTGGTAAAGCCATAAATACCTCTTAAAGTTTTTTTGAGACTATTAGTCTATAAAATGGTAAAATTCAATTTAAATGAGTGTAGAAATCAAAATCAGTAAAAAACGCATATCCTATAAAATGGCGATGCTTTTTCTCAATAAAAGAGTAGAGCAAGTAAAAAATGGTAAAAAAAGAGAATTATTATGGATTTTAGAACATCCAATAACTTATACAGCTGGAGTAAGATTTAATAAAAAAGAAATATTAGACAAAAAAATTAAAATAGTTCAAACAAATAGAGGAGGTAAAATAACTCTTCACAACCCCGGTCAAAAAATTGTTTACTTTGTAATCAATCTTAATAATAGGAAAAAAGATATAAGAAAATTTATAAGTGTGATTGAAAATAGCATAATTCAATTTTTAAGAATTTATAAAATTAATGCTAAAAAAGATAAAAAAAATATTGGTATTTGGGTAAATTCAAAAAAAATTGCTGCAATTGGTATAAGAATATCAAGATGGGTTGCATATCATGGATGCTCAATAAATATTTCAAATAATCTAAATCAATATTTGAAAATTATTCCTTGTGGCTTAAGTAACAAAAACGTCACTTCGGTATTTCAAGAAAGAAAAATTAAAATAAATAATTATGAAAAAAAGTTAGCTGAAATTTTTTCAAAAAATATCGAAAACATTTAGAAATTTTTTTTAACGAAATCTTCAAAAATACTATCGTAATTTGCTTTAAAATTATATTGAACATTATTTATCATAAACTTAATCTTATGAGCATGCAGCATTAGATTTCGAATTTTAATTCGTTTTCTATTATAAAGAAAATATTTGTCATCTCCGACTATGGGATTTCCTATATTTAATAATTGCTTACGAAGTTGATGTTTTCTTCCTGTAATTGGATTAAGCTCTAAAAATGTATAATCTTCACCCGATCTAATTATTTTTAAATTTGAAATAGCTTTTTGAGTAATTTTCTTATTTTTCTCAATATAAATAAGATTATCTCTCATAATCTTAATTGATTTATTAACTTTTCCATACACAATAGCTAAATAGGTTTTATGAATTTTTCTTAATCTAAACAATGATGTAAAAAGTTGGGCAAATTTTCTATTTTTAGCAATTATAAGAATTCCTGAAGTTTCTTTATCAAGTCTATGGACAATAAACGGCTTTGAGTTTTCAAAATATTTCGTATTTTTAAGAATATCAATTATATTTTTTAGTGATTTAGTACCTGATTGAACTGGTAGTCCTGTTGGTTTGTTTATTACTATAAAATTTTCATTATCCTCTAAAACATGTTTATCGTAAGAACCTATCTCTTTTTTTTTGGGTAAATACTTAATCTTTTCATTATTATCTATAGGTTTAAATTTATTTATATCAAAAACCTCGACTACATCTCCAGTTCTTAGTCTATGAGAAGACTTAATTTTTTTTTTATTAACTTTAATTTTATTTTGTCTAATAATTTTTTCTATTAAAGAGTGTGGTAAATTTATTACTTTTTGTTTAAACCACCTGTCTAGACGAGAGTCATTAAAATCTTCGTCAACAATAAAAGATTTGCGCATGAAAGCTAAATTATTTGCTTGCTACTTTTTGTTTTTCTTGAGGTTCTTTAGATTTTTCTTTTGTTTCAATTTTTTTAGGTTTATCAATTTTTTTCGCCTCTGGATTTCTATCGACCAGTTCAATAACAGCCATAGGCGCGTCATCCCCAGTTCTAAAACCAGCTTTTAATACTCTCGAATAGCCACCTTTTCTTGAACTGTATCTTTTAGATAGTTCATTGAAAACTTTTGTGACAGATTTTTTATCTTGAAGTTTTGAAAAAAGCCTTTTTTTGTTACTTAAATCATTTTTTTTACCAATTGTTATTACTTTATCTATTTGAGGTTTTAGCTCTTTGGCTTTTGGAAGAGTGGTAACTATTTGCTCATATTTAATTAATGAATTAAGCATATTCTTAAATAATGCTTTTCTATGTTCACTTGTTTTATTTAATTTTCTATAACCAATATTATGTCTCATTAATAATTATTTTCTTCAAGTTTTTTAGATAATTCAGCAATATTGTCTGGTGGCCAATTAGGGATTTCCATGCCTAGGTATAATGACATAGTATTTAAAACTTCTTTTATTTCATTCAGTGATTTTCTTCCAAAATTTGGAGTTCGAAGCATCTCTGGCTCTGTTTTTTGAACAAGATCCCCAATATAAATAATATTATCATTTTTAAGACAGTTCATTGATCTTACTGAAAGTTCTAATTCCTCAACTCTTTTAAGTAGGTTTCTATTAAATTCAGGTTCAGTTGATTTGACTTCTTTTACAACTTCCTGTGGATCTTCAAAGTTGACAAACATTGATAATTGATCTTGGAATATTCTGGCTGAATATGCTATTGCATCTTCAGCATCAACAGTTCCGTTAGTTTCAACTGTCATTATTAATTTGTCATAATCAAGTGCGCTCCCTGCTCTTGTGTTTTCTACAGAAAAAGAAACTTTTTTGACTGGACTGAAAAGAGAATCTATTGAAATAAGACCTAATGGACTATCTTCAGATTTATTTTTTGGAGCTTGAACGTAACCTTTTCCTGTGCTCACCATTAATTCCATGTGAAAATTTGTTTTTTCGTCTAAATTACAAATTGTTTGTTCTGGATTAAGTATTTCTACCTCAGGAACTAGGGTTATGTCTTTTGCTTTTACTTCTTTAGGGCCTTTAATATCTAAAATAATTTTTTTTGGACTCGATGAGGATGATTTAATTGCTAAATTCTTAACATTTAAAACTATATCGGTAACATCCTCCCTAACGCCCTTAATTGAGGAAAATTCATGCAGTACTCCGTCTATTTGTATCGCAGTTACTGCCGCTCCTTGAATTGATGATAATAATATTCTTCGTAAAGAATTTCCTATAGTTTGACCGAATCCTTTTTCAAGTGGTTCTGCAACGACTTTGGCCACAGTTTTATCATCGTTACTAGTTATTTCTAGTTTGCTTGGTTTGATTAAAGCTTTCCAATTTTTATCTATTATATTTGATGTTGTTTGCATTTATACTCTCCTTCGTTTTGGTGGTCGTGCTCCGTTATGTGGCATTGGTGTAGTATCTTTGATTGAGGTAATTTTGAATCCTCTAGATTGTAGCGATCTTAAAGCTGTTTCGCGACCAGATCCTGGACCCTTTACTTGAACTGTCAAAGTTCTAAGTCCCTGCTCATATGCTTTAGATCCAGCATCGTCCGCAGCTATTTGAGCTGCATAAGGTGTAGATTTTCTTGAACCTTTAAATCCTTTAGCGCCCGCGGAAGACCAGGATATTACATTACCACTCTCATCAGCTATTGAAATAATTGTATTATTGAAAGTTGAATAAACGTAAGCGATACCGGTAGTTATATTCTTTTTAATTTTCTTCTTTTTTTTAAATGTACTTAATTTTTTTAGATCAGGTTTTTTAGACTCGGTTTTTTTTTCAGTTTTTTCGTTTTTCTTGTTCATTTTTATTTTTTAAGTGGTGTTAATTTTTTTCCAGCGATGGCAATAGCTTTTCCTTTACGGGTCCTTGCATTACATTGTGTTCTTTGGCCCCTAACTGGAAGTTTTTTCTTGTGTCTAGTACCTCTATAACAAGCGAGATCAACTAATCTTTTAATGTTCACTGAAACTTCTCTCCTTAAATCTCCCTCAACTTTATGATTAGCGTCTATAAATTCTCTTATTTTTAATACTTCGTCTTCAGATAACTCATTTACCCTTTTTGAAGATGATATTTTCAACTTTTCACAAATAAGTTTTGAAGAATGTGGGCCAATACCATGAATGTAGGTTAAAGCTATACTTACTACTTTGTTCTGTGGAATATTAATTCCTGCTATACGAGCCATAAATGTGATTGTTAATATCTTGCGTATTTATATTGAGTAATCATTTAAAGTCAACCCTTCAAAGCGTCAATTAAGTCGCTAATTTCAGCGTTAATTTCGGAGATAGTAGACTCGCCATTAACAACTTTTAATAAATCAAATCCCTTGTAATAGTCTAAAATTGGTAAAGATGAATTTTCGTAAGTTTTATATCTTTTAATTGCAATTTCTTCATTATCATCTGCCCTTTTTTCTTGGTTCTGCCTTTCTAAAATTCTTTTTTTTACAGTTTCTAACGTTACAGACAGTTTCAAAACTATATCGATTTTTTGTCCATGCGATCTTAACATCTTATCAAGATTTTTTGCCTGTTTTAAATTTCTGGGATATCCATCGAATATTATTTTATTTTTGTATTTATTATTAGAGATAAATTTTTCTATAAGTTCGCTAACTATATTATCTGATACAAGATCTCCTGCATTCATTATGGATGAAATTTCCGACCCCAATTCAGTTTTATTCTTTATTTCATTACGTAACAGATCTCCTGTTGAAAGTTGATATAGGTTATATTTATTTACAATAAATTTAGACTGAGTTCCTTTACCAGCGCCAGGAGGTCCAAAGATTACAATATTCATTGGGCTTTATTTTCCAAATTTTGTTTTCTTAATAAGTGACTCGTATTGTGAACTCATCAATCTTGTCTGTACTTGAGTCACTGTATCCATTGCTACAACAACAACAATTAAGATTGAGGTTCCGCCTAAATAAAAGGGTATTGGATATTTAGCAATTAAAAATTCTGGCATTAAACAAACAAATGTTAAATAAATTGAACCTACTGTCGTCAAACGGATTAATATTGTATCTATATATTCAGCTGTTCTTTCACCTGGTCTTATACCTGGTATATATCCTCCATACTTTCTGAGATTTTCAGCAGTTTCCTTAGGATTAAAAACTATTGATGTATAAAAAAAAGCAAAAAATATTATCCCTGATGCATAAAGCAACATATATAAAGGTTGACCTTGCGTAAACATTGAGGATACTTTTAAAAATGTATCCGATTGAGCAAATCCAAAGTTTGAAATTGTGATCGGCAGCAATAATAAAGCTGAAGCAAATATAGCTGGGATTACACCAGCTGTATTAATCTTTAAAGGTAAGTGTGAAGACTCTCCACCATACATTTTATTTCCGACTTGTCTTTTTGGATAATTTATCAAAATTTTTCTCATTGCACGTTCAAAAAAAACAATGAATAAAACTGTAAATATAACTAAAATAAATATTCCAACAATCATTAAAGCGGATAATGCTCCAGTTCTGCCTAGCTCAAAAGTAGAAGCGAGAGCCCTAGGAATCTCTGCAACTATTCCAGAAAAAATTATTAAGGAAATTCCATTACCCACTCCTCTTAATGTTATTTGTTCACCAAGCCACATTAAAAAAGTTGTACCCGCTACTAAAGATATTGTTGTGATTAATCTAAAACTCATTCCTGGTTCGCTAACTAAATTACCTGCATTTTCCAAACCAACAGCTACTCCATACCCTTGGAGAAAAGCAATCAAAACAGTTCCGTATCTGGTAATTTGAGTTATTTTTTTTCGACCAATTTCACCTTGTTCTTTTAAATTCTTAAAATAATCTGAAACTCCAGTTAATAACTGAACTATAATTGCAGAGGAAATATATGGCATAATTCCAAGGGCAAAAATAGCCATTCTTGTGACTGCTCCACCTGAAAACATGTTAAACATTCCAAGAAGACCTTTTTGACTTGAGGACATTATTTCTTTTAAAGCTACCGGGTCAATTCCTGCTAACGGTACATAAGTTCCTAATCGATAAATACTTAATATTAAAATTGTGAAGAGAATTCTATTTTTTAAATCTTTAGCCTGACTAAATGCACCTGCTGTATTGAGAGTTTCACTAGACATACAAAATTATTTTTTTAAGAGGTTAAATTTACCACCAGCTTTTTCAATTTTATTTAAGGCCTGTTTTGATGCATAATGCGCGCTGATCTCTAAACTTTTTTTAATTTCACCATTACCTAGGATCTTGAGTTTTGAATATTTTTTACCTATTAATTTTTTTTCTTTTAAAGTATTTAAATCTAAAGAACCTTTTATTGCATTATCCTTCTTATCTATAAAATTTTGTATTTTATCTAAATTTAGAACAGCAATATCTTTTTTAAATTGGGACTTAAAACCTCTTTTTGGCAACCTTCTATAAAGAGGCATTTGACCACCTTCGAAACTTTTAATAGCAACTCCCGATCTAGATTTTTGACCCTTGTGCCCCCTTGAAGATGTTTTTCCTTTTCCTGAGCCTATTCCTCTTCCAACCCTAATTTTCTTTTTATTGTTTTTGACTAAATTATTGAGACCCATAATTTATTTATCCTCTCTTTTCTGAACAATTTCTGAAATTTTTTTTCCTCTTATTGCTGATAGAATTTTTGGTGAGTTTTGAGATTTTAATCCATTTACACAAGCTTTGAGGACGTTATGCGGATTTGCAGAGCCTAGAGATTTAGCGACTACATCTTGTATTCCTAAAACCTCACACACTGATCTAATAGCACCCCCAGCAATAATACCTGTACCAGCAGGAGCCGAACGTAAATAAACTTTTCCAGATCCATTTTTGCCTTTTACATCATGATGTAAAGTTCTGCCATCTTTCAATGGAATTTTAATTAAATTTCTTTTCGCATCATCAGCTGCTTTTTTGATAGCATCAGGGACTTGTTTAGATTTACCTTGACCTATTCCTATAGAGCCTTTTTGGTTTCCGACCACTACTAAAGCGGCAAATCCGAATCTTCTCCCTCCTTTAACTACTTTAGTAATCCTATTAATGGCTACTAATTTTTCTTTAATTTCGCTTTCTATTTTTTTATTTTCGCTCATTTTAAAATTTTAATCCATTTTTTCTTAATGTTTCAGCAAAAATTTTTAACCTACCGTGATATTTATATTGTCCTCTATCAAAATAAACTTCACTGATGTTTTTTTCTTTAGCTCTTTTTGCTAATATTTCACCTATTAAACTTGATTTTTCAATTTTCTTTACTTTTTTGTCTTTTATTTCTTTTTCCACAGAAGAAGCTGAAACTAAAGTCTTTTTTTGTTTATCGTCGATAATTTGTGCTGATAAATTTTTTAAAGATTTAGAAACAGTGACTCTAAATCTATTGATATTAATATCTTTAAGTCTTTTTCTATTTCTTAATTTTCTTTTATTTTTATTGTTTATTTTTCTCATTATTTTTTCTTACCTTCTTTTCTTAAAATAAATTGACCGCGTTCTTTTATACCTTTTGCCTTATAAGGTTCTACAGGCTTTAAACCTTTTATATCTGCAGCAATTTTAGAAACTAGTTCCTTATCAACGCCATTAATTTTTATTACAGTTTGCTTTTCTACAGTAATTTTGATTTCTTTTGGAATTTTAAAGTCCACATCATGACTAAATCCTATTTGTAAGTTTAATATTTCTCCTTTTAAATTAGCTCTGAATCCAACTCCACTTAGTTCAAGGATTTTCTCATGTCCTTTTGATACTCCAGTTATTGCATTATTCACTAGGCTTCTATACGTACCCCATAAGATAGATATTTTTTTATCAATTTTCTTTTCTAAAGGTTCTAACTTGAATTCATTTTCACTTAATTTTGAAGAAAAAATTTTATCATTTATAGAAAGTTTTTTAGTTCCCTTTGGACCAGAAATAGTCAAATTTGACCCTTCAATTTTTATTGAGGAGTCTTTGGGAATAGTTATATTTTTTTTTCCAATTTTTGACATTAAAATACCTTACAAATTATTTCTCCACCAACATTGTTTTTTCTTGCTTCTACGTCACTCATTACACCTTTTGGAGTAGATAGAATTGCAAGACCTAGTCCATTCATAACTTTTGGGATACTAGATGCTCTTGAATAAACTCTTCTTCCAGGTTTAGATATTCTCTTAATCTCTTTAATAACAGGATCGCCTTCATAATATTTAAGTGAAACTTTCAAGCTAATTTTATTATTTTCACTTTTCTCAATAAAAAAATCCTTTATGTACCCCTCGGTTTTTAAAATTTCTAATATATTTTTTCTAAAATTTGATGAGGGTATTATAATTGAGCTTAATGATCTTAATTGACCGTTTCTAATTCTTGAAAACATATCACCAATTGGGTCTGTAAATGTCATATTCCTCCTACCAGCTTGATTTAGTTATTCCAGGTATCTTTCCAGATGAAGCCATATCTCTTAAGGCTATTCTAGAAATTTTAAGTTTACGATATACACCATGAGGTCTACCCGATACCTCACATCTATTTCTAATTCTTATTTTTGAAGAATTTTTGGGCAGCTTATTAAGTTTTAATTGAGCTGCAAATCGTTCAGATAGCTCAAGTTTTTTGTTATTTATTATTTTTTTTAATTCAGCTCGCTTTTTTGCATATCGTTTAACTAGTTTTATTCTTTTTAAGTTTTTTTGTATCGCGCTTGTTTTTGCCATTGTTACCTCTATTTTTTACTTGTTAATGGAAAATTAAATTCTTTCAATAATTCTAAAGTTCCTTTTTGATTTAAGCTCGTAGTGACAATTGTAATATCCATTCCTCTAATCTTATCCACTTTGTCAAAGTTTACTTCAGGAAAAATTATGTGCTCTTTAATACCAAATGAGTAATTATTTGATTTATCTATTCCTGTAGAAGAAAGACCCCTAAAATCTTTGATCCTTGGAAGAGCAATGTTTACTAATCTGTCGATAAATTCGTACATTTTTGAGGATCTCAATGTTACTTTAACACCAGCGTTTGAACCTTTTCTTGTTTTAAAATTTGAAATTGACTTTTTAAATTTTGTTACTATTGGTTTTTGGCCAGCTATTAGAGCCATATCATCGGCGCAAGCTTTTAATTTTTTCCCATCTGCCCCATCCTCACCTAAGCCCATATTTAAAATTATTTTTACAATTCTTGGTACTTCGTGTTTATTTTTTAAAGATAATTTCGACATCAATTTTGAAATAATTTCTTTTTCATAGGTTATTTTCAATCTAGGTGTCATTACTTAGCTCCAATTTTCTTTTCTTTTTTCTTAATATCAATATTCATTATGTTCGATTGATGTATAAAGCTTTCTTTTGAAATTATACCGCCTTTATTTTCCTTAGTTGGTTTAAGATGTTTTTTTATAATATTAATAGATTTTATTTTTACTCTATTTTTTTTTCTATCTATCTCTAATATTTCTCCAGTTTTACCTTTATCTTTACCAGTAATTACTTTTACTTGTGATCCTTTTTTTAAAATCATTTATAATACCTCCGGTGCAAGTGATATAATTTTTGTATGTCCCTTTGTTCTTAATTCTCTTGTAACAGGTCCAAAAATTCTTGTGCCTATGGGTTCGCCTTTTTCATCAGTTAAAACTACTGCATTTGTATCAAATTGGACTTTGGATCCATCATCTCTATAAATTTCTTTTTTTGTTCTAACAACTACAGCTTTATGCACTGCGCCCTTTTTTACTTTGCCTTTAGGGATCGCATCTTTCACGCTAATTACAATTATATCTCCAACTGATGCATATCTTCTCTTAGAGCCACCCAAAACTTTAATGCATTCCACTCTCTTAGCACCAGTATTGTCAGCTACTAATAGTTCTGTTTGTATCTGTATCATTATTCAATTACCTGCCAAGTTTTCTTTTTCGAAATAGGTTTGCACTCAATAATTGAAACTGCTTCACCCTCTTTAAATTTATTTGTTTCATCGTGTGCATGATATTTCTTTGATCTTTTAATTACTTTTTCATAAAAAGGATGTTTGAATTTTCTCGTTACCTCAACAACTATAGTCTTGTTGTTTTTTGTACTTTTAACTATTCCTTTTAATATTTTTTTTGTCATTTTGCGTTTTTTATAGTTGTGTATAATCTAGCTATACTTTTTTTAATTTGATTATATTGTGCTGGATTTGTAATTTGATTATTAATTTTCTTAAATCTTATATTAAAAAGATCTTTTTTTAATAGTAAAATTTTCTTTTCAGCTTGATCTTTTGTCAGTTTTTTCTCCTCTTTTTTTTTCATATCTATCTCTTAATAAATTTTGTTTTAATTGGTAGTTTTGCAGATGCTTTATATAGTGCCTCTCTAGCAATTTCTTCGCTTACTCCATCAACTTCAAAGATTATCCTTCCCGGCTTAACTCTGCACGCATAATACTCTGGTGAACCTTTACCTTTACCCATTCTTACCTCGGTTGGCTTTTTAGAAACTGGAATATTTGGAAAAATTCTAGTCCAAACTTTACCAGTTCTTTTCATATACCTTGTTAATGCTACTCTGGCCGCTTCTATTTGTTTACCAATTATTCTCTCTGGTTCTATTGCTTTCAAACCAAATTGACCATAATTTAATTTTACAGCCCTAGCCGCATTTCCATGTATTCTTCCCTTAAATGCTTTTCTAAACTTAGTTCTTACTGGTTGAAGCATTCTTTACCCTTTCCTTTTTTTCTTTTTCTACATCTTTAGCCATGAGTTCACCTTTATAAATCCAAACTTTAACACCTATAATTCCGTAAGTGGTTAAAGCTTCAGCAAATCCGTAATCTATATCCGCTCTTAAGGTATGTGATGGTATACTTCCTTCTCTAAGCCATTCAGTTCTTGCAATTTCGTTTCCGGCTAGTCTACCGCTTAACATTACTTTTATACCTTTGGCATTTAATCTCATTGCAGACTGCATAGCTCTTTTCATGGCCCTTCTGTATGCCACTCTCTTGACTAATTGTTGTGCGATGTTTTCAGCAACTAAATTTGAATTTAATTCAGGTTTCTTAATTTCTTTAATATTTACATTAACATCACTGTCTGTAATTTTCATAATATTTTTCTTAATTTTTTCAATATCAGCACCTTTTTTACCAATTACAAAACCTGGTCTAGAAGTATTTATTGATACAGTACATTTTTTTGAAGATCTTTCGATTGTAATCTCCGATACACCAGAATTTACAATATTTTTTTTTATATAATTTCTAATTTTAAAATCTTCAATTAAAAGTTTTCCAAAGTCTTTCTTTTTTGCAAACCAAGTTGAGTCCCATCCTCTATTAATTCCTAACCTTAGTCCGATCGGATTTATTTTTTGTCCCATTATTTACTTTCCTTTTTTTCTTCTAAAATTATTGTTAATCTACTGTAAGGCTTTTTTATTGGACTCGCTCTGCCTTTTGCTCTTGGTCTATATCTTTTCATCACAATAGACTTCCCCACATATGCCTCTTTAACAAATAAATTATCTATATCAAATTGATAGTTATTTTCTGCATTTGCGATTGCTGATTTCACTGTTTTACTTACATCCTTAGCTATTTTTTTTCTTGTAAACTCTAGATCTCTTAAAACAATATCGGCTTTTTTTCCTTTAATGAAATTACAAACTAAAGATAATTTTCTTGGGCTTGTTCTTATATTTTTATTTGTAGCTCTAATAATTGAATTATTTTTTTCCATTATTTTTTATCTCCTGAAGCTGGCTTTGTATCTGCAGACGAAGCAGTTGCTGCAGCTTTTTTATCTGCTGGTGTGTGACCTTTAAAAGTTCTTGTAGGTGCAAATTCACCTAATTTATGTCCTACCATTTCCTCTGAAATAGTTATTGGAATGAAAGATTTACCGTTGTGAATCATGAAGCTATGTCCAACAAAGTCCGGAATAATAGTTGAGTTTCTTGACCATGTTTTTATTGGTTTTTTATTTGGGCTGTCTTTAAGTTTATCTATCTTTTTTAATAAACTCGGATGTACAAACGGGCCTTTCCAAACAGATCTAGTCATTATTTATTTCTCTTTTTTCTTCTAGTTATAATCAAATTATCGCTTCTTTTTGGTCTTCTTGTTTTTAATCCCTTAGCTGACTGACCCCAAGGTGAAACAGGACTTCTGCCACCTGAAGTTTTTCCCTCACCTCCTCCATGAGGGTGATCAACTGGGTTCATAGCAACCCCTCTTGTTTGAGGTCTTTTTCCTCTCCATCTATTTCTTCCAGCTTTACCAATTTTTATATTTTTTTGATCTGGATTAGAAACAACTCCTATGGTACCCACACAAGAACTGCTTACTTTTCTAGTTTCACCCGATGAAAGTTTTAAAATTGCATAATCACCATCGTAGCCAGACAAGGTAACTGAAGATCCTGCTGACCTGGCCAATTTTGCTCCATTTCCAGGTATCAATTCTACATTGTGTAATGATGTACCTGGGGGAATATCTTTAAGTTCTAGTGTGTTCCCAATTTTGATTTCAACATTTTTTCCTGACTCAATAATATCTCCTTTTTTTAATCCTTGAGGACAAATAATGTATGACTTTTCGTTGTCTTTATAATTAACTAGTGCAATGTATGCAGTTCTGTTTGGATCATATTCTATTCTTTCAACTGTTGCAGGTATATTTTTCTTTTTTCTATAAAAATCAATCAGTCTATATTTGTGTTTTGAACCACCTCCGATATGTCTTGATGTAATTCTTCCATAGTTGTTTCTTCCTCCAGAAAAATTTTGACCTTTAGTAAGTGGTTTATATGGAGCACCTTTCCATAAACTGCTTTTGTCAATTACTACGGTTCCTCTTGTTGATTTTGTATAAGGTTTAAAAGTTTTTAATGCCATTGTTAAATACCTGTAGTTAGGTCAATACTTTGACCTTTTTTGAGTGTTATTATTGCTTTTTTATATCCCTTTTTTATAGTTTTTCTTCCTTGTCTCATTTTCTGCTTTGGTTTTTTGTTTACTATGTTTACTTTAATTACATTAACCTTAAATAATTTTTCAATATTACTTTTTATTGTTTTTTTACTAGCTTTTTGATGTACTTTAAAAACTGTTTTATTTTGCTCAGACAAAATTGTAGCTTTTTCCGTAATAATTGGGTTTCTTATAGCGTCTATATAATTAATTTTTTTCATTTAATACTCTTTCTTGGATTTTCTTGGCAGAAGAAGATGTGATTATTATATTTTTGTATTTAAAAAGATCATAAACATTTGTTCCTTCATAATTAATCAATTTTAGATTTTTAATATTTCTAGCTGATTTATTTATATTTTTTAGTGAATCTTTATCTGAAATTATTAATACATTGGATAATTTATTTTTTATAAGGAAATTATTAAATTCTTTTGTTTTTTTAATTTCTTTTTTTACATCGGCTAATATATGTAAATTTTTGTCCAAGTTTTTTTTTGATAATGTTTGCGCCAAGGCAAGTTTTCTAACTTTTTTGTTAATTCTTTTTATTTTATAAGCAGTTCCTTTTGGTCCATGAGCCACACCACCGCCAACAAATAATGGAGCCTTATTGCTAGCATGTCTTGCACCCCCACTACCTTTTTGTGCTACAATTTTTCTTGTAGAACCTTTAATTTGATTTCTTTGCTTCGTTTTAGCTACTCGTGGTTTTGCATGATTTAATTGCCAGTCAATTACGTATTTAATAAGTTTGTAATTTACTTTAATCTTTACTAATTTATCAGAAATTTCAATTGAGTCTGGTTTTGTACCATCTATGTTTAAAAGAGGAAATTTCATTATTTTTTTCCTTTCTTTGCTGCTGCAGCTTTCATTTTAGCATCGTATTTTTCTTTAATTGTCTTTCTTGAAACATTCTTTACAGACTCCCTTAAAAATACTGTCGAGTTTTTAGAGCCTGGTATTGAACCTTTGATGTATAATAAATTATTTTCTAAATCTGATTTTATAATTTCTAAGTTTAACATCGTTCTTAATTTATCTCCCATATGTCCTGCCATTTTTTTCCCTTTAAAAACTTTTCCAGGATCTTGCCTTTGTCCAGTAGATCCATGAGATCTGTGTGAAACTGAGACACCGTGTGATGCTCTTAATCCACCAAAATTCCATCTCTTCATTACTCCAGCAAAACCTTTACCTATTGTTTTTGATCTTACATCTATAAACTTTTTGCCCTTTAATAATTCTAACCCTATCTCATTTCCTTCTTTATATTCCTCAATTCTTTCTATTCTAAATTCTTTTAAAATTTTCTTTGGTTCAGTGTTTTTTTTTGTAAAATACCCTTTCATTTGTTTTGTTAATTTTGAATTTTTTATCTTAAAAAAACCTACTTTGACTGCGTTATACCCCCTTTTATCTTTAGAAATAACATCTAGAACTCTTCCTTTTTCAACCTTAATCACAGTCACTGGCACTGACTGTCCTGTTTCCATAAACTCTCTTGTCATTCCAATTTTAGTACCTATTAATCCTATGCTCATTTTAAATCTTTATTTCTATATCCACACCTGAAGCTAAGTCTAATTTCATCAAAGCTTCTACAGTTTGTGGGGTTGGTTCAATTATATCAATTAATCTTTTATGAGTTCTAGACTCAAATTGTTCCCTACTTTTTTTATCAATGTGTGGAGATCTTAAAACTGTATATCTCTCTATTCGTGTTGGTAGGGGAATCGGACCTTTTACCTGTGCCCCAGTCCTTTTAGCTGTATTAACAATTTCCTCCGTTGATAAATCTAAAATTTTATTATCATATGCTTTTAAATGAATTCTTATATTTTGATTATCCATAAATTATGCCAGTTTTTTTGTTACTTCATCTTGAACGTTTTGAGGAACTTTGTCATAATGACTAAATTGCATTGTATATTGAGCTCTACCTTGTGTGGAAGATCTCAAGTTATTAATATAACCAAACATATTTGCTAATGGAACAACTGCATTAATTGCTGTAGCGTTTCCTCTTGGTTCAGTTGACCCAACTTGTCCTCTTCTGCTATTCAAGTCTCCAATTACATCACCCATGAATTCTTCTGGTGTAACAACTTCTACTTTCATCATAGGCTCTAAGAGTTTTAGGGTCGCTTTTTGACATGCATCTCTAAAACAGGCTCTACTTGCTATTTCAAAAGCTAATACACTTGAGTCTACATCGTGATGTAACCCATCTAAAATTTTTACTTTGTAGTCGATTATTGGAAAACCAGCTAAAATACCACTATCAGCTACACCTTCAACTCCTTTTTCAACTCCAGGAATATACTCTTTTGGTATTGCTCCACCTTTAATCAAATTCTCAATTTCTCTACCTTTGCCAGCCTCTAATGGTTCCACGCTCAATCTTACTTTGGCAAATTGACCAGCTCCTCCGCTTTGTTTTTTGTGTATATATTCTATTTCAGCAGAACCTAGAATAGTTTCCCTATATGCAACTTGCGGAGCACCAACATTTGCTTCAACTTTAAATTCTCTTTTCATTCTATCAACAATTATATCAAGATGAAGTTCTCCCATACCTTTTATAATTGTTTGTCCAGACTCCTCATCAGATGAAACTCTAAAAGATGGATCTTCTTTAGCTAGTCTAGCTAAAGCTTCTCCCATTTTTTCTTGGTCACCTTTTGTCTTTGGTTCTACCGCAATTTCAATTACAGGATCAGGGAACTCCATAGGTTCCAAAAGAACTGGGTTTTTTGAGTCACATAAAGTGTGTCCAGTAATTGTGTGTTTTAGACCTGCCAAAGCCACTATATCTCCAGCTGTAGCTTGTTTTATGTCTTCCCTGCTATTAGCATGCATAAGTAGCATCCTGCCAATTCTTTCATCTTTGTCTTTAGAAGAGTTTAAAATAGAAGTCCCAGCATTTAAGGTGCCTGAGTATATTCTTATAAAAGTAAGTGAACCCACAAAAGGATCGTTTGCAACTTTGAATGCAAGAGCAGAAAAATTCTCTTTTTCACTGAATTTCATAGTTACTTTTTCATCTGATCCTACTTTTGTTCCTTGAATTGAGTCAAGGTCACTTGGGCTTGGTAAATAATCAATTACCCCATCTAACAAAGGTTGAACGCCTTTATTTTTAAAAGCCGAACCGGTTAATATGGGGACAAAATTGAAATCTAAAGTACCTTTTCTTATACATTTAATTAAGTCCTCCTCGGAAGGTTCTTTGCCATCTAGATACGACTCCATTAGCTTCTCGTCCAGTTCTACTGCAGTTTCTACTAATTCTTTTCTATAATTGTTAGCTTTGTCCTTAAGATCATCAGGAATATCAACGTATTCAAACTTTGCTCCAAGATCTTCGTTTTGCCAAACAATCCCTTTCATTTTTACAAGATCTATAACTCCTTTAAGATCTGCCTCAGAACCAATTGGTATTTGAATAGGTAGGGGTTTGCATCCAAGTCTATCCTTTATCATGTCCACACATCTATAAAAATCTGCTCCAGTTCTATCTAATTTGTTGACAAAACATATTCTTGGAACTTTATATTTATCTGCTTGTCTCCAAACAGTTTCCGATTGAGGTTCTACACCTGCAACACCATCAAAAACTGCAACAGCGCCATCTAAAACTTTCAATGATCTTTCAACTTCAATTGTAAAATCTACGTGACCTGGTGTATCAATAATATTAATTCTATGGTCTCTCCAAAAACATGTTGTCGCTGCAGAGGTAATTGTTATCCCTCTCTCCTGCTCTTGTTCCATCCAGTCCATAGTTGCAGCTCCATCGTGAACTTCACCTATTTTGTGACTTTTCCCAGTATAATATAAAATTCTCTCTGTGGTAGTTGTCTTACCGGCATCTATATGAGCCATAATTCCAATATTTCTATATTTATCCAAAGTGTAAGTTGTCATTTAAAATTACCATCTAAAATGTGCAAAAGCTTTATTTGACTCTGCCATTTTATGAGTATCCTCTCTTTTTTTTATCGCTGAACCTTTATTTTGTGAGGCATCCATTATTTCTGAATAAAGTTTTTCAGCCATTGTTTTATTTTTTCTTTTTCTTGTAGCATCCATTATCCATCTTAGAGCTAAAGCCTGTGCCCTCTTTGTTTTCACTTCCACAGGAACTTGGTAAGTTGCTCCACCAACTCTCCTTGAACGACATTCTAAATTAGGTTTTACGTTGCTTATAGCTGTATTGAAAATTTTAAGAGGATCTTCTTTATTTTTAATCTTAATTTTTTCTAGTGCATCATATAAAATTTTTTCAGCAGTTGATCTTTTTCCATCATACATAATTGAATTAATAAACTTTAATACTACTTCTGAATGATATCTTGGATCAGGGTAAACTTTCCTTATCGGTGCTTTTCTTTTTCTAGACATATTATTTTGGTTTCTTTGCTCCGTATAAGGATCTTCTTTGTTTTCGATTAGCTACTCCCTGAGTATCTAAATTCCCTCTTAAAATATGGTACCTAACTCCCGGTAAATCTTTAACTCTACCTCCTCTAAGTAATACAACTGAGTGTTCTTGTAAGTTATGACCTTCTCCAGGAATATAAGCTGTCACCTCGAAACCATTTGACAATCTGACTCTTGCAACTTTTCTTAGAGCAGAGTTAGGTTTTTTAGGTGTTGTTGTATAAACTTTCACACAAACACCTCTTTTCAAAGGTTGCCTTTCAAGAGCTGGAACTTTATTTCTAGCAACAGGCTTAACCCTACTTTTTTTAATCAGTTGATTAATTGTCGGCATAATTATATTTTGAAGCTGATAAATAAGGAAATCTGTCTAAATTTTTGTTAGTGTTTAAGGTTATAATCTACCTTACATCTAACTTCAAAATTGCAGTAAACTAACATTGAATTTATAAAAGTCAATGTTTAATGAAAACTTAAGACAATATTATACTGCCTGTTCAGGCGCTGTATTTGCCGATTCTAGCTCTTGTTTTTTTAACTCTTCTAATCTGGCTTTATCTTGCTCTTTGGCTTGTTTATCCCATTCCATTTTAGTCAAACCTGTTCCAGCTGGAACTAATCTTCCAACAATTACGTTTTCCTTTAACCCCTCAAGTGTATCTGTTTTACCTTTAACGGAAGCATCGGTAAGAACTCTTGTTGTCTCTTGAAAAGATGCAGCTGAAATAAACGAATTTGTTTGCAAAGAGGCTTTGGTAATTCCTAATAAAACTCTTTCAAAAACTGCTGGTTTCTTTTTTTCTTCTCTCAGTTTGTCATTAATTGATTGAATCTCTAATAAATCTATAACCTCTCCAATTAAAAGTTCAGAGTCACCCGGATCTTTTACTTCTACCCTTTTTAACATTTGTCTCACGATTGTTTCAATATGCTTGTCATTAATAACTACACCTTGGAGTCTGTAAACTTCTTGAACTTCAGTAACAAAATACTCTGTCAATTTTTCAACACCTAATATTCTTAAAATATCATGTGGCGCTGGACTACCATCTAGTAGATATTCACCTTTTTTAATTTTTTCACCTTGATTAAAATTTACATGCTTTCCTTTTGGAATTAAGTAATTTGAAGTCTCACCACTTGAAGAAACAATAGAAATTTTTTGTTTTCCTCTCACTTCTTTTCCAAATTCAATTACTCCATCATTTTCTGCAATAATAGCGCTATCTTTTGGTCTTCTTGCTTCAAACAACTCAGCTACACGTGGTAAGCCTCCAGTAATATCTTTTGTTTTAGAAGTTTCTTTTGGAAGTCTAGCAAGCACATCACCCGCAGATATTTTCTGACCATCCTTTACGGAAAGAATTGTATCAGGAACCAGATAGTATCTTGCTTCATTACCATCAGCTTTTTTAATTATTTCACCTTTTTCATTTCTTAGGGTAATTCTTGGTTTTAATTCTGAATTTTTTGAAGAAGATTTCCAATCAGTTACTGATTTTGATGATAAACCGGTAGCATCATCTAAAGTTTCGGTTAAAGAACTTCCTTCCATTAAATCCATATAATTAGCAATGCCGCTTGTTTCAGCTATAACTGGTAGTGTATATGGATCCCATTCAGCAATTTTTTTTCCTTTATCAATCAGATCGCCATCTTTAAAAAATAATTTTGAGCCATAATTCACTTTATATATTGCAAGTTGTCTCTTATTTTCATCTTCTATACTTAGCTGAGTATTTCGACCCATAACAATAATATTCTTTTTTGAATCCTCAATTAAATTTTTATTTATGATATTCAATCTTCCTTTTGTTTGTGAGATGATTTGTGACTCTTCTTTAATTTGAGCAGTTCCTCCAACGTGAAATGTTCTCATTGTCAATTGAGTTCCAGGTTCACCAATAGACTGAGCTGCTATCATCCCAACTGCTTCACCAATACTTACAAGTTTACCTCTTGCCAAATCTCTACCATAACTCATTGCACAAACACCTCTAGTTGATCCACATGTAATGACAGAGTAAACTTTAACTGATTTAACTCCCGCCGCATCTATTTTTTCACAATCATTTTCATCAATTAGTTTCTCTTTTTTAATAATGACCTCTCCAGTTACTGGATTTTTAATATTTTCAGCAATCACTCTACCTAGAACTCTCTCTGACAAACTTACCAGTATATTTCCGCCCTCTATGATTTCAGAGATTGTTACTGAGGATTTAGATTTGCAATCACATTCTTTTTTTGTGATTTGAACATCTTGTGCAACGTCGCATAATCGTCTAGTTAAATATCCTGAGTTTGCTGTTTTTAAAGCTGTATCAGCTAACCCTTTTCTGGCGCCGTGAGTAGAATTAAAGTATTCTAAAACTGATAAACCTTCTTTAAAATTAGAAATTATGGGTGTCTCGATTATTTCTCCAGAAGGTTTTGCTATTAATCCACGCATACCTGCTAATTGCTTCATCTGAGCTTGAGAACCTCTTGCTCCAGAGTCAGCCATCATGTAAACTGAATTAGTTTCAATTCTATCATCACTATATATTTTTTCAGCTGATGAAATTTCTTTCATCATCTCGTTAGCAACCGTATCGGTACATTTAGACCAAACATCAACGACCTTGTTATATTTTTCTCCTCTTGTTATTAATCCATCTGAATATTGTTTTTCATATTCTTCGATTTGTTTTTTTGTACTGTTTATTAAATTTTCTTTCGTTTTAGGAATTATTAAATCATCTTTACCAAATGAAATCCCAGCTTTAAATGCGTGCTTGAAGCCTAAAGTTTTAATTCTATCGCAAAATATTACTGTTTCTTTTTGTCCACAATATCTAAATATGGTATCTATTACCTCAGAAACATTTTTTTTGGTTAAAAGTTTATTTACTAGACTAAATTTAATATTACTATTTATAGGTAAAAGGTTTGCTAGTAGAAATCTACCAGCTGTACTAATATATTTTTCTTTAATTTCACTCCCTTTATCATCAACTGTTTTAAAGACTGAGACAATTTTAGAGTGTAAACTTATAGACCTACTCTCTAAGGCTTGTTCAATTTCTTCAACACTTGAAAATATACCTTTTGGCTTTTTCTTATCATCATCTGAGTCTTGGGATAAATAATATATACCTAAAACTATATCCTGACTTGGAACAATTATCGGTTTGCCATTTGATGGACTCAAAATATTATTTGTTGACATCATTAAAACTCGAGCTTCAAGTTGAGCTTCTAAACTTAATGGTATATGAACTGCCATTTGATCCCCATCAAAATCAGCGTTAAAAGCTGCACATACAAGCGGATGTAATTCAATTGCATTTCCTTCAATAAGTTTTGCCTCAAAAGCCTGTACGCCTAATCTATGTAAAGTTGGAGCTCTATTTAAAAGAATAGGATGCTCTCTTATTATGTGCTCTAACGAGTCCCAAACTTCACTTTTTTCTTTTTCTACCAATCTTTTTGCTTGTTTGATTGTTGTAGCCAGACCAAGTTTATCAAGACGGGCGTAAAGAAAAGGTTTAAAAAGTTCTAAAGCCATTTTTTTTGGTAATCCACATTGATGCAATTTTAGCTCAGGTCCTACTACGATTACCGACCTACCTGAATAATCAACTCTTTTTCCTAGAAGATTTTGTCGAAATCTACCTTGTTTACCTTTAAGCATTTCAGCTAAAGATTTTAAAGGTCTTTTTCCTGTCCCGGTAATTACTCTTCCTCTTCTTCCATTATCAAAAAGTGCATCAACAGACTCTTGAAGCATTCTTTTTTCATTTCTCACAATGATATCTGGAGCTTTAAGATCTAATAATCTTTTTAAACGATTATTTCTATTAATAACTCTTCTATAAAGATCATTTAGATCTGATGTAGCAAATCTACCTCCATCTAATGGAACTAAGGGTCTTAATTCTGGAGGGATAACAGGTACTGAAGTAAGTATCATCCACTCTGGTTTATTGCCAGAGGTAATAAAGGATTCAATAAGCTTTAGTCTTTTAATAGTTCTTTCTTCTGATACTTTTGACTTGATTGATTTCAAAGACTCTCTTAGTTTTTTTTGTTCAACCTTCAAATCTAAATTAACTAAAATTTCTCTAACTGCTTCCGCACCGATACCTGCTGTAAAAGCATCCTCACCAAATTCATCTTGTGCCTTTATAAGAGCGTCTTCAGAAATCAATTGACCTTTTTTTAATGTTGTTAGGCCCGGTTCTACAACTATAAAACTCTCGAAATATAGAACCTTTTCCACTTCTTTTAGTTTCATATCAATTGCAAGAGAAATTCTGCTTGGTAGTGATTTTAGAAACCATATATGAGCTACAGGACATGCTAAATCAATATGTCCCATTCTTTCTCTTCTTACATTAGATTTTGTAACTTCCACACCACACTTTTCACAAATAATTCCACGAAATTTCATTCTTTTATATTTACCACATAAACATTCATAATCTTTTACAGGCCCAAAAATTCTAGAGCAAAATAATCCATCTTTTTCAGGTCTGAAAGTTCTATAATTTATTGTTTCTGGTTTTTTTATTTCACCATAAGACCAAGATTTAATCTTTTCAGGACTTGCTAAAGTAATTTTTATACTATTAAAATTATTTTCGTTTGCTAAATTCTGATTATCAAGATTTTTTGTAATATTTTTTTCCATATTTAATTAAGTTCTATATTTAATCCTAAAGCCCGTATTTCCTTGACTAAAACGTTGAAAGACTCAGGAACGCCTGACTCAAAATTATTATTTCCTTTTACTATTGTCTCATAAACTTTCGTTCTACCTGCAACATCATCAGATTTAACAGTCAAAATTTCTTGTAAAGTGTATGAAGCGCCATAAGCTTCCAGAGCCCACACTTCCATTTCTCCAAATCTTTGACCTCCAAGTTGTGCTTTTCCTCCTAAAGGTTGTTGAGTTACTAGACTGTAAGGACCAGTGGATCTTGCATGAATCTTATCCTCTACTAAGTGATTTAATTTTAACATATAAATAATGCCCACTGTGACAGGTCTATCGAACCTTTCACCTGTCTGACCATTCCATAAATGAGTTTGACCGGTATTCGGAAGTTTTGCTAATCCTAGCATTTCAGTTATATCTTTTGTGCTCGCTCCGTCAAATACAGGAGTGGCAATTGGCACACCATTGGATAAATTTTGAATTAATTCCACTATTTCTTTATTATTTAATTTAGAAATTACGGTTTCGTAGTATTCAGGTCCATAAATTTCTTTAAGTTTTTCTTTTACATTGTCAATTTCTTGATCAAAATTTTTTAAATATTTTTTTATTTGGTCACCAAGTTCTGAACAAGACCAACCTAGATGAGTTTCTAAAATTTGTCCCACATTCATTCGACTTGGGACGCCTAATGGATTTAAAACAATATCCACTGGTTTTCCATTTTCCATATAAGGCATATCTTCTACTGGAACAATTTTACTGACTACACCCTTATTACCATGCCTTCCTGCCATCTTATCCCCTGGCATGAGCCTTCGTTTCACGGCAACAAAGACTTTTACAACTTTCATAACAGTTGGTAGTAAATCATCGCCTTGTTGAATTTTAGTTACTTTATCCTCAAATCTAATTTTTATATCTTCTGATGCATTTTCAAACTGATTTTTAAGTTTTTCTAAGTCTTCACTTATTTCTGTTTTATGAAATGAAATTTTCCATAAATCTTTTAGGCTCAAATTATCAAAATCATTCTTATTTAGGGTAGTGCCTGGTTTAAGCTCTTTAAATTGTTTATTTATACTCTGGCCATTTAGCAAATCTATTGCTCTTAGTTTTATATTCCGATTAAGAATTTCCTCCTCTACTTTTTTATCTTCTTGAACCGATTCAATTTCTGCTCTTTCAATTGCTATTGAGCGTTCATCTTTATCTATACCGTGTCTATTAAAAACTCTTACATCTATGACTACCCCGGCACTACCAGATGGAAGTTTTAATGAAGAGTCTCTTACATCAGTAGCTTTTTCACCAAATATAGATCTTAATAATTTTTCTTCTGGACTAGAGGATGTTTCGCTTTTTGGAGTAACCTTGCCAACTAATATATCTCCAGGTTTTACCTCGGCTCCGACGTAAACTATACCAGATTCATCTAGATTTCTTAATCTTTCCTCACTAACATTTGGTATATCTCTAGTAATTTCCTCTGCACCTAACTTAGTATCTCTAGCCATTGACTCGTATTCTTCAATGTGAACTGATGTAAATACATCGTCAGTCACACATCTTTCAGAAATTAAAATCGAGTCCTCAAAATTGTAACCTTGCCAAGGCATAAATGCTACGGTTACATTTTTTCCTAATGCCAATTCGCCTAACTTAGTAGCTGGACCATCTGCTATTATGTCTCCTTTTTTAATTTTGTCTCCAACTTTCACTAAAGGCTTTTGATTAATACAAGTATTCTGATTTGATCTTTGAAATTTTGAAAGGTTATAAATATCTACTGCAGATTGAGATAAATCTGTAACTTCTGTTGCTTTTACAACAATTCTTTTTCCATCAATTTTATCTACTACTCCATTTCTTTTTGCTACAATTGTTACACCTGAGTCTAAAGCTACGTCAGACTCAATTCCTGTTCCAACTAAAGGAGACTCTGGTTTTAAAAGAGGCACAGCCTGTCTCATCATGTTTGATCCCATTAAAGCTCTGTTTGCGTCATCATTTTCTAAAAATGGTATCAAGGCTGCAGCTACAGAAACCAATTGTTTAGGTGATACGTCTATAAAATCAATATTATCTCTATTCGATAATTCAAAATTCAAATTTTTTCTACATGCAACCAACTCCTCTACAAAAGATCCATCTTTATTTAACGTAGAATTAGCTTGTGCTATCGTAAATTTTTCCTCTTCTATTGCTGATAAATATTTAATTTCGGATGTAACTTTACCGTTAACAACTTTTTTATATGGACTTTCAATGTAACCAAATTTATTAACTCTGCAGTAAGTTGCTAAACTATTAATTAGTCCAATATTTGGACCTTCTGGTGTTTCTATTGGACAAATTCTCCCGTAGTGTGTAGGATGAACGTCTCTCACTTCGAAACCAGCTCTCTCTCTTGTTAAGCCTCCAGGTCCAAGAGCAGAAACTCTTCTTTTGTGAGTTATTTCAGAAAGCGGATTAGTTTGATCCATAAATTGAGACAATTGCGAAGTTGCAAAAAAATCTTTTAAAGACGTTGTTATAGGCTTTGCATTAATCAAATCTTGAGGCATTGCTGACTCAATTTCAAGAAATGTAGACATTTTCTCTTTGACGGTTCTTTCCATTCTTAAAAGACCTATTCTGAATTGATTCTCTACTAACTCTCCTACTGATCTGACTCTTCTATTACCCAAATGATCTATGTCATCGACATCACCTTTACCATCTCTTAAATCAAGCATAAATTTGATTATTGAGACAATATCAGATGTATCTAATATGGTTTTTCTTGAATTTGTGTTTAAATTTAATTTTGAATTTAATTTAACTCTACCAACTTCTGACAAATCGTATCTTTCTTTTTTAAAATATAAATTTGTAAAAATCTCCTCTGCTATTTCAATCGATGGGGCTTCCCCAGGTCTTAAAACTTTATAAATATCATAAAGAGCCTCAGATTTATTTGAATTTTTATCAATTTTTAAAGATTCAAGAATATACGGCCCCTTATTAATTGGATCGATATTTACAATTTCAAGCTTTTTTTTATCTTGTTTGATTATTTTTTCTAATAGATCTTCAGTTATGTCAAATCCAGCTCCGACAAGTTTTTCTCCATTAATATCTTTTATATCTGTAGCTAAATATTTTCCAACAATCTCATCATTAGAGATTAAAATTGATTTTAATCCTTTTTCATAAAGTTTTTTTGCAATAACAATATTCAATTTCTCACCCTTTGAGAGAATTTTTTTATTATTGTTTGCATCTATAAGATCATAGGATAGTTTAATTGGTCGTTTAAAATTTTCAGGATCAAACTTTGTAGTCCAATTTTTTTTATCTTCATTTAATACAAATTCATTAGTTGAATAAAAACTTTTTATAATCTTGTCTTTTGAAAAACCTAAAGCAAATAATATAGTTGTAATAGGTAGTTTTTTTTTTCTATCAATCCTAAAATATAAAATATCTTTAGGATCAAATTCAAAATCTAACCAAGAGCCTCTACCGGGAATAATTCTACAGTTAAATAGTAGTTTACCACTTGCATGAGTTTTTCCTTTATCGTGATCAAAAAAGACCCCTGGACTTCGATGCATTTGATTGACTACAACTCTTTCAACTCCGTTAGTAATGAACGTTGCGCTAGGAGTCATTAATGGAAGATCGCCAATAAAAACTTCTTGCTCTTTTGCAGATAGAATTTGTTTAGTGTTATTTTCTGAATCTATATCGTAAACTACCAACCTTAAAATAGCTTTTAAAGCAGCTGAATAAGATAAACTTCTTTGCTTACATTCAATAACATCAAATTTAGGTTTTTCTAATTTGTAAGATATGTATTCTAATGTTGATTTATCGTTACCGTCTTCAATTGGGAAAATTGATTTGAAAACTTTATCTATACCAGTAGACAATTCATTTAATTGATCATTTAATGATTTTGATTTTAAAAATTCATTGTAAGAGTTTTTTTGAACCTCAATAAGATTTGGAATAGATAAGCCTTCAACTAATTTTCCAAAATTTTTTCTAATGTGTTTCTTTTGAGTAAAAGATAATTGCATCAATTATAAAAAAATTATTGCAAGTATTCATTGCAATAAATCTAAGTGTTAAATTTTATTTACTTTAATTCTACTTTAGCCCCAGCTGCTTCAAGTTTTTTCTTAAATTCTTCAGCTTCTTTCTTAGCTACACCACCTTTAATCTCTTTCGGTGCACCTTCGACTAAATCTTTAGCTTCTTTTAAACCTAAACCAGTTATAGCTCTTACTTCTTTAATTACATTAATTTTTTTATCACCTGCTGCAGCTAAAAAAAGTGAGAACTCTGACTTTTCTTCGCCAGCTGGTGCTGCCGCTCCGCCTGCTGGTGCAGCTGCAACTGGTGCTGCAGCGGTCACTCCCCATTTTTCCTCTAATTGTTTAGAAAGTTCAGCTGCTTCAACAACTGTTAAAGTGGATAATTCTTCTATAATTTTATTTAAATCTGCCATTTTTGATCCTATGAATTATTTTTTTAAACTCTTTGCGCGCGCTAAATTAGCAATTTTTGAGCCAGGTGCAAGTAAAATACTTACTAATTTTTGTGCTGGGGATGCCAAAATACCTACTATTTTAGCCCTTGCTTCCTCTAATGAAGGTAGTGTGGCTATTATAGACACCTCCTTTTCGTCCAAAACTTTACCGTCCATGAATCCAGCGATAATTTTAAGCTTACTGTTCAACTTTGAAAATTTTGTTAAAATCTTCGCAGAAGAAATAGGATCTGAAGAAATAGCTGCAGCAGTTGGGCCAGTAAAATATTTTTCAAGATCTTTTTTTGATGTTTCTTTTAGAGCAATTTTAGTTATTCTATTTTTTGTAATCTTGAATAAAATTCCTTTTTCTCTAAGTTCTTTTCTCAAAGCATCTAATTCATTAACGTTAAGACCTTGATATTGAGCAATCATTACCGACTCATTATCAGTAAAATTTTTTTTCATCTCCTCTACGTAATTTTTCTTTGATTCTTTTGACATCATAAGAGTTATTTTGCTCCAACTTTATAAGAGATGCCCATTGTTGATGTTATGAATATATTTTTGATAAACTCACCTTTAATGGTATCGGGTTTTTCTTTTTTTATACTATCTATGAAAAATTTAAAATTTGCCTCAAGCTTTTCGGTTGCGTAGGTTTTTCGTCCAATTGTTGATGCTAAATTTCCATCTTTGTCATTTCTTATTTCTACTAAACCTGTTTTTAAATCTTGAACTGCTTTTTTAACGTCATTTGAAACAGTACCAAGTTTAGGATTTGGCATTAAACCTTTGGGACCTAAAACTTTACCATGTTTTCCAATTTTGCCCATCATACCTGGAGTGCATATTAATTTCGTAAAATTAAATTTTCCTGAAGCGATTTTTTCTATCAAATCATCAGATCCAAAAATATCAGCACCGCTATTTTTGGCTTCAGATATTTTATCTGGCTCACATAAAACTGCAATTTTTTCTTTTTTTCCAGATCCATTAGGAAGTTTGACTGTAGTCCGTAAGTTAAAGTCACCTCCCTTAGATTGTTTTAGGTTTATTCTTAAAGAAACGTCAATGGACTCTTCGAGTTTTGCGTTTGAGTTTTCTTTTACTAAATCTAATATTTCTTTTAAAGAAAGCTTCTTGTTATTTATTTTTTTTTTAAGAAGTTCTTTGTATCTTTTTGATCTATTTTTCATAATTATTCTTTTACTTCTATACCCATTGATCTAGCAGAGCCACAAATAATCTTAGTCGCTTCTTTCAAATCAAAAGCATTCAGGTCTTTCATTTTCTCTTTTGCTATTTGTTCTGCTTGTTTCATAGTAATTGATCCAGCTACAACTCTACCTGGTTCACTTGATCCACTTTTTAATTTTGCTGCTTCTCTTATGAAATGAGAAGCTGGCGGAGATTTAATAATAAAGTCAAACTTTTTATCTTTGTAAACTGTAATTACTACTGGCACTGGTTTTCCCATAAACGATTTTGTTTTTTCATTGAAAGCCTTACAGAATTCCATAATATTAATTCCTCTTTGACCTAATGCAGGCCCAACTGGTGGAGCAGGATTTGCTTGACCACCTTTAATTTGTAACTTTACATAACCTGTTATTTCTTTTGCCATCTAGTTTTTCTCCACTTGATTAAATTCTAAATCTACAGGGGTTGCCCTACCAAATATCGAAACTGATACTTTAAGTCTAGATTTTTCTTCATCTATTTCCTCAATTAATCCATTAAATGATGCAAAGGGACCATCACAAACCTTCACTTTTTCTCCAATTTCGAAATTTACACCAATTTTTTGTGTCACCGCACTTTCTGACACCTGACCTAATATTCTTTTTATTTCATTGTCAGAAATTGGGGTTGGTTTATCTGAGGAACCAAGAAATCCACTAACTTTTTGAAGATTTTTTATTAAATGATAAATCTGTTTATTGAGATCTATTTTAACTAAAACATATCCAGGAAAAAATTTTTTTTCTTTTTTAGTTCTTTTGCCTTTTTTAACCTCTGTAACTTGATGAGTTGGAACTAAAATTTCCTCAAGTTTTTCTGATAACTTATGTTTTTTTAGTATCTCTTTAATTGATTCAACTACTTTTTTTTCAAAACCAGAGTATGCTTGTACAATATACCAATTCATAAACTAAAAATTAATTGTAAGAACTAGATTTAATAAAAATCTTAAAATCTGATCTATAATTAAAAAAAATATTGCTGCTATTGATGCTAGGGCAAAAACCATTACTGCACCCATCATAGTTTCTTTTTTTGTTGGCCAAGTAATTCTAAAGGTCTCTTGTTTTACTTCTTGTATAAATTTTAAAGGATTAATCATATCTCTATATTTTTTTGGCAGGAGCGGAGGGACTCGAACCCACAACCTCCGGTTTTGGAGACCGGCGCTCTACCAATTGAACTACGCTCCTAAGCGTTATTTAATTATCTTAGTTACTACTCCAGCTCCAACTGTTTTTCCACCTTCTCTTATTGCAAAATTTAAGTTTTCACTCATTGCAATAGGTGTAATTAATTTTACAGTGAATTTTCCATCATCTCCGGGCATTACCATTTCTGTTCCTGAAGGTAGAGTTACTTCACCTGTCACATCAGTAGTTCTAAAATAAAACTGTGGTCTATACTTTGTAAAGAATGGAGTGTGTCTACCACCCTCCTCTTTCTTCAAGATATAAGCTTGACACTCAAATTCAGTGTGAGGTGTGATTGATCCAGGTTTACATAAAACTTGGCCTCTTTCAACATCATCTCTTTCGACACCTCTTAAAAGTGCACCAATATTATCACCCGCTTCACCGCTATCTAAAAGTTTTCTAAACATTTCTACCCCAGTGCATACTGATTTTTTCGTATCTCTAATTCCAACAATTTCTATTTCCTCACCTACCTTAATTACTCCGGACTCTACTCTTCCAGTAACAACTGTTCCTCTTCCAGAAATAGAGAAAACATCCTCCACTGGCATTAGAAATGGTTTATCTTTTGGTCTATCGGGTTGTGGGATTGTTTCGTCAACAGCTTTCATTAATTCCATGATAGCATTTTTACCGGTTGCTTCGTCTTTACCTTCAACTGCATTTAATGCAGAACCTTTTATTATCGGAATTTTGTCTCCCGGAAATTTATAAGAGGTTAATAGTTCTCTAATTTCTTCCTCAACTAAATCCACTAATTCTTTGTCTTTGACAGTATCTATCTTATTTAAAAAGACAACTATAGCCGGAACTCCAACTTGTCTTGCCAAAAGAATGTGTTCTCTTGTTTGTGGCATTGGACCATCAGCTGCATTAACTACCAGTATTGCGCCGTCCATCTGAGCTGCACCTGTAATCATATTTTTTACATAGTCAGCGTGTCCAGGGCAATCTACGTGAGCATAATGTCTTTTATCAGTTTCATATTCAACGTGTGCAGTTGAGATAGTAATTCCTCTTTCTTTTTCCTCAGGCGCTTTATCTATTTGATCATAAGCTACAAAATTCGCGCTACTTGAACCTCCGGCTTCAGATAAAACTTTAGTTATTGCAGCAGTTAAAGTTGTTTTACCATGGTCTACGTGACCGATTGTACCGATGTTACAATGTGGTTTGTTACGGTTAAACTTTTCTTTTGACATTTATTTTTTCCTCAATTTAATTTTTTCAGTTTTTGGAGCGGGTAAAGGGAATCGAACCCTTACATCCAGCTTGGAAGGCTAGCGTTCTACCATTGAACTACACCCGCAATATCCAAACTTATCGCGCTCTTTATTATTAATTGATTTTAAGTTTGGTGGAGGGGGAAAGATTCGAACTTTCGAAGACCGAAGTCAACGGGTTTACAGCCCGCCCCATTTGACCGCTTTGGTACCCCTCCTAAATTACAATGTTGGGATACCCACTAACTTAAAAAGCATTTAACAACAAGCGTTTTATAAGCATTTATGGAATAATTGCAATAAATCATTTTGCCATAAAATATGCTAATTATTTGTTCAAAACTGCAAAAAAACCATGAAAAAAAGCACTTTTTTAATCGTCGGTAAGCATGCTGTTTTAGAGGCACTAAAAAATCCTAATAGAAAGATTGAGCGAGTTTTTGTAACCGAAGATGCTAAAAAAAAAATTAATAGGGAAAATCAATCCTTAAATTTATTTAAAACTGTGAGTATTTTTTACAAGTCTAAAAGGGAACTCGATAACCTGTGCGGTAGAGATGAAACCTCTCATCAAGGTCTCATTGCAGAGGTGGAACAATTAGAGGAAATTACTCTTAAAGAATTTATAAATGAAAATAAAAAGGATAATATAAATCTTATTGCTTTAGAGGAAGTAACAGATCCACGTAATATAGGGTCGATAATTCGAAGTGCAGTTGCTTTTAATATTGACGGGATAATTGTTAAAGAAAGAAACTTTCCTTCAAAAAGTAAATTATTATTTAAAAGTGCAAGTGGTGGAACAGAGCATGTAAAAATATTTAAAGTTTCAAACATTAATACAACATTAAAATTTTTAAAAACTAAAAATTTTTGGGTAAGTGCTTTTGATGTGAGTGCTAATAAAGACTTTGCTGATAATAATTGGGTGGGAAGAAATGTTTTATTATTTGGATCTGAAGGATTTGGAATTAAAACTAAAACATTAGAAAACTCTGATTTCAAATTTAAAATTAATATAAATAATAATATTGAAAGTTTAAATATTTCGAATACAGTTTCTATTGTTTGTCATCATATTTTTCAAAAATTAAAGAAAACTAAAAGTAAAATTTAACTTAAGAGAACATGCAATATAGGAAAAATATTTACGATAAAATTTATAATGTTTTAATTTTTATTCCAATTTTAAGTTACGCGCTTGGATTCTATTTTAATGAGAACTCAGCAGGAATGGGTGCATATGCTGGTGATAGCGATTGGATAAGAAAAAATATTGAAATTTTCAAAACTAATAGTCTAAAAGATGCAATATTACACCCTGAGTTTTTTGGTAATAGAAGTCCTTTAATTTATATAATTAATAAATACTTAAACCCTTTTTATAGTGATTTTGAGAAGTATAGATATACAGTTTTTATCATGTCAATTTCTACTCCAATCATTTTTTATCAATTTTTGAAAATTAAATTTTATTCAATAGATAAAAGAGTCTTATTTTTAATATCATCTTTAATTTATTTAAGTCCTTATTACAGAACAAGTGGCTACTGGGGTTTAAATGAAAATTATGGAATTTTTGCAGCTGTTTTAAGTTTATTATTTTTGGAAAAATTTATTTTAAGTAGAAATAAAAAATTTTATTTACTTTTTTTAAACATTTTTTTTAGCTCGTTATCTGTCTATTTTGACTTAAAACTCCTTATAATACCTTTGTATTGTTTTTTATCAGTAATTTTTTTAAATATAAATATAAAACTAAAAGTTTATACTATATTGATATATTTCTTTTTCTCTCTACCGTATTTATATTTGATATACATATGGAGTGGAATAGTTCCAGTTAAAACTCAAAAGCTAAACCCGAATACTATAACAGAACTTTCTGACATAAAGAATTTATATTTCATTCATGCTGGTTATGCGGCAACTATAATCAGCTTTTACCTTTTGCCAATAATATTTTTTACAAGCAGTGAAATAAGTTCTAAATTAAAAAAAATGATTTTAGATAGAAAAACTTTCTACTTTGTAATAATCTTTTTAGTGTATATTGTTTACAACTATATTTACTTTGATTTCGAGAAATTTACCGTCACAAATTATTGGGTAGGCCTGGGTATTGTCCATAAACTAACTTTGATTTTAACAAACAATGTACTCTATCAAGAAATAATCACTTACGTATTTTTCTTTTTTTCTTTCTTGCTTTTGTATTTTTATTATTTAGAGAGTAAATTTGATATAATAATTATAAGTTTCTTTTTATTAATATCACTATTGCTTTGGCCTTTAATGCAAGAATATTTTGACCCAATTATCACAATAATTGCGTTTGCTTTATTTAAATCGTTAAAAAATTTTAATAAACAAAACTCTCTAATTATTTTTTCTTACTTATCTCTTTTTCTTATTATCGCGAATCTACATTATAATTGATAAATTAATTGGAATTATTCTATTCTAGGTGTAAATACTCAAATAATTTTATTGAAGAATTGATTAATATATCTTAATAAATTCTCTTCGCCCTCATAGCTCAATTGGTAGAGCAATTGATTTGTAATCAATAGGTTCGCGGTTCGAGTCCGTGTGAGGGCACCATCAAAAATTTTTTAAAACCTTTTTGAAAAATTTATTTTTGCACTATAGTCAGGTGTATCGTTTAAAAAATTATAATTAGAACTTATTTTAAAATCGAAATTATTTATTTTATTATTTAATGACAAACTCGTATCCTCAAAATTATTTAAATTAAATACAAGTTTCATTTTGTCGATTGGAACATAGCCAGCAGATAAATAAATTTCATTACTATAACCTTTTCCATTTGCTTTTAGTCTTTCAAAATTACCAACTAATGACCAACCTGAAGTTAAGCTTACATCAAAACCATAACCAATCTTAAAATTATGAATCGATTTATCATCTGCTTTGTAATTATAAGTTGTACTTTGATCATTTAGATAATAAAATTCTGCATCTGATGATTGACTTAAATCTGCAATATAATCTAGTCGAACATAATGATTAGTGGTTTCGTTATCTCTTTTATCGGTCGTATCTAAGATTACACCAATTGTAGTTAGTGCTGATGCAATATTTTGAACTTTAAAACCCAGTGCATCTTCAAAAGTATTTCCTAGTAGCGTTTTTTCATCAAAAGATTTCAGTGTTGTGTATCCTAAATCTAATTTAATGCTAGGATTCAGATTTATTTTTTCATCGCTTAATCTTTTTCCAAAATTGAATGAACCAAAGATCTGGTGTCCACTTCGATCACCTTTTAGCGTGTTGCTGTAAGTAGTAACCCTTTTTTGATCGATTTCTAATAAACTGCCTCCGATTAATGTATCTCTAAAAATGCCATTATCGCTAAGTTTTGTATTGTACAGTGCTAAACTATAGGTATCTGTCTCTAATTTTGTTCCCCTATTTCCAATTTTAACATCATCAACTCCATACTGAAAAACAAACCCGTGTATTGTGTCTCTTTCATCTTTTTTTATTTTATCTGCACCAAATGAAATCCCTTTACTATTAAATTTTCTTGATGATGAGTTTCCTGATTTACTTTTTCCTAAACTAACCCTACCCTCGCTCCATTTAAACCAATCATCATTATTATAACTTCTGTGGACTTCATTTTTTGAGTTTTTAAAAGCACTAAACAATTTTGAAATTTCCTCGTTTTTAAAATCAACTTTTGCATTAAGATTAGATAAATTTTCATTATTTTTATGCCTTCTAAGCCATTCCATTCGATGAAAGATTGGAAGAGTAATGTGCTGAATTACAAGTTTTGATAATTCAACATTGGCATCAATAATTGCTTTAACATCTCCATCGTTTGAGGGATCACTACATGTGATCACGGAACAAGATGGACTATACTCTAAAACTGTACTTGTTGTAGAAGTATCATCAACAACATATAATCTTGTAAAACCTGCAACAAATATAAAACCTCTCATTTGTGAAAATCCGCTAACTAATTGAAATGAAGTAAAAGAAGTCGATAAAGTTAAAATATCCCAGGCTGTACTTAAAGTATATTTATGTATTTGATCAGTATCATTACCACCGACATATAATATTTTTCCAGTATCGTCGAATTGTGCATTTCTAAGATTAGGTTCAGAGCCGCCTATATCAGCTGACAGACCAGCTTCTGAAACTCCAGATGATAGATCCCAGGGATTTGTGAGCGTAAATTGTTTTATTTTGCCAGTTGTTGCAGGATCATCTTTGCCACCTACAAACATACGTGTGCCATCAGGTTTAAATGCTAAAGTTCTTAGATGTTTTACATCGGTTCTGCCCTCATAATATCTTGCTTCAAATTCTGCTGAGGATGAGTCCCAAGCAGTAGTTAAATTATATTGATAAACGGCTGCGACTGCGTCTCCTGCGGTTACAAACATTTTGGTTCCGTCCGGTTTAAATTCAATTGCATGAGGATATTTCAACACTGTAGCATCATTACTACCTAATAAATCTGTTTGAGATGTTTTTTTTGCTGTGCTTATATCAAAAGGTGTACTAAGAGAATATTGAGTTACTTGCCCTTTTTGGCCTTCAGCACCTGAAGCAGCTTTTCGGTTAGTTATATACATTATAGTTCCGTCTGGCTTAAAATTTATTCCTCTAGCTTGCTCTGTGTCTGAAGAAATATTTTTTGATTGTTTAAATTCTATAAATGCAACTGAATTTGAGGTTAAAAAAAAGAGATAAAATATAATAATTAAAAAAAATTTTTTCATTTCTGAAAATCTAGTATCTAAAATTTAATTTAAGATACTTCTCTTCTAATTTGTTCTATTTTAATTTTTTTTTGTAAACTTCTATTTTTATCATACATAAGCTTAAATTTAATATTTTTATTTGTTTTAATAGTTATCTTTATGGCATTTCTCAACTCTATATTATCAGCTACTGCACTAATAGGTCTTTTTTTAGGATTTAAATTTTTAATTGTTATTTTTGATCTATCACTCACTACTTTGCCTTTCCATCTTCTTGGTCTAAAGGCGCTTATTGGAGCAATTGAAATTTTTTTTGAATTTAAATCTAAAATCGGACCGTGTACGGATAGATTGTATGCAGTACTTCCTGCAGGGGTTGAAACTAAAACACCATCTGAAACTAATTTTTTCATAATAAAATTTGACTTATTTTTTATTGATAAATTTGCAGCCTGCCTACTTTGTCTTAAAATTGAAACTTCATTTATTGCTAAACATTTCTTAATTTTATTTTTAGTCTTTACAACCATTTCCAAAGGCGAAATTGAAATCATATTTGATTTATTAATATTCTTTATCAAATTTTTTTTTGAAAATTTATTCATTAAGAAACCGTAATTACCTGAATTTACTCCATAAAATATTTTTTTTGTTTTTTGATTTTTTTTTAATGTTTTAAGCATGAACCCGTCACCCCCGATAACGATTACAACATTCTTTTTTAAAATTTGATTATTTTTAAATAGTGATAATATTTGTTTTTTTACTAATTTAGACTTTAAATTATTGTCAGATATTATTAATGGTTTTTTCATTTATTAGTG
>CABYYJ010000006.1 GCA_902523185.1 uncultured Pelagibacteraceae bacterium | reverse complement strand
ACACTCCACAAATGATAAAGATATTTATATTTCCAAGGATCTTGGAAGATTAAAATATTCTGTTCCTGAATTCATCAATTCTGACCAAGAATTGAGTTCACTAATTGTTTCAATACAAGATGCGAAGATTAAGGATGGCGGTGAAGGAGCAATAATAATTAAGCTAAAAAATTTATAGTATAAATTTAGAAAGGTCTGTGTCTTTAACTAGATTACCCAAGTTATCTTTAACAAATTTTTTATCAACGGTAATACTTTCTCCAGCTTTATCAGTAGCATTAAAACTTATATCGTCTAAAACTTTCTCAATTATAGTATGAAGTCTTCTGGCTCCAATATTTTCGACTGAAGAATTTACTTCTGCGGAAATCTTTGCAAGCATATCAATTCCATCTTCAGAAAATTCAAGATTAACATCTTCAGTCTTTAATAATGCTTTGTATTGTTTGATTAAACTGTTATCCGGTTCTTTTAAGATTCTTTTAAAATCATCTTCATTAAGAGCATTTAGCTCTACTCTTATAGGAAGTCTTCCCTGTAACTCTGGCAAGAGATCAGACGGTTTTGCTAATTGAAACGCTCCTGAAGCGATGAATAGAATATGATCTGTTTTTATTGGGCCGTGTTTAGTACTTACAGTTGTACCTTCAATCAGAGGCAACAAATCTCTTTGAACTCCTTCTCTAGAAACGTCTCCACCGACTCTATCGCTTCTTGCAGAAACTTTATCTATTTCGTCTAGAAACACAATTCCGTTTTCTTCTGTTGCTTTCTTTGCTTCCTTAATAATTTTATCTTCTTCGATCATTTTGTCTGATTCTTGAGCTACTAAAATTGCGTGAGACTCTTTAACAGACATCTTTTTTTTCTTACCTTTTTTACCGCCCATTGACTTACCTAGGATGTCTCCCAAATTAACCATACCGACATTTCCTCCAGGCATCCCAGGTATCTCAAAACTTTGTAAACCAGAGGAGTTATCTTGAACTTCAATCTCAATTTCATTGTTATCTAAGTCACCATTTCTTAATCTTTTTCTAAAACTTTCTCTTGTAGCAACACTTGCTTTATTACCAACTAAGGCATCTAAAACCTTTTCTTCTGCCTTTAATTCAGCTTTAGCTTTAACTTCTTTTCTTTTTCTTTCTCTTTCCATCGCTATAGCTATTTCAATCAAATCTCTAACGATTTGTTCAACATCTCTACCCACGTACCCTACTTCAGTAAATCTTGTCGCTTCAACTTTTATGAAAGGTGCTTCAGCTAATTTCGAAAGTCTTCTTGAAATTTCAGTTTTACCCACTCCTGTTGGACCAATCATAAGTATATTTTTTGGTAATACTTCGTCTCTCATTTCATCAGTAAGGGCCTGTCTTCTCCACCTGTTTCTTAATGCAACAGCCACAGCTTTTTTTGCCTCTTTTTGACCAATTACATATCTATCTAGCTCTGAAACTATTTCTCTTGGAGAAAGAGCGCTGACCTTTGAGCTGTCAGCTTTAGATCCTTTAACAAGTTTTAAATTTGTTTCTTTTTTTGATTTTGACATTTAAATTTTTTCCATCGTTACGTTATTGTTCGTGAATACACAAATGTCTGATGCAACCTTTAAAGCTTTTTTTGCTATCTCTTCAGCTTTCATGTCAGTTTCAATTAAAACTTTAGCTGCTGCAAGAGCATAGTTTCCTCCAGATCCAATTCCAATAATTCCATCCTCTGGTTCCAAAACATCACCAGTTCCAGAAATTATAAAACTGTGATTTTTATCTGCTACTGCCATTAATGCTTCTAATCTTCTTAAAAATTTATCACTTCTCCAATCTTTAGCTAACTCTACAGCTGCTCTTTGTAAGTTGCCAGCATGCTTTTCTAACTTTGCTTCGAGTCTTTCAAATAAAGTTAGAGCGTCTGCAGTTGAGCCGGCAAATCCTGCGATTACTCCTCTACTCTCAATTTTTCTAACCTTCTTGGCTTTGCTTTTTAAAACTGTATTACCAAGACTGACTTGACCATCGCCTGCTACAATGGTCTGTCCGCCCTTTCTAAGTAGGACAATTGTAGTACCGTGCCATTTTTCAGCTGTATTCATGAAGTTATATGTGGAGATTATTTTGAGATCTTCAATAGTGATTTATTGATAAAATGACAATTTAAATATATATCAAAGGTAAATCAGGCATAGTTTATGAGTAGAAAAGCAAAAATTACTAGAAAAACAAAAGAAACCAGTATTTCTGTAGCGGTTAATCTAGATGGAAAAGGAAAGTATAAAATTAAAACTGGAATAGGTTTTTTAGACCACATGTTGGAGCAACTATCAAAGCACTCCCTTATAGACTTAGATGTTAAAGCAAGAGGTGACACGCATATAGATTTACACCACACTACTGAGGATACAGGTATAGCAATTGGTGAAGCTATAAAAAAAGCAGCAGGCAACCGAAAAGGAATTACACGATATGCATCAACAATGATTCCTATGGATGAAACTCTAAGTCGAGTTTCAATAGATGTATCGAATAGACCTTATTTAATTTGGAAAGTAAATCTATCGGTTGAGAAACTTGGTGAGATGGACACAGAATTATTTAAAGAGTGGTTCCAAGCATTTTCACAATCAGCTGGAGTTACTTTACACATAGAAAATATTTACGGTGAAAATAGTCACCACAAGATTGAGTCGTGTTACAAAGGTTTAGCTAGATCATTAAAAGATGCTTTAGCGATTGATAAAAGAATTAAAAACTCAATACCTTCGACAAAAGGCTCTATTTAAAATTGATGAACGTCACAATTGTTGACTACCAATCGGGCAATATTAGCTCTGTCATAAATTCTTTTACAGAGGTGGCTAAAGGTAAAGTTAGTATTGAGGTAACTTCAGATATAACAAAAATTAAATCCAGTGACAAAATTGTTTTACCAGGACAAGGATCATTTAAAAGCTGTGTAGACTCTCTAAATAGTATTTCTGGATTAGTAGATACACTAAAAGATTTTGCAGTTACAAATAAGAAACCTTTATTAGGAATTTGTGTAGGCTTACAAATGTTCGCAGACATCGGGTATGAGGAAGCAGAAACAAAGGGATTAGGCTGGATTCCTGGCAAAGTTTCTAAAATTGATAATCAAAAAGGAAAATTTAAACTTCCCCACATTGGTTGGAATGAAATTGAAATCCAAAAAGAAAGTAAAATATTTAAAGATATAAAAAACAAATCTCATATGTATTTCGTGCACAGCTACGAGTTTATTCCAAATGATAAATCAGTAATTTCAGCAACAACTGATTACTCATCTGAAATAGTCTGTTCTGTCGAGAAAGATAATTTATTTGGAACACAGTTTCACCCTGAGAAAAGTGATAAAATAGGATTAAAGATGATTGATAACTTTTTAAGATTATAATGAAAATATTTCCTGCAATAGATATAAAAGATAAGAAATGCGTAAGATTAATCAAAGGTGACTTCGAAAATAAAACTGAATATGAAATTTCACCCATTGAGCAAGCAGCAAAATTTAAAGATCATGGATTTAAAAACTTACACATTGTTGATCTAGACGGAGCTTTAACGGGTAAAACAGTCAATTTAAATATTATAAAAGAAATAGTTAGTAAATATGATTTGAAGGTTGAAATAGGTGGTGGTATTAGATCTCTCGATAGCATTAAACAATATTTCGATACTGGTGTTGAGAAAGTAATTTTAGGAAGTGGTGCTATTAAAAATAAAGAATTTTTAAAAGAGTCTTGCATAAAATTCAAAGGTCAAATCGCTTTGGGTTTAGATGCAAAATATGGAAATCTTTCAGTATCAGGCTGGAAAGAAAATCTAGAAATCAAAACCACAGATTTTTTAAAAGAAGTAAATAATTTTGGTGTAAGCAGAATTATTTTTACAGACATAAATAGAGACGGAATGAAAACTAGCCCTAACTTAGATGAGACTGTGAAAATTGCAGAGTTTTCTAACTGTCCTGTAGTGATTTCAGGAGGTGTTTCTTCAATAAATGATATTAAGAAAGCCAAAGAGTTAAATAATAAAAAAATTGAAGGTATAATTGTTGGTAAAGCTATTTACGATGGTGACATTAAGCTTGATGAACTAGCAAAGGAGATTAATGCTTAAAAATAGAATTATACCTTGCCTTGATGTTAAAGATGGGAGAGTTGTTAAAGGTATTAACTTTATTGAATTAAAAGATGCTGGAGATCCAGTAGAACAAGCTAAAATTTATAGTGACGGTGGTGCTGACGAGATTTGTTTTCTTGATATTACTGCTTCAAATGAAAATAGAGAAACGATTATTGATATTGTTAGAAAAACTGCGAAAGAATGTTTTGTTCCTTTAACAGTTGGAGGTGGAGTTAGAAATATTCAAAATATTACTGATTTATTGTTAGCGGGTGCAGATAAAGTTTCTATTAATACTGCCGCTGTAAAAAATGTTGAGTTCGTTAAGGAAGCTTCAAAAAAATTTGGATCTCAATGCATTGTTGTTGCGATCGATGCAAAAAAAGTTTCAGACAATAAATGGGAAGTATTTACGTACGGTGGAAGAAATAAAACTGGTATAGATGCAGTAGAGTTTGCTAAAAAAGTAGAAGAAAATGGAGCTGGAGAAATTTTATTAACTTCAATGGATAAAGATGGCACCAAATCCGGTTACGACGTTGATTTATTAAAAACAATTACGAATAACACCAATATTCCTGTAATAGCTTCCGGTGGGGTTGGAACTCTAGATCATTTATATGATGGCATAGTTAAAGGTGGAGCAAGTGCAGTTCTAGCGGCTTCTATCTTTCATTATGGTGAATATAAAATCAAAGATGCTAAAGAATATTTGAATTCTAAAAATGTATCGGTAAGGTTATAAAATGTTTGAAAACTTAGAACAATTAATTAAAACAATCAGAGAGAGAAAAAATTCTTCTCCAGATAAGTCTTACACTAATAAACTTTTGAACGATAAAAAACTAAGTGTTTCAAAAGTGAAAGAGGAAATAGGTGAATTAATAGAATCTGTGGAAAAAAATTCAAATAAGATACACGAAGCTGCTGATGTGGTTTATCATTTGATGGTTTACTTAGAGGCTAACAACATAAAAATTGAAGATGTAATGAAAGAGCTGGATAATAGAAAAAAGTAGTATTAAAATGAGTAAAGTTAAAATTTTTTTCATTCTTATTGGACTCTTTGTGTTGTACAAAGGATACACAGCATTTAGAGATTTTGAGATTGGGGTTGGAAATAGAGCTGTAGACATTAAAGTAAAATCTGGCGGAGATGTAGAAGGGGAAGTAATAGCACTTATGATGTATTTTGGAGAGCCATTAAAGTTAAAAGAACACCTATACACCGCATCTAGATCTGAGTGTCTAAATTTAAAAGAAAATGCTGAGAATAACTCATCGGCATTTTACAAGTGCTCAAGAGTAAATGCTAAAATTGTTCAAGGTAAAATTATTGAAGTTATTGAAGAATTAGAGGTTATTCAATGACCTACGATAAGAACAATATATTTGCAAAAATTCTCAGAGGAGAAATCCCTTGTAAAAAAATTTTTGAAAATGACCATGTCTTAGCTTTTCATGATATTAATCCTCAAAAAAAAGTACATGTCCTGGTTATTCCTAAAGGTGAATACGTAGATCTTAACGATTTCAACAACAAAGCTTCAGACAAAGAGATTGTAGAGTTAAATAAAGCTGTGACACATGTTGCAAATTTAGTGGGTGCAAAAAATAAAGGTTATCGGGCTTTAACTAATATCGGCAGCGATGGGGGGCAGGAAGTTCCTCACTTACATTTTCATATATTTGCAGGCGAAAAGATTGGAAAAATGGTTAGCTGATGATTTCAAGAGTAAAAAGATATTTCTTAGAAATTAAAGATTTTTCAAAAACAGTTGATTTAAATCTGCCAGAAAATTTCCAAATTGTTTTGGATGACAAATATAATTTTCATTTAAATAAATTTTTCTATAAACAAATAGGCATCGATCACTATTGGAGAGACAGATTACTTTGGTCTGATAATGAGTGGGTCAAGTATGTTACGAATAAAAATTTAGAAACGCACGTTCTTAAAAAAGGTGAAGATTTAGTAGGATATTACGAACAAGAATATCATCCTGTATCAAACGAAGTAGAGCTTATCAATCTAGGGGTGCTAAAAGAATTCAGAGGGTTGAAGCTTGGTTCAACACTTGTAAATCATGCTATTGCAAGTGCATCAAGAAAAAATCCTGAAAGAATGTGGGTTCATACTTGTAGTTTAGACCATAAACATGCATTACAAAATTATAAATCCAAAGGTTTTGAAATTTTTAAAGAAGAAGAAATTGATTTTGTAGCTTAGTTTATTTCAGGCAATTCAAAGGTACCTTTTTTAAAAACGTCATTTTTAGCAACAATGTTTAGGGAGAAATTTATATTATTGTTGTATTGATCTTTAATCTCCCATCCTTTCAAATCTAGATTTTTTTTGTCAAAATAAACTGTAATTTCGTTGTCACCAAAATAAATAAGCTTAATTATTTGATCACTTACCTCTAATTCTCCAGATTTCACAATTTCTAAAAGTTTGTCTTTATATAAAATATTTAAGAATGGAGATTTTGAAATAGGATAATGGTAAGTTTTATTATACCTTTTTTGTGTAATTGCTAATCTCTTATTATTAATAACTAGTTCTTTTTCCTTATCATCAAAGTAATTGCACTTTAGTTTTCCAGGAAACTCCAAAAGACAAATGCCTTTTTCTGTTTTTTCATTAATTAACTGATCAAATGTAAACTCTAGAGAATTTAAGTTATTTAATTGAGTAACTATTTGATCTTTTTCACTAGCTAATAAACTCGATGTTATTAAGAGAAAAAACGATATTAGAAATGTTTTTTTAAAGAACTTCACGTTTACCAACATGATTTGCTTTACTAACAATACCTTTTTCTTCCATCATATCAATAATTCTAGCAGCTCTATTATATCCGATTTGTAATTTTCTCTGTAAAAAACTTGTAGAGGCTTTTCCTTCTGCTTTAATAATTTCTACAGCCTGATTGAATAATTCATCTTCATCTCCTTCACTACCAGGAGTTAATGAACTTTCC
Source organism: uncultured Pelagibacteraceae bacterium (assembly GCA_902523185.1). Taxonomy (GTDB): domain Bacteria; phylum Pseudomonadota; class Alphaproteobacteria; order Pelagibacterales; family Pelagibacteraceae; genus Pelagilacustribacter. The sequence goes on along the minus strand of CABYYJ010000006.1, from coordinate 84,191 downwards.
GCTGTTTCTTGAGAAGTAATCTCCTCCATGTAATCTGGATCTCCTTGAGCTCTTAATGAATTGGTAATTTTCTCTATTTCCTGCTCAGAAACATATGGGCCATGAATTCTCACAATCCTATTTGCAGATGACATAAACAGCATATCTCCTTTACCAAGCAATTGCTCAGCACCCTGCTCCCCTAAAATAGTTCTACTGTCAATTTTAGAACTGACTTGAAAAGATATTCTTGTAGGAAAATTTGCTTTTATTGTACCTGTTATCACATCAACACTTGGTCTTTGCGTAGCCATAATGATATGAATACCTGCAGCTCTGGCCATTTGTGATAATTTTTGAATGTAGTTTTCAATTTCTTTTCCAGCTACAAGCATTAAGTCTGACATCTCGTCAACTACTACAACGATGTAAGGCATTTTTAGTTTGTGTTTAGCATTATAGCCATCAATGTTTCTAACTCCTACCTTGCTCATTAACTTATATCTGCTGTTCATTTCTTTAACCGTCCACGATAAAGCCGATGTAGCTTTTTTAGCATCAGTAATAACTGGAGTTAATAAATGAGGTATTCCTTCGTAAGTAGATAGTTCTAACATTTTTGGATCAATTAAAATAAATTTGCAAAGGTCTGGACTTAATTTGTATATTAGTGAAACGATTATAGTATTAATACAAACAGACTTTCCTGAACCAGTGGTACCTGCAATCAAAAGATGAGGCATTGATGTTAAATCACCAACAATTGGCATTCCCGAAATACTTTTGCCTAATGCTATTGGAAGTCTTACATCTTTATTTAAAAATTTATCATAAGAAATAATTTCTCTTAGTGATACCCCCTCTCTTTCCTCGTTTGGAATTTCAATTCCAACTGTATTTTTTCCCGGGATTACGGAAACTCTTGTAGAGGTTGAACTAGTGTTTCTTGCTAAATCCTCAGATAAATTAATTATTTTTGATACTTTTACTCCAGGCGCTGGTTCAAATTCATATAGGGTTACTACAGGACCATTATTAATTGTTTTAATTTTTCCATCTATACCAAAGTCTAATAATATTTTTTCCATAAACTCAGCGTTAGGACGATTTTTATTTCCATCAGAACTAAGTTTAGATAAATTTTTTTCTAAATAATTTATATCTGGCAATTTATATTTAGTTTTCGTATTAATTTGCTCCTTTTGAGGACTTGAGTTAGTTTCAAAAGAAAAAGATTGCTGTGGTTTTTCAAAAGTCTGTGGTTGGTCTTCAATATTAATTTTACTAAAATCCGGTTCAACAGTTTCCACAGGCTTTCTTCTAAAAAGTGAAATAATTATTGAGAATACCTTTTTATAATTTATATCAGCTGAAAATGAAAAAAAAATTATAGTTAATAAAAGTAGTCCATAAATTGAATATGTATTATCAATCCACGGAGCCCAAGTATTAATATAGTTATATGTTATTTTTCCAACAAAACCTGAATTACCATTATCAATTAACCAAAAAGAATTATCGAATGTTAAATAGATAAAAACTGTTCCAACAGTTAAATAAGCTACAACTAAAAATAATTTTAAAATTATTCTTCTTAATTCTTTCTTTATTATTAAATTTAATCCCCAAAATAAAAAATTAAGTAATAACAAAAAAGAGACCAAGCCAAAACTTTGTAATAAAAAATCTGCAATACTACTTCCATAGATTCCAAACAAATTCTGGATTTCAAAATTCCTATCTCCATAAATAAATGATGGATCTTCCGGCGAATATGTTGTAAAGGCGATTGCAAGTGCGACACTTGATAAAACTAAGATTAAACCTAGCAATTCAAAGGTTCGCTTTTTCAAAAAATTTGTTACACTATTTAAAAAGTTTGTATTCATTACGAATCGATTACGTACTTTTTACCATTTTTATGAAAGTGTTAAAAATTTTTATATGATAAAACAAAGAATATGCATTGTCGGAGACGGTCTTTCAGGCTTAATGATAACCGCAGTTTTAGCTAAAGTCCCGGGTATAGAGTTAAATTTAATAGCTAAAAAAGGTACAAAAAACTTAGATAAAAGGACTACTGCTATTTCAGATACAAATTATAAGTTCATTAATGAAAATATTACAAGCTTAGAACAAAAGTTGTTCTGGCCTTCAAAAAAAATTGAGCTTTTTTACGAAACTTCTAAAGGAAGGATAAATTTTTTAAATCTCAATGAAGTAAACTCTAATCTTATGTATGTTTTTGAAAATAATAAAGTTAAAAGTATATTGTTGAAAGAAATTTCAAAGAATAAAATTAAATTAATAAGAAAGGATGTAAAAAACTTAAATGAGTTAAAAAATTATGATTTAATTATTCTCTGTATAGGCGGACAATCTAAAATTTACAACAACATAACAAAAATTAGACCTATCAAGAAAGATTATAAAGAAATAGCTATTACAGGATACGTAAAACACAATTTTAAGACAATTAACACAAGCCAATATTTTTTAAAAGAAGGCCCATTAGCTATACTTCCTTTTTCAAAAAATTATTTCTCTTTTGTTTGGAGCGTAAAAAAATACTTTTTTGAGAATAATTCAAAAAGAATTACAACTTTAGTTAAAAACAAAATAGTAGAAATGTTGAAGAATAAACAAAATATCACTATTAGTAATATTCAGTCGTATCCTATTTCTCTTAGTTTAAGAAGACAATATCATCAAAAGAATATATTAATTCTTGGTGAGGGTTTGCACACTATTCATCCTGTAGCCGGTCAAGGTTTCAATCTAGTTTTAAGGGATATAAAAAAACTAAAAGAAATTATTAAATATTATGCGGGTTTAGGTATTTCTATTAAAAATAGCTATGCATTAAATGATTTTTATAATAGCAGAAAACCCGAAAATACTATCATGAGCTTAGGCGTTGATGCTACTCATACCTTCTTTAAACAAAATAAATATTTAGATCCATTCAAAGAAATAATTGTAAAAAATATTAAGAACAACGAGACATTAAAAAAATTCAGTAAAATAATCTCAAATCGAGGTTTATCATTATAATTCAATGAACATTTATGCTTTATCTTCGGGTGGTGGACCTTCTGGAATAGCTATCGTTAGAATATCAGGCAGTGAAACACTTAAGATTTGTCAAAATTTAACTAAGTCTAAAGATATTAAGTCAAATGAAGTAAATTTTTGTAAGTTTTATGACCCTAAAAACGATAATTTAATAGATCCAGAGGCTCTATTGTTGTGGTTTCCCGGGCCAAATAGCTATACTGGGGAGGATTTAGCAGAACTACAAATCCATGGAAGTAATGCAGTAATAAACGCCTTATTAAGAGTTCTGTCAGAGCAAAAAAACTGCAGACTAGCTGAACCAGGTGAGTTCACTAAAATTGCTTTTCAAAATGATAAAATTGATTTGTTAAAAGCAGAAAGTATACGAGATCTTATCCATTCTGAAACAGAACTACAAAGACAGCAAGCAATAAAATTAATCCAGGGAAACGCATCAAATTATTATAATAGTCTGAGGGAAAAAATAATAAAATCCTTAGCTTTTATAGAAGCTAAAATTGATTTTGCAGAAGAAGATCTCCCAGAAAAAATATTAAAAGATGCCCATAAATCAATCAAAGAAATTCACTCAGAAATTACCAAAATTATTGAGGACAATAACGTTGGAGAAAAAATTAGAGATGGTTTTAGGGTTTCAATTACAGGAGAAGTTAATGCTGGAAAATCATCTTTACTAAATTTATTATCAAAAAGAGAAGTAGCGATTGTATCGGATGAAGCCGGCACAACAAGAGATGTTATAGAAACCTATTTAAATTTAGATGGATATCCTGTTCTCCTAGCCGATACTGCTGGTATTAGAGATACTAAAAATGAAGTAGAGAAAAAAGGAATTTCTTTAGCGCTTGGAAAATCAAAAGAAGCAGATTTGAATATAGTTGTTATTGATAATTCATCAAAAAAAATTAACAAAGAAATACATAATATGATTAATAAGGATACTATAATATTTTTAAATAAATCAGATGTTTCAGATAAACAAAATCATAAATTTGACGTTGATACTGTTTTGGCTTCAGTAAAAAATAATAAAAATATTGATAAATTAATAAATTTGGTTAAAGCTAAGTTAAGGAAAAAATTCTCATCGAATAAAAGCACTTTAATTACAAGAGAAAGACATAGAGTAAAACTTAATGATTGCTTAAAAGAAATTGAAAAGTTCCTAAAAAAAGATCAAAACAAAGACCTCGAATTAGCTGCAGAAGACCTAAGAATGGCCACACGACATCTTGGCAGTATCGTCGGCAAGGTAGATGTTGAAGAAATACTTGGATCTATATTCAAAGACTTCTGTATTGGTAAATAAAATACTTCTTGTAATCTTAATTTAGACGTTTACATTCACACCATGATAAAACAAAGTTATGATGTTGTAGTTATAGGTGGAGGACATGCTGGATGTGAGGCAGCAGCAGCTTCCGCTAGATTGGGCGTAAATACTGCCCTTTTTACCCATAAAATTGAGACTATCGGTGAAATGTCATGTAATCCCGCTATAGGGGGGCTTGGAAAAGGGCATCTTGTTAGAGAAATCGATGCTTTAGATGGCGTAATGGGTGCCGTGGCAGATAAGTCAGGTATTCAATTTAGATTATTAAACAGAAGTCGTGGTCCAGCAGTGCAAGGACCAAGGACGCAGTCAGACAGAGCTCTCTATAAAGAGCATATGCAGAAAATTTTACTAGATTATCAAAATTTAGAAGTAATAGCAGATCCAGTAATTAAATTCTTGTTTCAGAATAACAAGATCATAGGATTTATTTGTCAAAGTGGCAACGAAGTAAGGTCTAAACAATTAATTTTAACTACGGGAACTTTTTTAAATGGTTTGATACATATAGGTGAAACACAAATACCAGCAGGTCGGTATGATGAAAAACCATCTACTGGTTTAAGCGAGCAACTATCAAAATTTAAAATGCAGATTGGAAGATTAAAAACAGGAACACCCCCTAGACTTGATGGTGATACAATTAATTATGATGAGTTAGAAATGCAGCCTGCAGATGACGATCATTACTATTTCTCTTTCTTGACGAACAAGATTGATAACAAGCAGATTAAATGTGGGATGACTTACACAAATAATGATGTTCATAAAATTATTAGTGATAATATTTCAAGAAGCGCTATTTATTCAGGAAACATAAAGGGAGTAGGGCCTAGGTATTGTCCATCTATCGAGGATAAAATTGTTAAGTTTAAGGAAAAAGAAAAACACCAAATATTCCTAGAACCGGAAGGATTAAAGGACAATACTATTTACCCAAATGGTATATCAACCTCTCTTCCAGAGGAGATACAGCTAAAAATATTATGCAAAATTAAGGGTTTAGAGCATGTTAAGATGAAGAGAGCTGGGTACGCAATTGAGTACGATTATGTGGATCCTAGGGAGTTAAAAGCAACATTAGAAACCAAAAAAATTAATTCTTTATTTCTTGCTGGGCAAATTAATGGGACTACAGGGTATGAAGAAGCTGCAGCTCAAGGATTGATAGCTGGGATCAATGCAGCCCTAAAAACACTAAATCAAGAGGAGTTTATTTTAGATAGATCAACTTCTTATATTGGAGTCATGATTGATGATTTAATTACAAAAGGAGTTACAGAACCATATAGAATGTTTACATCTAGAGCTGAATATAGACTAACTTTAAGAGCCGATAACGCAGATCAAAGATTAACCGATTTTGGTATTAATCTAAATTTAGTAGGATCAGAGAGAAAAAAAATATTTACTGAAAAGAAAAGAAATATCATTGCCCTTAATACAATCTTAAAAAATAATTATTTAACACCTAATCAAGCTAAAAAATTTGATATTAAGATTGCAATGGATGGTGTTAAAAGGTCGTGTTTAGAAATTATGGGTCAGCGAAAAGTAAATATGGCAAAAATAAGGCAAGTATTTAAGGATATTCCAAAATTTCCAACCATCATAGAAAAGCAAGTTGTAACAGATGCCCACTATATGGGTTATTTAGAAAGGCAGGATAAAGATATCCTGTCTTTTAAAAAAGATGAATCAGTTGTTATACCTAACAGTATAGATTATAAAAAACTGAGTGGTTTATCGAACGAAATCAAGACCAAACTATTAAAGGTTAAGCCAAAAACTTTGGGTCAGGCTATTCGTATCGATGGAGTAACTCCTGCAGCAATAATAATTCTACTTTCACACATCAAAAAACTTAGATATAAAGCTACTGCTTAATGCAGCAGCTTGAAGTAATTAATATACTAAAAAAAGACCTTAATTTTGATGGCAGGTCAATCCAAAAGTTAAAAAAATTCGCTCAATTAGTATTAAATGAAAACAAAAATCATAATTTGATAGCAAAAAGTACAGAGTCATCAATTTGGCATAGGCATATTCTGGATTCAGCCCAATTAGTAAAATTTATTGATTTTAAATCTCTTTCTTTAGCAGATTTAGGATCAGGAGCAGGATTTCCAGGAATAGTTCTAGAAATATTTAACAAAAACAAGGATTTTCACGTGAAATTGTATGAAAAATCATCGGTAAAAAAGCAATTTTTAAGTAAAGTTATAAAGGAATTAAATCTAAATGCAAAAGTTTTTGGTGATGTTAGAAGCGAAGTCTTAGATCCCGATATAATTGTTTGCAGAGCTTTTAAAAAATTGGAACAAGTAATACAAGTTTCACGTGAAATCGTTAAAAAGCCACATAAATTAATGATTCTAAAGGGTCAAAATGCACAGGAAGAGATAAATAAAACTTTTAAATCAAGAAAATATTCTTATAAATTAGTAAATAGTATTACTAATGACAAATCGAAAATAATTTTGATGGAAATTGATTTTAAATGAAAAGACCAACAACACTAGCAGTAATTAATCAGAAAGGCGGAGTAGGTAAAACAACTACGGTAATAAATTTAGCAGCATCACTGTCCATTTTGGGTCAAAGTAATTTGGTTATAGATTTAGATCCACAAGGTAATGCAACAACAGGTTTTGGCAAGAGCAACAGCGATGAGAGCAAAAATATTTATAATCTTTTGATAAAAAAAATTGATTTAAAAGAGACAATCCAAAAAACTGAAATAAAAAACTTAGATTTGATTGGCTCTCACGTAAATTTATCTGGGCTCGAAGTTGAAACAGCTAATGACTCTAATAGAGCTTTTGTATTGAAAGAAATTCTCTCAGCGGAGAAGAATGGATTACTTAGTAATTATGATAATATATTTATTGATTGTCCTCCATCACTAAGTCTTTTGACTATAATGGCTTTAGTGGCATCAGATGAATTGTTAGTACCGTTGCAAACAGAATTCTTTGCTTTAGAAGGAATAACTCAGCTTGTGAAAACAATAGATAGAATAAAAGAAAATTTAAATCCCTCATTAACGATACGAGGTATATTATTAACAATGTTTGATAAGAGAAACAAACTGTCTTCTCAAGTTGATGAAGAAGCAAGAAATTATTTCAAGGAAAAAGTTTACCAAACAGTTATACAAAGAAATGTACGTTTATCTGAGGCTCCATCTCATGGTATGCCTTGTGTGGTCTACGATAAAAACTGCGTCGGAAGTAAATCATATTTCAAGCTTGCTGAAGAATTTATTAAGAAAAATCAAATTGAAAGTGCAGCATGAATATGAGTAAAAAAAAGGGTTTAGGTAGAGGCCTATCAGCTTTATTTGGTGATGAAAAACCAAAAGAAAAACCTCAAGAAATCAAGAAGCAAAATTTTATTGCCATAAGTGATTTAAGTAGAAATCCTTATCAACCAAGACAGAATTTTAGTGAAGAAAAACTTGAGGAATTATCTAAATCTATTAAAAAAAATGGAATAATTCAACCAATAGCTGTTAGACCACATAAGTCAGATCCGGATAGGTTTGAAATTGTAGCAGGCGAGAGAAGATGGTTGGCTGCTCAAAGAGCAGGACTCCATGAAATACCAGTTACGATTTTAGATTTAAGTGATGTCGAGTCATTGGAAGTAGCTATTGTGGAAAATATTCAACGAGATGATCTTAATCCTATAGAAGAGGCAAGAGGTTATAAAAGATTAAATGACGAATTTAATTATGATCATGAAAGTATTTCAAAACTTATGTCAAAAAGTCGAAGTCATATAAGTAACACATTAAGGTTACTAACTTTACCACAAGATGTTATTTCAATGCTAGAGGAGGGCACGTTAACATCAGGTCAGGCTAGGCCTTTGATAGGAATTTCTAATGCTTCAGCTATAGCTGAAGAAATAGTGAGTAAAAATTATAGTGCTAGAAAAGTTGAATATCTTACTAGGAGTCAAAAAGGATCAAAAAAAGATAAATTTATTGACTCAAACATTATCAAAGCGCAAGAAAAAATTCAAAAGTCTCTCGGTCTTAAAGTCAGAATCACTAATAAAAAAAACAATTCAGGCAAGGTTACAATAGAATATAAAGATTTAGACCAGTTCGAACTCGTTTCAGACTTGTTAACTAAGAATTAGCAAGATTACATACATCTACAATTAACTTCTTAATTAAAATATTTTTATCAATCATAGAATTTGTTTTAAGCTGAATTTCAAATTCAAATGTTTTTTTTTGCACCTTTTCAATCTTGCTTCGACTCCATTTCTTGCTTTGTAAAGCAAAATTTGGCTTATCCTTCCAAAATATAGGTGGTTTAAGAGAACTAATCTTTGTATTGATGTTTATTTTTTCATCTAATTTGTTTATTTCGTTTAACCTAGATAGTCTTTGATTTAATGAATTTAAGTAAAAAATATTTTTTTCTGTTTCTATTACAGTATCGCTAAGTAGTTTATTTGTTTTTAACTTGTCACCTAAAAGTGCTGCATCCCTTAGAACGTTAAAATCTTCGTTTATTTTTAAATCTAGGAGTTTTTCTAAGTTATCATAATCAATTTTTTTATCTTTAAAAAATTGTTCGACTTTTTCAAGCTCATTATTAAGTTTTATTCTCTCTAAGTTGCTATTTTCTAAAATCAAATTAATAATTTTTGTTGTCAGTCCTTCATAACCTTTTAGTCTTTCTTGGATAATTTTTTTAATCCCCATTTCATTATCTGCGTAACAAGGTACAATTCCACAACTATTTGATGTTTCAAAAAAAAATCTTAATTTCGATTTCTTCTCTAAAATCCCAGAAAAAAGAAAAATGTTTTGTGCCTCAAGCTTTGGTAAAATTTCTTCTACAAAATCTAATAACTTATCACTTGCTTGACTTATAAGGTAAACTTTTTTTTGACTAAAAAGTGAAATGTTTATTACATCACTAAAAATTGCTTCATCATTCTTTAACACATCATCTTGATCGTAACTTAAAATTTCACAATTGGTATAAATAGTTTTTATTTTTTTTTTAATGTCACTTATAAGTCCTGTATTTTCTCCATAAAATAAGACCACCTTCTCTTTTAAAATATTTAAATTATTTTCAACTATGTAACTTTTATAAATCATCAAGCCTTGATCTTAATTCAAATAAAATTTCCTCTGATATGTCATCTACAAGTAATTCTGTAAGGTTTTTTTCATTCCTTAATGTTATTGAGTGTCTTTCGTGTACATTATAGCTTCCTGTTTTTGAGACTACAAATCCAGTGTTTTTTGAACTGTTAATAATGTCTACCAATACTTTTACTGTAATATTAATATCGTACTTAGTTATCTCATTTTTTATATTTTTTTCTTTGACTCCTTTATTTTTAGAGCTTTCCAGATTAATTTTAATTAGTTTTTTATCATTTGCCTTAGAATTAAATAGAAGTTTGTTTTTAAGTTTGAAATTTATAACTTTGTTGCCAGTTGTATTGATTTCCGAAATATCGAATTTTGCTAATTCTGATTGATTTATTACTTTAAAACCGCAACCTGAAGTGAAGAATAGAGATATGATAATAAATTTAAGAACTAATATTCTCATTGTTTACTAGTAATATAATTAATAATTTTATTTTTTACAAAAATAGTTTTAATTACTTTCTGATTCTCAAAATATTTTTTTATTTTAAAGTTATCTTTAATAATATCATTTATCTCATTTTCTAATGTATCTTTTTCGATGGTAATGATGTCTCTAGTTTTTCCATTTATTTGAATTGCAAATTTTATTTCCAATTGTAAATTTTTATTGACATCTGGCCATTTATTAATTGTGTCACATTTCAACAACTCAAGACACTCATAAGCAAGATGAGGTGTGAACGGTATCATTAACTTCATAAATTTAATTACACTTTCTTTTAATACTTTATTATCAAGTTTTGTGTCTAGTTTATCTTTAAAATAATTATAAAGTTCATAAAATTGAGCAATCGCAACATTGAATCTAAAGTTATTTATTGCAATATCGATTTTGCTAACATAATTATCTACTTCTTTAATAAACTTTTCTTCATCATTTTTATTAATATCATTTATTTTTCTGTTAAAAATAGAAATATTCAAATTCCAAATTTTTTGGAGAAATTTATTAGATGATGAAACACCCACATTAGACCACTGAACATCTTTTTCTGGAGGACTATCAGACAAAATAAACCATCTGACAGCATCAGCACCATAAAGATTTACCATGTCTTCTGGATCAATTGTATTTTTTTTTGATTTTGACATAGACTCTGGTGGACCTACAATTACCTTAGTTTTGTCGGATTTTTTTACAAATGTTTTCGTATCAATTTTCTCGACCTCATCAGGGTATAACCAATTCCCCTTTTCGTCTTTGAAAGATTTATGACAAACCATTCCTTGAGTGAATAAATTTTTAAATGGTTCGGACAAGTTTAAGTTTTTATTGCATAGACTTACTCCTTTTGTAAAAAATCTAGAGTATAACAAATGTAAAATTGCGTGTTCTATTCCCCCTATATATTGATCAACAGGCATCCAATGATTAATCTGTTTCTCATCTAGCGGTGAATTTTCATTTTTTGGCGCACAAAACCTTAAAAAATACCAGGAGGAGTCAACAAAAGTATCTAGAGTGTCAGTTTCTCTAATTGCTTTTTTTCCTGAAGATTTCTGAACAGTTTGTTTCCAACTTGGATGGCTGTTTAAAGGATTTCCTTTAGCATTCAAATCAACATCTTTCGGTAATGTTACTGGTAATTCATCTTTTTCTACAGGCACGATTGTACCATCTTCTAAATAAAGCATTGGAATTGGGCAACCCCAGTATCTTTGTCTTGATATACCCCAATCCTTAAGACGATATAAAGTTTTTTTAGTTCCTAAATTTTTTTTTTCAATTTCATTTATAATTTTTTCTTTGGCCTGCTCAATATTTAAACCATTCAAAAATGACGAATTGATTAATTTTCCATTACCTGTATAAGCTTCTTCTAGTTTCTTTCCCTTTGATCCCTCTGACACTACCTCAATTATTTCTAAATTATATTTTTTTGCAAAATCAAAATCTCTCTGATCATGTGCTGGGCAACCAAATATAGCCCCACTACCGTAGTCCATTAAAACAAAGTTGGCAAAATAAATTGGTAGAATTTTATCTTTGATTAATGGGTGTTTAACGTATAGATTTGTTTTTAACCCAAGCTTTTCTGCATTTGCTAAAGCTTCTTCGGTAGTTCCCGTTTTATTACAGTCTTCTTTAAATTTTATAAAATCTTTATTATCTTTAAAATTTTTACTTAAACTATGATCGACTGACAAAGCTATAAAACTTGCTCCAAAAATTGTATCTGGTCTTGTGGTAAAAACTTTAATTTTATCAGAACTTTCACTCATCTCAAAATTTATTTCACAACCATAGGATTTACCAATCCAGTTTTTCTGCATGAGTTTAACTTTTTCTGGCCAACCTTTTAATTTTTCTAAATCGCTTAAAAGTTCATTTGAAAACTTCGTGATATTAAAAAACCACTGGGATAATTTTTTTCTTTGAACAATAGCATTAGATCTCCAGCCCTTTCCATTTATTACCTGTTCATTTGCTAAAACCGTTTTTTCAACTGGATCCCAGTTCACATAAGTTTCTTTTCTTGAAACAAGACCATTATTATAAAAATCAATAAAAATAGATTGTTGGTGTTTGTAATATTCTTTATCACATGTCGATATCTCTCTATCCCAATCGATAGATAAACCCAACTGTTTCAATTGTTTTTTCATTGTTGAAATATTTTGATTTGTCCACTCTTGCGGATGCAAATTATTTAATTTTGAAGCGTTCTCTGCTGGTAAACCAAAAGAGTCCCAACCCATTGGATGTAGAACGTTGTAACCATTTAAATACTTGTACCTGGCAATAACATCTCCAATTGTATAATTTCTCACATGTCCCATATGTATCTTTCCTGATGGATATGGAAACATTTCCAAACAATAATATTTTTTATTGGATTCTTTATTTTCTACTGATACAGCGAATTTTTTTTCACGCCATTTTTTTTCAATTTTTTGAAAGTTGTATCTTTCCATTTATAAATAATACAATTTACTTTTTAGATTTTTTAGTCTCAAGCTCCAGAGCAGCAGCTTTAGCTAATATTGATCTTTGCAATTCAAACTTTATATTTGAATCTATTTCATTAATAGAACAAACTTCATTAGTCTTACATTTTTTATTATGGACGATAATTTTTAAACTGTTTGATTGCACTTCATTTGACAAAAACCTAACAGTAATTTTGATCGAGTCATTTGAATTATTATTATCACTATACCAATCTGTAATGATTATTCCTCCAGAATAATCTACTGTGGTTAAAGGCATGAAATCAATAATTTCAAGTGAGGCTCTCCATAAAGGGTTAGATGTACTAAACTCGTAGTTAGTCCCTCTTTTACCGAAAGCTCCTTTTAAACTTACACCTCTACCTTCCTCAATATTTTTTCTTGCTCTCTCTTTTGCACCGACCGGAATGCTAGGATCTACTTTCTTAGGTTTAAGTGCGTTTGGAACTGAGCATGCACTGAGTATCAAAAATACAAAAATAAGCAAATTTGTGAAAAAAAACTTATAAAAGATATTGATTTTATTAAATAATCTCATGATTTTCGATTTATAGCTTAAAATCATCAATTTCTGTACCTTTTTAAGTGTTGCAAAAATACAACTTTAAACAAAAATAGATAGGAATTATCTCGATTTCACGCAATTTAACACATGAATGAGTTAAAAAACGAATATTATTTTTAATAATTTAACAAAGGAAAAATAATGAAAATAACTAAAATATTAGTTGCTTTAGCTTTCTTGTTTTCAGTATCAACTGCTAATGCAGGTGAATTATCTGTAACAGGTAGCATGGAAGTAACTTACCAATCAGAAGTAGATAGTACGACTGGTAACCCACTAGGTATGGACAGAGAATTAAAATTCTCAGGTTCAACAGAGTTGGATAACGGTGTCACTGTTTCTGTAATGCAAGATGCGGATGACAACTTAACATACGGAAACTCTAAAATTACATTTGGAGGAGTAGCCGGGTTAGTTGACATTTATGTAGGATCTGATGGATCAGAACTAGATGCGATTGATGACATAACGCCAACGGCTTATGAAGAAGCAAATGGTTCAGGATCTGGTACATATAAAGACGTAGGTGGTTTAGCTAATGAAATGGGAATTGGTGTTAAGTTCGAAGTACCATTCTTAGGAACAGTTAAAGGACAATACGTACCAAAAGCTGACGGAACAAAGAACGCTGATAACGAAGCTTCTGAAAATACAGGCATGAAAGGTTCTGGAACTGAAATCGTAGTAGTAACACCTCTTGGTGGATTACCTATCGTAGGTGATGTATTAGATGGTTTTAAAATAACAGCTGGTTATGCTGAGGAAGAAATGGCAACAGTTGCTAACACTTCTGACAGACACGAATACACAGCTGCCTTAACTGGTTCTATTGGAAACTTTAAATTTGGTTACCAAAGAGAAGTTATTGATGAAGGTCAAACAGTTGCGTTAACTGATGCTGATTTCTACAAAGTAGAAACAATCGGTTTTGCGTATGCAGTTAATGATGCACTTTCAATTTCATACAATACTACGGAGCAAGAACAGCACAATATCGACGCTGACTCTAGCTTCACACAAGACACTGATGCGATTAGTATCGGTTACACAGTTGGTGGAATGACGATTGGCTTCCAAGACGCTTCAACAGATAACGCTAACATGGTTAAAAACGCTAAAGACGATACTAGAACAATCGGTATCTCTGTAGCATTCTAATTACGTTAGAAGTTAAAAGATTAGAAAAGCCGGCTAGTAATAGCCGGCTTTTTTTTTATCTCTGTCATAAGAGCAACTCCTTCAGAAATTATATTTTTGAGCTTATTAAGATTGGAGGAGTTTATACCGCCTAACGGGACTATTTTTTTTGAAACTCTTACAAGATTATTAAATTTAATAATACCAAGAAAAGTATCATCATTGTCATAATTAACTTTAAATAATCTAGACAAAAGAATATGTTTACATCCTTGTTTGATTTTATATTGAATTTCAGAAAAATTATGTGCCGATCCTATTATCAAATATTTAGACCTTTTCAAGAAAAGACATCTATAACTTTTATTATGTGCTGAAAGATACAGTCCATCTGCTTTGAGTAATATAGTAAGTTGGATATTATTCGCAACAAAGAATTTAAAACCATTTAGAAGACATTTTTTTCTGAATTTTTTTAACTCGACAATATTCTCAATTTTTTTATTATTTCTTCTATAAATAATAATAAATTTATTGTTTTTTTTTATATTTTTTAATCCAAAATCTTTGATACTCTCTATAATTAAAAAATATTTCTTTTTAAAAGCAAACATTATGAGCACAATAGTTGAAAGATTTAAAAAAATACAATCTGATATTATATCGTTAAATCCCGCTAAACCAGTTAATATTATCGCTGTAAGTAAAACATTTGATTTAGCTCGTATAAAACCGTTGATTGACCACGGGCATTCTCATTTTGGTGAAAACAAAGTACAAGAGGCTACAGTTAAATGGACAGAGCAAAAAAAAAATAATCAAAATTTAAAGCTACATATGATTGGTAAACTACAAAGTAATAAAGCAAAAGATGCTGTAAAACTTTTTGATTACATACATTCCCTTGATAATCAAAAACTAGCTGATGCCCTTGCAAAGTTTCAAGTTAATCTAAACAGAAAATTGCAATATTTTATACAAGTGAATATTGGTAATGAAATCCAAAAATCTGGCATATCTGTAAATGAATTAGACTCTTTTTATAATTACTGTGTGAATGAAATTAATTTAAAAATCATAGGCTTGATGGTAATTCCTCCAGTTGATCAAGATGCTAAAAAATATTTTAAATCGTTAAATGAATTAAGTAGGTCCTTAGCTCTTGAAAGTATGAGTATGGGCATGTCTGCAGATTATATAGATGCTATAAAACATGGATCCACATTTATTAGAGTAGGAAGTTCTATCTTTGGTTCTCGATCTTAATTGTGGTATTTTTATTTATTTTTTTAATAATTTTTAAAAGGTGTGCTTTTTTAAGAGCTATACATCCTTCAGTCTTTTTATAATTTTTTTTTGCAATATGTATGAAAATCGCGCTTCCTTTATTTTTTATTACAGGATTCATATTATAATTTAAAATTAAAATTATATCGTAATTATTTTCTTTTCTAAAAAGTTTTTCAAAACTGTAGGCACATGGAAGTTTAATAAGTTTATTATAATCTTTAGATTTCGGATCATCACACCAACCCATATCTTTTCTAATAGCAATTTTTTTAATTTTAGTCTGTATTTTTTTGACTCTATCTTTTCTATATAAAATATATTTCACCTTATATGTGCCTTTCGGCGTAATTAAATCTCCTTCTTTTCTTTTATAACCAATTCCCCTTTTACCTAAAGCACATTTTGCTTTATAGTTATTTAGAGTTAAGTATTTTTTATTAATTAAAATATGCATAAGTTAAATGTTCTAATTTTAGGCTCCTCTTCATTTGTTGCAACTTTAAATGAATTGAAATCTTTTTTAAAGTTTAATCCTTTATCAAATAATACAAATAAAGATCCGAATGTTATTTTGTTTCACACCGACGCTTTGATGGATAAAAAACAAAAAAATTTCATTCAAGGAAATAATTCAATTAAAATATGCGTAGGAAAAAAAAAGGATTTTAAAGACAACTTCGATGAAAATCTTGAGTTACCAGCTACCATTAAAGAAATTAATGCCATTGTAGAAAATACATCCGCTAAAAAAAAATTTAGTAAAAATTCTTCAATAAAAATAAAAAGTTATTTATTAAATAAAAATGAAAAAAAATTATCTAAATTAAATGATTTTATAATTTTAACAGAAAAAGAGGTCCATCTTTTGGAATTATTTTTAAAGAATAAAAATCCAATGTCTAAAGACAAAATTTTTTCCTTAGTTTGGAAT
Organism: uncultured Pelagibacteraceae bacterium; assembly: GCA_902523185.1. Classification (GTDB taxonomy): domain Bacteria; phylum Pseudomonadota; class Alphaproteobacteria; order Pelagibacterales; family Pelagibacteraceae; genus Pelagilacustribacter. Next base: position 67,735 of record CABYYJ010000006.1, on the reverse strand, counting down.
TATTCATCAGACGCAGATACGCATACCGTAGAAACGCATATTTATAGGTTGAGAAAAAAGATTATTGATAAATTTACTGATGAAAATTTTATACTAAATAATAAAGAAGGGTATTACTTGTGAAAAAAAGAAATAAAATGGCAAAAGATCTTTTCACGGCAAAGTATAGAAAAAGAGTTGTAAAGCCAAAAAAAGGCAAAGGTAGTTTTAAAAGAAAAAAGCTAATTTAAGTTCTTTTTAAAAAAATTAAATTCAAAAATAGATAGATATTAAATCAATTCAGTCTAGCTCCAATTATTTGAATTACTTTAGAAGACATTTTTGTTCCAATTTCTAAACTTTCTTTGTTAGGTTTATTATTAACAAAGCCATGTAAGAAACCACTAGCGAATAAATCTCCTGCACCTGTTAAATCTTTAATTTTAAGATTTTTTTTTGCAGAACACTCTACTACCTCATTATTATTTATCGCTAAAGCTCCTTTATCTCCACGAGTAATAACAATTAACTTATTTAGTTCTCTAGCAAAATTTATTACATCATCAAATTTTTTAACATCGATTAATGACATGATTTCTTGTTCGTTTGCAAATGTAATATCCAACTTATTTTTAACTAATTCAAGAAAATGAGGTTTATGTCTTTCAACACAAAATAAGTCTGATAATGACATGGCAACCTTGTTAGAATTATTTATCGCCTTTTCAAAAGCCTTCTTTGGATCACCTTCATCCCAAAGATAGCCTTCTAAAAATAAGATTTCACTATTTTTTATTGCATTGGTATTAATATCACTTTCATTTATTTTTCCTGCAGTGCCTAAAAAAGTTACCATAGTTCTCTCTGAGTCAGGTGTTATCAGAATTAAACAAGTTCCAGTTGGGATTACTTCTTTTTTCTTTAAATAGAAAAACTGAACATTTTCATTTTTTAAGCCTTCCTCGTATTTCTTACCTAAATCATCATCACTTACTTTGCCTATAAAACCTACTTTATTTCCCAGTTGCGAAAGTCCTACAACTGAATTAGCAACTGAACCGCCTGAGACAGTATCTTCTATTTTAAGTGTAGATAGTAATTTTTTAAATTCAACTTCATCTACAAGTTTCATTGTACTTTTTGTTAACTTGTTTTGTGTGATGAATTTATCGTCAACTTTACAAATGACATCAACAATAGCGTTACCAATTCCTAAGATTTTCATTTAAGCTTTTTTTGTTTTAATAGGTTTTTTTCTATTTGGATAACAGCTTTTACATATTTTACAAGCTATTCCATAGCAATCCCGAGCTTTACAATATTCTCTCCCATACCAAATAATTTGTAGATGTAGTTTGTTCCAGTGTTTTTTTGGAAAAACTTCCTTTAAATCCTTTTCAGTTTGTAAAACATTTTTACCATTAGTTAGTCCCCATCTCTGTGCTAGTCTGTGAATATGAGTATCTACTGGGAAAGCTGGAAAACCAAATCCTTGAGACATGACAACACTTGCAGTTTTGTGTCCCACACCAGGTAACTTCTCTAATTCTTCGTAAGTTTTTGGAACCTTACCTTCATATTTTTCAACTAATGTTTTTGATAAGTAAAATATGCTTTTAGCTTTTACTCTATAAATGCCTATTCTTTTAATTAGTCTTTCAATTTTTTTTCTTCCAAGTTTTACAAAGTGTTGAGGCTTATAAAATTTTGGATAAATTTCCTTTGTAACGTTATTCACGTTTACATCTGTACATTGGGCTGAGAGGAGCACAGATATTAAAAGTGTAAAAGTATTTTTATAGTTAAGCGGTATGGGAACTTTTGGATAAGTCTTATTTAATATCCTTAAGATAATTTGTGCTTTTTTCTTATTGCTCACTTAAAATTAAGAAGGTCTCGCATGGAATATAGACCTGCTTTTTTTGACATCAACCAAGAAGCCGCAGTTAAAGCTCCCTCAGAATATAAAGCTCTATCAAAAGACTCATGATTAAGCTTTATAGTTTCTTTCCCACTAGAGAATCTCACTTCATGTTCACCAATTACTTCCCCTTTACGAATTGAATTAAAATTTATTTTTTTTGAATAAGGAAAAGATTTCTTATTCAAATATTTTTTTCCTATTAAACTATAGAAGCTTTTATTTTTTCCTTCTGCTATACCTTTTGCCAACATTAAAGCAGTCCCTGATGGATAATCTATTTTATGTTTGTGATGAACCTCATATACTTTACTCAAAAAGTCAGTACTTAAAGATTTTGATGCTATCTCTGTTAAATACATAAGCAAGTTCACCCCTAAGCTCATATTGCCTGCCTTTAGTATAGGAATTTTCCTTGATAAATTTTTAATTAATTTTTCTTCTTTCTCTGAAAAACCTGTTGTTCCAATTACAACTCTTTTCTTTTGCTTTACAGCAATACGTAAAATTTGCAATGTACACTTAGGAACAGTAAAATCTACGATCACCTTAGCTTTCTTAAAAGCATCAATTGAATTGATTTGAGGCTTAATTCCAGAAATTTTTTTTCTTATCTTTTTATTTTCGGTTAAAGAAACAAGCTTAAAAACTTTATTTTTATTTGCTGATTTAATGAGTTGTTGGCCCATTCTACCCATACATCCGGTAATAGCTAAATTAATTTTTTTCATTATTTAAATAAATAAATAATTACAATAATCACTAGGACAATTATAGTCCAGATAGATAAATTACTTAAAAACTGTTTTGACTTACTATTAGTGGATAAAAACCCTGGTAAGATCAAAGCAAGTACTGCAACGAGAAATATTGCAGACATTATCTGATCAGTTTCCATTTTATCTATGTTCTTTTCCAGAATTTTTTAGCTTTCTCAAAAAAACTTTTAATTACTGGATCTGGTTTATCAGTCTCAATCTGATTAAATTCTTCTAATATTTCTTTTTGTCGCTTTGAAAGAGACGTTGGTACTTGGGTTACAACTCTTATATAAAGATCTCCAAATATACTTCTTCTGAGTATCGGCATCCCTTTACCTTTAAGTCTAAACTGTTTTCCATGTTGTGTTCCTGAAGGGATTCTAATTTTAGATTTTCCACCATCAATTGAAGGCACCTCTACAGAAGTTCCCAATGCTGCATCTGAAAATGAAATTGGCAACTCGTAATATAAATTCTCCTCAGACCTTTTGAAAATATTGTGATTATCAATTGAAATAAATAAATAAAGATCTCCACTCGAACCACCCTTTGATCCTGCTTCACCTTTACCAGTTAATCTAATTCTAGTTCCATCATCAACCCCTTTAGGGATTTTAACTGTAACATTTTCGTTTGCTTGTATTTTTCCGTTTCCGCTGCAATTATTACATGGTGCACTAATCATTTCACCATACCCGCTACACTGAGGACAAGTTTGCTGCACGGTGAAGAATCCCTGATTTGATCTTACTTTTCCTCTTCCAGAACAGTAATCACATTGAACAGGTTTAGATCCTTTTGCCGCTCCACTTCCTGAGCATGATTTACAAGATTTATAAGTAGTATATCTAACATTTTTTTCGGTACCGTTATAAGCGTCCTCTAAACTAATACTTACATCGTATCTTAAATCATTCCCTCTATTACTAGCTCGTCTTGATGAACCTCCACCAAAATCACTAAAAAAATCCTCAAAAATATCAGAGAAAGAAGAACTATCAAAACCACCAAAACCCTGGAACCCTCCACCTCCTCCACCTTCGAATGCTGCGTGCCCGAACTGATCGTAGTTAGCTTTTCTTTTTTCGTCAGAAAGAATGTGATAGGCCTCACTTGCTTCTTTAAATTTTTCCTCAGAAGCTTTGTCGCCTTTATTTTTGTCGGGATGGTATTTAAGTGCTAATTTTCTATATGCTTTTTTGATATCTTCTTTTGAAGCCCCTTTAGGGATACCTAAGACATCATAACAATCTCTTTTGGCCACAGGACGTCTCCTTGTTTGTTATCTTAGGCGCTTTTTTCTTTATCTTCTTTCACGTCTTCAAAATCTGCATCGACTACATTATCTTTGTCGCCAGGTTTGGAGTCGTTTGGTCCACCAGATCCTTTATCTTTATCGTTTGGTTTTTGTTGGCTTTTATAAACTGCTTCACCTAATTTCATTGAAACCTGTATTAAACTTTGAGTCTTTTTCTTCACATCCTCAACATCTGATCCCTCTAAAGCTTTTTTAAGATCCGCTATACCGTTTTCAATAGACTTTTTCTCCTCTGCAGATATTTTATCTCCATGTTCTTTCAGACTTTTTTCTGTTGAGAACACTAAGCTATCTGCTTGATTTCTAGCATCGACGTTTTCTCTTTTTTTCTTATCTGCTTCTTTATTGGCTTCAGCGTCTTTTACCATCTTCTGGATTTCTTCATCAGATAAACCACCTGACGCTTGAATTTGAATTTTCTGTTCTTTTCCTGTTCCTTTATCTTTTGCGGATACACTTACTATCCCGTTAGCATCTATATCAAACGTTACTTCGATCTGAGGTGTTCCTCTTGGTGCTGGTGGAATTCCAACCAACTCAAAATTTCCTAAAATTTTGTTATCTGCTGCCATTTCTCTTTCACCTTGTAAAACTCTAATAGAAACTGCTGGTTGATTGTCCTCAGCGGTTGAAAAAACTTGACTCTTTTTTGTCGGAATAGTCGTATTTTTTTCAATAAGTTTTGTTGAAACTCCGCCAAGTGTTTCAATACCTAAAGAAAGAGGAGTTACATCTAAAAGCAAAACATCTTTTACATCTCCTTGTAGCACTCCACCTTGAATAGCAGCTCCCATTGCGACTACTTCATCTGGATTAACGCTTTTATTTGGTTCTTTTCCAAAAAAATTTTTAACTGTTTCAATAATTTTCGGCATTCTTGTCATACCACCAACAAGGACGACTTCGTTAATTTCAGCAGCTGAGAAGCCTGAGTCTTTTAAAGCAGTTTTGCAAGGCTCAAGAGTTCTATCAACTAAGCCTTGGACAAGAGCTTCAAGTTTCGCTCTAGTAAATTTTAAGTTTAGATGTTTAGGGCCTGTCTTATCAGCAGTGATAAAAGGTAAATTGATTTCTGTTTGAGCAGCTGACGATAATTCAATTTTAGCTTTTTCTGCAGCTTCTTTAAGTCTTTGAAGCGCAAGTTTGTCGTTTTTTAAATCTATACTATTATCTTTTTTAAACTCTGATGCAAGGTAAGCAACAATTTCATCATCGAAGTCTTCACCACCTAAAAAAGTATCCCCATTTGTCGATTTAACCTCGAATACTCCGTCGCCAATTTCTAAAATAGAAATATCAAATGTACCACCTCCTAAGTCGTAAACCGCAATTTTTTTTCCACCTTTTTTGTCTAAACCATAAGCTAATGATGCGGCTGTAGGTTCATTAATTATTCTAAGTACCTCTAGACCGGCAATTTTTCCTGCATCTTTAGTTGCTTGTCTTTGAGAGTCATTAAAATAAGCCGGGACAGTGATTACAGCTTTTGTAACTGCTTGACCTAAATATTTTTCTGCTGTCTCTTTCATTTTCTGTAAAACGAAAGCTGAGATCTGTGCGGGAGAATATTTTTTTCCCTTACCTTCAACCCATGCATCTCCATTGTCAGATTTAACGATTTTATAAGGTACTTTAGTAATATCTTTTTGTACTGACGGCCCATCAAATTTTCTACCAATTAATCTCTTAACTGCAAAAATCGTATCGCCAGCATTAGTAACTGCTTGTCTTTTAGCAGGTTGACCAACTAACTTTTCATCATTTTCTAAAAAGGCAACAACAGAAGGTGTTGTTCTGGCTCCTTCAATATTCTCTAAAACCTTTGCTTGTGAACCATCCATGATGGCAACACAAGAGTTTGTAGTTCCTAAATCTATTCCAATAACTTTGCTCATAATTTATCCTTTGACTGATTTATATGGGGGTTTTTTTTTGATCTACAAGACCTCTTAACCCCCTTTTTTTGTCTATTTTCCTCAATTTTTTAATTTTTTTTCTTTGATACACCAACCAAAGCAGGTCTGAGTAATCTCTCTCCAAACATATAACCTGCCTGTACTTCTTGAAGAATTATTCCAGCATCTGATTTTTCATCCTCAATTTCTGTCATTGCTTGATGAAGGTTAGGATCGAATTTTTTCCCCTTTGTTTCGATTTTTTTTATTTTATTTTTTTCAAATATAGTTGTTATATCTTTTTCAATTATTGTGATGTTTTCTATAAACTTTTCTAAGTCTTTATTAATTTTAAGATCTTTATCATTTCTAATAGCATCTTTAGCTCTTTGTAAATTATCAAGAATAGCTAAACTTTCTCTTGCAAAATTAAATGAGCCAAATTCAAAAGCATCTTTTATTTCCTTATCAAACCTTCTTCTTTGATTTTCTAATTCAGCTAAAGATCGTAATAATTTGTCTTCTGTGTCCTTTAGTTTATCCTCTATCGAAGTTTCTTTTTTATCTTTTGACTTCTCTTCTATATTCTGAGGATTTTCACTTTCTTTTTCTTTTAGTTCTTGGTTGTTAGTTTCTGGTTTTTTATTATTATTATCCGACATTGAGTGCTATATAGTTAATAATTTTAAAATTACTAGACCGATATGAAAAAAATTTTAATAGGTACTCACAATCGAGGTAAATTTAAGGAAATTTCGCATTTAATCTCAAGAAAATATAGGAAAATCTCACCTTTAACACTTAAAATACCAAGTCCGGAAGAGACAGGAAAAACTTTTCAACAAAATGCAAAGCTTAAAGTAAATTTCTTTTCAAAATTTGTAAACTATCCTGTTATATCAGATGACTCAGGCTTATGTATTAAATCATTACATAACAAGCCGGGGATTTATTCAGCACGACTTGCTAAACAACGTGGCGGCTTCAATAAAGGAATGAAATATATTTTAAAAAAAATGAGAAACAAAAAAAATAGATCAGCTGTATTTGTATGTTGTTTGTCGTATAAAAAACCGAAAAAAAAGCCAATCACTGTAATTGGTAAAATTAATGGAAAAATTTCAAATCAAATAATTGGCACAAAGGGCTTTGGTTATGATCCAATATTTTTACCGAAAAATAGTAATATTACATTTGGTCAAATGTCTAAATCAAAAAAAATGTTAATTGATCATAGGTTTATCGCATTTAAAAAGTTAAAAAAAAAAATTAAAATTTTGTAAATTTATTGTTTGCCGCTCTATAAATTTTGAGCTCCTGAGTTACTTTTCTTTCTTTGAAACTAAATGTGCCTATTTTCCCTTTAATCTTACTTTTAAAAGAAAAATCATTTATTGATTTAATATTATTATTATTTTTCCAAGCATAATATATTAAACCTAAAGCATCATAAGCAAGTATTGTTATTTCATTAGGGTTTAATTTAAATTTGTTAAAATATTTTTTGTTATATTTTTTGAATTCTTTATAATTAATCGACGGATAATAAAGATCTTTTATTGTGTTTTCGTAAAATATACTTTCATCAAACCATTGATTAATTGTTGAAAACAAAACCTTTTCCTGATTAACATCTGAGTAGATAAGTGATGTTAAAACACTTTTGAGGCTATTTCCAAAGTCAATTATTATTATAGAGTCAAAGTCAACGTCACCTAGGGTATATAGTTGCTGTAGTCGTTCCAATTCTTTTACTGATTGGGGATCTTCTTTGTCTTCAAACATTTTTTTTCTAAGTTCTAAGTTTCTTTTTCTTTGGGTATAATTTGTTAATTTCTCTATTTCACTCGTTAATACTTCTGGATTAGGATTGTAAATAAATGTTTTAAATTTCAAATTTACTTTAGTTAACTTTTCATTAATTAAATTTGTATAATTATTTTTGGGAAACATAATTAAAGTTTTTGTTTTATTTTGCTTTTTTATAAAGTCTGCTAAAGCTATTAGTTGTGACTCTAAACTAATACCGATACTTATTACATTATTTGTAAATTCAGGGTTAATGTTCGAGGGTGAAATAAAAATCATATTATTGAATTTTTTTATTTGATCAAATTCCTCGTAATTTAACGGGCCAATGATAATATTCGCACCCTGAGCCTTAATATCTTGCACAGCCGAGTTTAATTTATCTTTGTTATTGAAACCAGAGTCTCTGGGTAAAATAATAACATTTTTATCATCAATTTCCTCTAAAGCTAATTGTAAAGAATATAGTAAAGAATTACCTAAATCTTTGTACTCTCCGCTTAAGGGCGCGAGTAATCCTACCTTTAAAATCTTATTCTTTTCATTACTAAAAAGATTAGAGTTAAAAAAGATAATTGTGTAAACTAATATAAAGTAAACTTTTTTCATAAAATGAAATTTTCTTCAAACACCTTATATATTGTTTCTACACCAATTGGTAATTTAGATGATATCACTTTACGAGCTATTAATGTGCTAAATAAATCTGACATTATTCTTTGTGAAGACACTAGACATTCATTAAAATTACTAAATCATCTTAAAATTAAAAAGAAATTAATTTCTTATCACAAGTTTAATGAAAAAAAACAATCACCTTTTATTATTGAACATATTAAACAGGGCAAAATTTTGTCTTTGATTTCTGATGCAGGAACACCACTGTTATCAGATCCTGGTAAGTTTTTAATCAATGAATGTTTAAAAAATAAAATTAATATTGTTCCTATACCTGGGGCTTCATCTATTATTGCCAGTATGAGCGTTACTGGTTTTAGTGATAAATTCTTATTTTATGGATTTTTACCAAAAACAGTCAACGAATTAGAAAAAGTTTTAAAGTCACTTTCGAATATTAATGATGCAATAATTTTTTTTTCACCATCAATTAAATTGAACTTTTATTTAAAAAAATTTAGAAAGTTTTTTTTCGATCGTAAAATTATGATTGCAAAAGAGATATCTAAAATTCATGAAGAATTCTTAAGAGGCGAAATAAATAATATTAAAGTACCTGAGAGATTTTACAAAGGGGAATTATCAATAGTTATTTCAGAAAAGCCAATAAAAAAAACAAAAAACCCATCATTAAATGACAAAAAAATTATCAACATGATTAAAAAAAATTTAAAAATATATAGTATTAGAGATACTGTCGAATTGATTTCAAAGACAGAACAAGCTAATAGAAAATTAATTTACAATTTATGTTTAAAATTTAAAAATGAAAAAAATAATTAGTGTTTTTTTGATTTTATTAATAACCTCGTGTAGCTCAGTGGGAAGATTTGGTGCTGGAGTTGATATCACCTTCGATCCAAGAACAATTGGCATGCAAATTGATGACACGATAATGCAAAAAAATCTATCAGCCAGATTAGCTTTAGCTGATAAAAAGTATTTTTTAAGTATTCAATCGGAAGTCAGGGATGGAAATATTTTTTTATCTGGAAAAGTTGATACACCTGAAGAAAAAATTAGAATTACTAAGATGGCCTGGGAAACTAATGGAGTTCGTTCTGTAAAAAATGCTATTACTATAAGAGGTAAGGCAAGTTTTAAAAGTACCGCAAAAGATATTTTAATCACCAGCCAATTAAGATCAGCACTCATTTTTAACAAAAAAACTAAGGCACGAAATTATACTTTAGAAACAATCAACAAAAATATCTATATTTTCGGTATCGCAATGAGTTTAGAAGAAAAAAAAGAGGTAATTAATGAAGCTAACAAAATTTTTGACGTAGAAAATGTTTATCCTTCAATTTATTTAGCCACTGAACTGAGTAGAAGTAAACTTTAATTAGAATAATCAATTACATCCGATGAGAAAGCTGCGATAGAAGCTAAATTTAAAATTTCAGAGGTTGTTGCCCTTAATGGAGCAACTTCAATTGGTGAACCTAAACCAATTAGTAATGGTCCAATTAATTTCCCTCCTCCAAACACTTTCATTAATTTTGTAGAAATAGCCGCACTGTGTAAGGCAGGCATTATTAAAATATTCGCGTTACCAACAATTTTCGAAAATGGGTAGATATCTTTATAAATCGGGTTAAGAGCTACATCAGGTTGCATTTCTCCATCAAAATCAAAATCTACCTTTTCTTTTCTCAATAGGTCTATCGCGTCTCTAACATGTTTTGTATTCTTTGAAATTGGTTTACCAAAAGTAGAATGGGATAAGAAAGCAACTTTTGGATCAAATCCAAATAATCTAGCAACCCGCACACAAGACTTAGATACTTTAACTAATCTTGAAGGTGAAGGAAAATCTTGAACATTTGTGTCTGCAACTAAGATTGTTTTTCCCCTTAAAGTAATCATAGTCATTCCAAAAATTTCTTCACCTGGTCTTGGCTCCGTGACTTTTTTAAGTTTTTCTATTGAAGCCGCATAGTGTCTGATATTTCCAGTTACCATTGCATCTGCATCCTTACATGCAATCATTGAAGCACCCCAAGCTATACGATCGTTCCTCACCAAACGATCGACATCCCTTTCCAGCTGTCCTTCTCTTTGAAGTTTTTTGTATAGATGTTTGGTGTATTTTTCTCTTTTTAATTTATCAGTGGAGTTAACAATTTCAATTTTGTAATTTTCATCTAAACCTATATTTTTTAGTTGTTCTTTAATTCTCTTTTCAGCTCCAATCAAAATGGGGACCCCTAATTTATTCCTACCAAACTCTATAGCCGCCTTAAGCATATTTTCATCTTCACCCTCAGCAAAAATAACTCGTTTTGGATTTTTTCTTACTTTTGCATTAATTCCTTGCATCAAAGACATTGTTGGATCAAGCCGATTTGTAAGTTGATCTTTATAAATTTCAAAGTCAGCTATATTTTTTCTAGCAACACCGCTTTTCATTGCTGCCTCAGCAACCGCTGCAGGTATTACACTTATTAATCTAGGGTCAAAAGTTGAAGGTATAATGTAATCTTTTCCATATCTTGGCCTATCGCCACCGTATGCGGATACCACTTCATCTGGAACATTTTCTCTTGCTAAAAGTGCTATAGCATTGGCAGCTGCAACTTTCATTTCTTCATTTATTTCTTTAGCTCTTACATCTAAAGCACCTCTAAAAATATACGGGAAGCCGATTAAATTATTAACTTGATTAGGGTAGTCAGACCGCCCTGTTGCTATAATCGCATCAGATCTAACCTCTTTAATAATTTCAGGTTTAATTTCAGGATCAGGGTTTGCACATGCAAATATGATTGGATTTTTTGCCATTGACTCTACCATTTTTTTAGAAACTACGTCTTTTGCAGATAAACCCAGAAACACGTCTGCATTTTTTATGGCTTCTTCTAATGTTCTTAGTTTTGTATCTACTGCATGTGCTGACTTGAATTGGTCTATATTTTTTCGTCCTTTATAAATTACTCCCTTACTGTCACACATAAATATATTTTTTGAGGGTACTCCAGAACTTTTAAACAAGTTTGCACAAGCTTGAGCTGAGGCCCCGGCTCCATTAACTACAATTTTAACCTCATTGATCTTCTTTTTTGAAATATCTAATGCATTAATCAAAGCTGCGGTGGTTATGATTGCTGTACCATGTTGATCATCATGAAATATTGGAATGTCTAAGAGATCTTTTAATTTTTGCTCAATTACAAAACAATCTGGTGCAGCAATATCCTCAAGATTTATTCCACCAAAAGTTCCACCTATATTTTTTATTGTCTCAATTATAGAATTTGGATTGCTATTATTTATTTCAATATCAATGGAGTCTATATCTGCAAATCTCTTAAATAAAACAGATTTCCCTTCCATAACAGGTTTTGACGCTAAGGATCCAAGATTACCTAATCCTAAAATAGCAGAACCATTACTTATAACAGCAACGAGATTACCTTTACTTGTGTAGTCGTAGGCTAAATCTGGATTTTTTGCTATCTCTTTGACTGGAGCAGCGACGCCTGGGGAATAAGCAAGAGACAGATCCCTTTTTGTAATCAGAGGCTTACTAGAAACAATCTCAATTTTGCCTGACTTTCCCTTTATGTGGAAATCCAGTGCCTCTTTATCTGAATAATGATCAATTTCTGTTTTCTTTGGCATTTATTTTAATGAGTATGTAATATAAAGAAATTTAATTCACTATAAATTTATGGCTTAATTTAGATTATTTATGAACTTGCTCTCTTCCACCACAATATTTAGTTTTTTTACAATATTAAGCAGAATTTTAGGCTACATAAGAGATATTTTAATAGCGATATTTCTGGGCACCTCAATATTTGCTGACGCTTTTTTTGTAGCCTTTAGATTACCTAACACCTTTAGACGATTATTTGCTGAGGGAACGTTTAATGCGGCTTTCATTCCAAGTTATGCTTCAGCAAGAATCAAGAGTAAAAAAATAGGCAAAATCTTCGCTGATGAAGTACTTAGCCTATTATTATTAATTTTGCTTTTCATAGTTACTATTGCAGAAATTTTTACACCTTATTTAATTTATCTAATAGCACCAGGATTCATCGAGGATACTTTTAAATATTCTTTAGCAGTAGAGCTAACTAGAATTACTTTCCCTTTTTTATTATTTGTAAGTCTATCTTCCTTTTTTTCAGGTATTTTAAACTCAAATAATAAATTTGCTGCGGCTGCGGCTGCACCAATTTTTTTAAATTTAGTTTTAATATCTTTTATATTATTTTCTTATTTGCAAAATTTAAATACAGCTAAACTATTATCTTATGGCGTAACTTTAGCAGGCATACTTCAACTGTTTTTTTTATTTTATGTAACTTATCATTTTTATAAGCCATCTTTTAAATTAAAATTCAATATTAGTAAAAACGTAAAATTTTTTTTCAAAAAATTATTACCGAGCGTTCTCTCTTCTGGTGTTACGCAAATTAATATTTTAGTTGGAACGATAATAGCCTCTTTTCAAGCTGGAGCTGTTTCATATCTTTATTATGCAGATAGAGTTTATCAAATTAATTTAGCTATAGCGGGTATTGCTGTTGGAACAGTTTCGCTTCCGGTTCTGTCAAAAGCTTTTAAAAAAAAAAATTTAAATAAAGTCTCTAATATTCAAAATAAATCGATTGAATTATCTTTACTTTTGTCTTTACCTGCCAGTCTGGCTTTAATTTTAGCATCTGAGGAAATAGTTAATGGATTATTTGGATATGGTTCCTTTTCGTCCAACGATGTTTTAATGACATCAATTGCTTTAAAATTTTTTGGATACGGTGTCGTCGCTTTTTCATTGATAAAAGTTTTAGCAAATTTTTTCTTCGCAAGAGATAATACCAAAGAACCATTCTATATTTCTTCTTTTATAGTTTTCTTAAACGTATCGATTAGTTTAAGTTTTTTTGACAAACTTGGTTTTATTATAATTCCAATAGCAACTTCCATATCTACTTGGGTTGGAGTGGTTATATATTTATATTTGCTAGCAAGACGAAAATATTTACTTTTGCAACCAAAAATGTTCTACAATTGTATTAAAATCACGATTTCATCATTAATAATGTCCTTCGCTTTAATTTTTGCTTTAGATAAATATGTTTCATACCTTAATTATCAATATATTTATAAGTCAATTTATTTAATTATTATTGTAGGTTTCGTGGGAGCTGTTTATTTGTTATCTTGTTATTTATTTGGTTTATTAAAAATCAAAAATTACAAAACTAATTAAATGAGTAAAAAAAAAATAGTATTTTCTGGAGTCCAACCAACTGGCAATTTACATTTGGGAAACTATCTTGGAGCATTAAAAAATTTTGTATCACTACAAAGTAAGATGCAATGTATATATTGTGTAGTAGATTTACATGCTATCACTACTTTTCAAAAGCCTGATGAACTTAAAAAAAATGTACTAGAAACAGTAGCAAGTTTTTTAGCTGCTGGCCTAAATCCAGAAAAAAGTATTATATTTAATCAATCTGCTGTGCCAGGACATGCAGAATTATCTTGGATTTTAAATTGTGTTTCAAGAGTTGGATGGTTGAATAGAATGACCCAATTTAAAGATAAAGCTGGGTCTGATAAGGAAAAAGCAAGTGTTGGATTATATATTTATCCAAATTTGATGGCTGCTGATATTCTTCTTTATAAAGCAACTCATGTTCCCGTTGGCGCTGATCAAAAACAACATCTTGAACTATCAAGAGACATAGCTCAAAAATTCAATAATGATTTTAATTGCAGGGATTTTTTTCCTTTACCAGAACCTCTTATTCAAAAAAATATATCTAGAGTTATGAGTTTACGAGATGGAACTAAAAAAATGAGTAAGTCTGAAGAGTCAGATTATTCAAGAATTAATTTACAAGACAGCGCAGATGAAATAATGAAGAAAATCAAAAAAGCTAAGTCTGACTCTGAGCAAATACCGGATAGTTTAAAAAGTTTAGAAAATAAACCAGAAGCATTAAATTTAATAAACATTTATTCAGAAATTTCAAAAGTTAATTTAGAAAAGGTTTTGAACGAGATGTCAGGAAAAGAGTATTCTTTTTTAAAAACAAAACTAGCAGAAATTTTAGTAAGTGAAATCACACCCATAGGAAAGGAAATTAAAAAACTTTTACAAGATAGGTCCCATTTGGAGGCAATTTTAAAAAAAGGTAAGAGAAAAGCCAGTATTATCGCTGAGGAAAACCTAAAAAATATACGTGAAAAAGTAGGATTGATATAATATAAATTTCAAATGATACAAACAGAGTCTACCCCAAATCCTAACTCAATTAAATTTCTTTCAGAGAAAACTATTTCAGATATTGGCACAGAAGAATTTCAAAAACAAAATTCAGAGAGCTTATCTAATTCTTTTATAAAAGAATTACTTAATTTTGATGGAGTTGAATTAGTTCTGCTATCAAAAAATTTTTTATCTGTAAAAAAAACAGAGGAAGCTTCTTGGGACGACTTGAAACCAATGGTTATTTCTCATTTAAATCATTATTTTGAGAATAATGATGAGCCAATTTTAAAAGACTTTAATAAAAAAGAGAACAATTTAAATAATGATGATGATACGGTTAAAAGAATTATTGATGTTTTAGATACAAAAATAAGACCTGCTGTTGCAAGAGATGGTGGAGATATAAAATTTAAGTCGTTTGAAAAAGGTGTGGTAAAGGTTGAATTACAAGGCAGTTGCTCAGGATGTCCAAGCTCTCTAATGACACTCAAGCAAGGAGTCCAAAATTTATTAAAACATTACGTGAAGGAAGTTAATTCAGTCGAAGCAAACTAAATTATGAAAAAAAAATTAAGTTATAGAGATAAGTTATTAGAACTTGCTTATATATATAACGTCAAAGAAATTCAGGATTATACAAAGAGAAGAAAGAACCTTACAACAGGTCAAATTGAATTAATTTTAAAAAAAAATAAAATTATTATCCCTAAGGAATTTAAAACAAGTTTTTTCAAAGAAAATTTTGTTAAACCAGTTTCTAAATTAAAATCCAACATTGTTGACTATAAAGAAGAAAAAATCAGAGAAAAAAATAGGTTCTTTAGAAAGGTTGAAAATTACAAACATGACACTTCAAGAAAATTCAGTTATGGCTTGAATAATACTTGGAAAAGTATTGGTAATATTGGAATTAATTTTTTAAGTGTCCTTCCTCAACTAGGAAAGACAATCGGTAAATTTTTTGGTGAACTTTTTACAGATGTGTTTAACTCAATTTACAATCAACAAGTTGATAAAAAAAGTGCTAGAAATGTTATTATTGGTTTTTTTGTTGTTGCCGGTGTAACTACAGCTATCGTATTTGGAATTAATAGTTACAAAAATTTCGATTTTTTCGAAAAAAAAATAGAAGTTAAAAAAGAGGAACAAAACTTTAAAAAAGAAATCAAAAAACCTGAAACAAAAGTAAAAAAAGAGCTTAAAAAGCTAGAAACTGAAATAAAAAAAGAAGTTAAAAAAACTAAACCAAAAATTAAAGAGGAGATCAAAAAACCAGAGATAAAAGTTAAAAGAAATAGTGTAGCCGAGGTAATCTTACCTGACTTGAACTTAAAAACATCAACAGTCATTCAGCTATTTAAAGATGTTGATTATGATTTAAAAAAAGTAAGAAATGAAAAATTAGTTAAACCGATTTATTTTACTCAACTACCAAGAGACTTAAATAATTTGCAAAGTGTTCAATTAAAAAAAGAGACTTTTATCAAAATTGTTTTACCTTTAATAGTCGCCGAAAATGAAAAGATTTTAGATGATAGAGAAAAACTAAAAATTATATCTGAAAAAAAATTTACTACTGATCTAGAAAAACAGTGGCTGAGACAAAAACTTTTGGAATACAAAGTCAAAAAAGGAGATATAAACCAATTAATGATTAGAATGGATATAATTCCAGTATCAATAGCTTTAGCGCAAGCTGCAAAAGAGAGCGGGTGGGGAACTTCAAGATTTGCTTTAGAAGGTAATGCTATTTTTGGGCAGTGGACCTGGGATGGCCAAGGTATAGCTCCACTAAAAAGAGATGGTGATAAAAATCATAAGATTTTAAAATTTCCAATACTTAGAGCTTCAGTAAAAGCTTATAAAAATAATCTTAATACTCACAAGAGTTATGTAAAATTTAGAGATAAAAGGAGGAAATTAAGAGAAAAAAATTTAGTTATTACCGGTTTAGTATTATCAGATACTTTAAAAAACTATGCTCAGACTGGATCAGAATATACAAAAATACTTAATCAAATAATTACTCAAAATAGTCTTACTGATTTTGAGCCTGTGAGATTAGTAAATTCTATGAATCAAGTAGAGTTGAAATCTTAATTATTCTTCACTTATTACAAACTGAATTCCTAACCATCTCCAGAAACCATTTTTTGCTCTAAGCGAGCAATTAACCCTGCCTCTTTCACCAACAAATTTTTCACTAATATTAATTTCTAAAAAATTTTTTCTTGTAAATTTTAGGTTTGACTTCCTCCATTTGTTCCCTTCATTCGAATAGCAATTTATTTGGCTTAAATTTTTAATATTTTCATAAAACTCAATTTGAATATTCGGCGGATTCTCGGATTGCAATAAATATCTCTCTTTTGGAGAAATACTTTTATATTTAAATGGCAGAGTTTTCATTAAAGTTTTAAACCTCTTTATTTCTCCATACTTTTCATTAATTGGAAATCTAGGTAATTCCCAAAGATCTTTGGTCTCATCAATTACTCCAGAATGTTGACCAAAAGCATATTTAAAACCTAATTCTTTAATGATTTTTTTAAATTCAAGGCTATATTCCCCGAAGGGATATGAAAAAAATTCAGAATTTTTCCCAAGCTTTTTTTCAAAAATCTCAATTGATTTTAAAATATCTTTTTTTATAGACTCAGGACTTTCATCAACAAGATATTCATGGGAGTGACTATGATTTCCAATTTCAACAATATCTGATTTTGAAATCTCTATGATTTGATCCCAATTCATGTAGTTGTATGATCCAACTTCTCTTGTATTTACAAAAAGAATAAATGGAATTTTTTTTTCTCTCAAAATTGGCCAGGCATTTTTATAAAAAGATAAAAGACCATCATCCACAGTAAATAAAATTTTTCTCTCCCTTTTATTTTCTGAAATTTTTTGCCTAAAATCTCGAGGGTCAACAAACTTGATATTCATTTTTTCGATTATATCCAGTTGATTTAAAAATACTTCCATTTGTATATTTGTAGATGGATATTTGTTTTCATTAAATCTATGATACATAATTGAAATTATACCGTAATCGTCGAAGTTTAAATTATTATCTGCAAATATCTTTGATTGCATCGATGTAAAAGCTATAATGAATATATATATGATTAATGATTTTTTAATTATCGATTGCATAGGTGTAGATGATAAATTAGGTTTACGGATAAATAAAGATTTTTTTATACACAAATTTGAAAATAAAAAAAATAATGAAAACCTAATACTTGATATATATAATTTACTTAATTTTCACAAAGTAAACTTAAATAAAAATTTTTGCGTTATCATAAATCAAGGTCCTGGAAGTTTTTCTGGCATAAGAGCATCCTTTGCATTTGCTAAAGGCTTGGAAATTTCAAAAAGTGTGAAAATATTAGGCTATAAAAACGATGATTTAAGCTCATTTAACCCAAAAAATATAGAAAAGTTAATTAGTAAAAATTTAGTTGAAAAAAAATTGATTAAGCCCATCTATTTAAGTTAAATTACGCTATGAGTATTATAGAGGAAAAATGCAAACAGAAAGGTGTAAGGCTAACTGATCAAAGAAAAGTTATTGCTAAAATACTTTCAGAGTCAAAAGAAATTTATGGTTCTAAAGATCACCCTGACGTTGATGAACTTCACAAAAGAGTTACAGCAATAGATGATAAAATAAGTATTGCAACAGTCTACAGAACAGTAAAACTCTTTGAGGAGTCTGGAATATTGGTAAAACACGATTTTAAAGCCGGAAAAGCGCGATATGAAATTAATGATGATCACAATCATTTAATTGATATCAATAGCGGGGAAATCGTCGAATTTGTAGATAAAGATATAGAGGAATTACAAAAAAAAATTGCAAAAAAATTAGGCTATAATTTGGTAGATCATAAATTAGAGCTTTATGGATCAAAAATAAAAAAATAAGTTGGGAAAAAAAATTTTTATAAAAACTTTTGGATGTCAAATGAATGAATACGATAGCAATCGTATTTATGATTTTGCAAAAAATATAAATTATAAAAAAACAGACAAAATAGAAGAAGCTGATTGTTATGTTTTAAACACATGTCACATTAGGGAAAAAGCTACTGAAAAAGTTTATCATGATGTTGGAAGAATAAAAAAAATATTTAGAAACAAGAATAAACCAATAGTAGTGATAACTGGTTGTGTAGCGCAGGCAGAAGGTGAAATTTTGCTTAAAAAAGAAAAATATATTGATGCTGTGATTGGACCTCAGTCGTATCATAAATTTAATGAAGTTATTTTGAATATTGAAAAAAATCTTTGTAAAATTGATTCAACAGATTTTGATGTGATTGAAAAATTTGATTATTTAAATCTTTTTAAAAATTCTGATAGTAATGTCTCTTCATTTCTGACCATTCAAGAAGGATGTGATAAGTTTTGTAAATTTTGTGTAGTGCCTTATACTAGAGGTCCAGAATATTCTAGATCTATAGAGGAATTGGTTATTGAAACCAAAAATTTAGTTAATAATGGCGCGAAAGAGATTACATTACTTGGACAAAACGTAAATGCATATAATTATGAGGGAAAAAAACTTTCAGACTTGATTTTCGAAATTTCTAAAATAGAAGATCTAAAAAGAATTAGATATACAACTTCACATCCTTTGGATTTTTCAAAAGATTTAATACAAGCACATAAAAAATTTAATAAATTGATGCCGCTTATACACTTACCTGTTCAAAGTGGATCAAATAAAATATTAAAAAATATGGGCAGAAATCACTCTGTAGAAGATTACATACTTATAATTAATGAGTTAAAAAGAGCTAACCCCCTAATTAAATTTTCAAGTGATTTCATAATTGGCTATCCTGGAGAAACAGATAAAGATTTTGAAGAAACTCTAAGATTACTTAAGGAAGTCAGTTTTATTAATTCATATTCTTATATATACAGTCCGAGACCTGGAACACCAGCAGCTACGATGAAGAAAACTGATATTACAGTAGCTAAAAATAGACTGTTAAATTTTCAAAAAACTGCTGAGGAAATAAAAATTAAATATAGAAAAAGACTTTTTAATAAAATCTCCTCTGTAATGTTTGAGAATAAAATAGGAAATAAAGGTGAGTATTTTGGTAGAGATGAATATTTTAATTCTGTAATTGTAAAAAGTGAGAAAAATTTAATAGGTAAAATCGAAAAAGTAAGAATTTATGAAGGTAACCAGAACACATTATTTGGCAAAATTGAAGATTTTAAAAATAAGGATTTTGCAGCATAGTTATGTCTGAAATTAGTAAGTTGGATCAAAATTTAATAATAAAAAAAATTGATAATGAGACATTAAATTTGCAAATTAACGATAACGAAACTTTAATGGCTATTGTCGGTCAATTTGATCAAAATTTAAAAGAACTTTCAAGAATAACTACTACAAATATTTTTTTTAGAGGTAATTCGATTACATGCAAGGGAAAAAAAGAAAATATACATATTTTCTGTGAAGCTATAAAGTTTCTTTGTAATAAATATTTTTTAACGAATGTTATTGAAAAAGAGGATATAATGCTTTCAGTGAAAAAAAATATTGAATTGAAAGAGTCTATCGTAAAATCTTTTAAACAGCTGATAAAAACTCCTAGAAAAACTGTTATAGCTAGATCAGAAAGACAGTCTGATTATATAAAAGCTTTAAAAGAAAATGATATTATTATTTCCTTAGGACCAGCTGGTACTGGAAAAAGTTTCTTAGCAGTTTCAGTAGGAGTTACAATGCTTTTAGAAAAGAAAATCGAAAGAGTTATTTTATCTAGGCCAGCAGTAGAAGCTGGAGAAAAACTTGGTTTTCTTCCCGGTGATATGAAAGAAAAAGTTGATCCTTATTTAAGGCCACTTTATGACGCTCTATATGAACTATTTGGAGCAGAAAAGATTGTTAAAAAAATTGAGTCAGGCGAAATTGAGATAGCTCCTTTAGCTTTCATGAGGGGAAGAACTTTGAAAAACTGTTTCGCTATTTTAGATGAAGCTCAAAATGCTACTGAAACTCAAATTAAGATGTTTCTGACTAGAATCGGAGAAAACTCAAAACTGATTGTCAATGGAGATCCTTCACAAATTGATTTAATAAATAAATCTCAATCGGGTTTAATTAAATCAAAAAATATACTAAAAAACATTAAAGAAATCAAAATTGTAGAATTTGATCATAACGACGTAGTAAGACATCCATTAGTCTCGAAAATTATTAGGGCTTATCAAAAAAAAAGCACTGATGATCAAAATTAACGTAGTTACCTCTAATAAAAGTTGGCATAAATATATTGGTGATCCAAGGGTGTTTATTGAGAAAAGAGTCAATTTAGTAAATAAAAAATATAAAAAATATAGGAATAAAAATATTTTATTTACACTGCTTTTATCTGGGGACGTTCACATTAAAAAGTTAAATAAAAAATTTAGAAAAAAAAATAAAAGTACCGATATTTTATCTTTTCCATTTTATGAAAAAAATGAACTTAAAAAAAGACTTCAAAATGATAGAGAAGTTTATTTAGGAGATGTAATTGTAAATCTAAGTAAAATTAAAGATAAAAATAACATAAATAATTTTATACTAGAGCTAAATAAGTTATGGATACATGGACTTACTCATCTTTTGGGGTTCGATCATAAAAAAAACAAGGATTTTGAAAAAATGAGAAAAGCAGAAAATAAATTTCTTTCATATATTAGATGATAGAAAAATTTTTAAATAACAGGTTTCTAACATTATTTTTTATTCCTATCAGCTTAGGAACATTGACAGTTTTCACTTTTCAGCCATTTAATATTTTTTTAATAAATTTTTTCATTTTACCTTTACTTTTTTACTTAATAATTTACATAAAAAAAAAATCTCAAAGTACTTTTAGAAAAAAGCCATTTCGAAAAAATTTGTTTATCTTTGGAACTTCATTTGGTTTCGGATATTATTTAAGTGGCATCCACTGGATAACAAATTCTTTAACATTTGATGATACTTTCAAAATACTAATTCCATTTGGATTAATCTTTATACCATTATTTTTAAGTCTTTTTTTCTCATTAATAATAGTATTTTTAGGACCTCATTTAAAATTGAATATAAATTCAATATTTTTATTGTCAGCGTGTCTCGCCATCAGTGATTTTATACGTGCTAAAATTTTCTCTGGATTTCCATGGAATTTGTGGGCTTACAGTTTATCTTGGAGTCCTGAAATCATTCAGATTTTAAATCCAATAGGTTTGTATGCTCTAAACTTAATATTAATTACAATTTTTTTGATCCCAAGTGTTTTATTTTTCAAAATTAATTTATTAAAAAAAATATTTTCACTTTTAACAATACCATTAATTATTTTTTGCCTTTACGTTTATGGTAGTTATTCAATAAATCAAAATAAAAAATTTCTTAATAATTATGATAAAAAATTTAATGTAAAAGTTATATCTCCTAACTTTATATTAAAATATGGCCTCTCTGAAATTGAAGTAAAATCCAGGCTACAAAAATTAATAAAGTATAGTGATCCAAAAGAAAGAAAAAAAACACTATATGTTTGGCCTGAAGGCGTGTTCAGTGGTTACAACTTTAATGAAATAACAGGACTGAAGAAGATCTTTTTTGAAAACTTTAAAAATAATCACTTTATTTTGTTTGGAATTAATAGATTTGATGAAAAAAAGGGAGGGACTTACAATAGTTTAGTAATTATTAATTCTAAAATGGAAATACTCCATGAGTATAAAAAACAAAAATTAGTTCCATTTGGTGAATTTTTACCATTCGAGAAAGTATTAAATAAATTTGGTTTAAAAAAAATTACTGAGGGGCATGGATCTTTTTTAAAAGGTGCCGATCAAAAAAATATAATTTTTGACGATTTAAATATTTTACCTTTAATATGTTACGAAATTATTTTTACAAAACTTATACAGAGCAATAATCAAAATACAAATTTAATTGTTAATATTTCTGAAGATGGATGGTTTGGAAATTCTATTGGCCCAAGCCAGCATTTTGCTAAAGCAATATTTAGAGCTATAGAAAGTAATTCATTTCTAGTTAGATCAACTAATAAAGGTATAAGTGCAATTATTGACAATAAAGGTTTGATAGTTAAAAAACTCAACAATTTAGAAGCTGGAAATATTGAATTACAAGTTCCTTTAATAAAAAGTAAAAATAAAAACAAAAATGATTTGATATTTTACCTACTTTTAATTACATATATTTTTATCTTTAAATTTTACAAAAAAAATAATGGATAGAAATAACTATTTGTTCACTAGCGAGTCTGTTTCAGAAGGTCATCCAGATAAGGTTAGTGATAAGATTTCTGATATGGTTGTGGATACTTATTTATCAAGAGACCCCTATTCGAGGGTAGCTTGTGAAACTTTAACAACAACAAATAGGGTTATCTTAGCTGGAGAAACTAGAGGTCCTAAATTTGACAAAGAAGAATTGGTCGCCAAAGTAAGAGAGTGTATTAAAGAAATTGGATACGATCAAAAAGGCTTCAGCTGGAAAAATGCTCAGATTGAAAGTTTTTTACACGAACAATCATCTGATATTGCTATGGGAGTAGATTCAAAAGAGAACAAAGATGACGGCGCAGGTGATCAAGGACTAATGTTTGGATACGCGTGCGATGAAACCGAAGAATTAATGCCGGCACCCATACATTACTCTCACAAAATATTAAGATTAATGGCAGAAGATAGAAAAAAAGGTTTATTAAATGGAATAGAACCAGATAATAAAAGTCAAGTTACAATGATGTATGAAAAAGATAAACCAACAAAAGTAACATCTATAGTTATCTCTACACAACATTCAAAAGACCTTGATCAAAAAAAGGTAAAAGATTTAGTTGTTCCATATATAAAAAAATCCATCCCTTCAAATCTTTTAAAAGATTTATCGTCTGATGAAATTTATATTAATCCAACCGGTCAATTTATAATTGGAGGGCCAGATGGAGACACAGGACTTACTGGAAGAAAGATAATTGTTGATACTTACGGTGGCTCAGCACCACATGGGGGAGGAGCTTTTTCAGGCAAAGACCCAACCAAGGTTGATAGATCTGCTGCATATGCCGCAAGATATATCGCAAAAAATGTTGTCGCCTCAGGCCTCACAAAAAAATGTTTGATACAAGTAGCATATGCTATTGGAGTCTCTAAACCACTTTCTATACTTGTTAAACTAGATGATAATGATGAAGAAAAAATAAAAAAAGTAATGAATATTATCCAAGATAATTTTGACCTCTCACCTAGGGGAATACGAGAAATGTTAAAACTCAATAAACCAATTTATCAAACCACATCATCATACGGTCACTTTGGAAGAAAACCTACAGATAAAGGTGAATTTTCTTGGGAAAAAACAGATAAAGCGGATTTATTTAAATAGACATCTTGAAAAAACCTTAATTTTCTTCTAAATATTAAAAAAATTATTGAATATCAAAATGGGCAGTAGCCCATTTTTTTTTAGGAGCAATAAAATGTTAAACAGAGGTTTAGATAAGCTTGAGCTGTTAAGGATAGTAGAAGCAGTTGCTAACGAAAAATCTATTGATAAAGAACTTGTAATTGGATCAATGGAAAGTGCGATTCAAAAGGCAGCTCTTACAAAGTTTGGAAATGATAATAACATAGAAGTAGTTATTGATAGGGAAAATGGCGAGATTAAAATTCAAAAAGTTTTAGATATTGTTGAAAAAGTAGAGGATTCTTCGAGAGAAATATCTGTTCAAGATGCAAAAAAGTTTTATCCAAAGAATCAAAACTTGAAAGTTGGAGAAAAAATTTATGAAGAATTACCTCAAATTGATTTTGGAAGAATCGCTGCGCAGAGCGCAAAACAAGTAATTAGTAGCCGGGTTAGAGAAGCGGAAAAAAATAGACAATATGAGGATTTCATAGACAAGCAAGGTCAAATACTAAGTGGTATAATCAAAAGATTGGAATACGGAAATGTCATTGTTGACTTAGGTAAAGCAGAGGGGGTAATCAAAAAAGATGAGCTAATACCTCGCGAAATCTTAAAAACAGGTGATCGAGTAAAGGCTTACTGCTATGAAGTAAAAAAAGAACTTAAGGGTCATCAAATTTTTCTATCTAGAGCTCATCCACAATTTTTAGCAAGATTATTTTTTCAAGAAGTTCCAGAAATTTACGAAGGAATAATTGAAATAAAATCTGTTGCTAGAGATCCTGGAAGCAGAGCTAAAATCTGTGTTCATTCTCAAGACTCCTCAATAGATCCCGTGGGAGCATGCGTAGGAATGAGAGGTAGCAGAGTACAAACAATAGTGAATGAGTTACATGGAGAAAAAATTGATATCATTAAGTGGACAGAAGATCTGCCTACTTTAATTTCAGAATCTTTATCACCAGCAGAAATACAGAAAGTTTTAATTGATCAAGATAATAAGAGAATAGACATAATTTTAACAGAGGAAAACTTAAGTAAGGCTATTGGTAGAAGGGGACAAAATGTTAGACTTGCATCAAAATTAACAAACTATGAAATAGATATTCTCACTGATAAAGAGGACTCAGAAAGAAGGCAGGCAGAATTTAAAGACAGAACAGAGAATTTAATAAAAAACTTAGAAGTCGACGAAACTCTTGGACAGCTTTTGGTTTCAGAAGGATTTACTTCAATTGAAGAGATAGCACAATCATCTCCAGAAAATATTTCAAAAATTGATGCGATTGATGAAGACACAGCAAAGGAACTTATAAGTAGATCTAAAGAGACTCTTATTAAAGAAAAAGAAGCTGTTGCAAGTAAATTAAAAGAATTGGGTGTCGATGATAAATTGATTAATCTAAAAGGAATGACACAAGGAATGCTCGTAATTTTAGGACAAAAAAATATAAAAAAAATAAGTGATTTTGCAGACCTATCTTCTGATGAGCTCATCGGTGGATTTGATGAAATAAAAGGAAAAAAAATAAGAATTAATGGATATCTTGAAGAGTTTTCTCTTTCAAGAAAAGAAGCAGATGAACTCATAATGGCCGCAAGAGAGATTGCTTTTAAATAATGCTATGGATAAAGATAAGAAAAAAACACTTACTATCTCATCAAGTTTAAAAAAAAAAATCGATACAAGCGCTATTTCCACATCAGGTAAAAAATCGTTCTCTGTAAATAAAAAAAAACCATTAAGGCCCAGTAAAAATTTTAATAGAGTCAACCCCGTAGCTAATACTGATCTTAATAAAGACTTAAAAAAAAAGAATTTCACTCGAAAATTTATCGAACAACAAGCAACTAAAGATTTTATCAAAAAAGAAAACAAACCAGCAGGAAAAAGTAAATTAAAGTTGAAAACTCCTATAGATAAAAGAGATTTCAAACTAACTGTTTCTAGAGCTTTAAATGTGGAGGAAATTGAAATTAAACAAAGAAGTTTAGCATCTGTCAAGCGAGCACGATTAAAAGAGAAAAAAAATAAACCAGATAGTGATGAAAAAAAAGAATTTAAGAAAGTAATAAGAGAAGTAAAAATACCTGAGCAAATAACAATTCAAGAGCTCTCTAATCGAATGGCAGAGAAATCGAATGAGATAATAAAATTTTTATTTAATATGAAAGTTGTAGCGACTATAAATCATAATATTGATAAAGATACTGCTGAATATATTGTTAAGGAGTTTGGTCATAAACCTATTATTGATGATAAACCTTCTATTGAGTCGAGCAAAGTAAAAGAAAATTTAAAAGGTGAGGTTAAAGTTAGACCGCCAGTAGTAACAATTATGGGTCACGTAGACCACGGAAAAACTTCTCTCCTTGACTCGCTGAGAGATACAAATGTTGTATCAAGCGAACATGGTGGTATAACTCAGCACATTGGTGCATATCAAGTAAAAACTAATGACGATAAATTAATCACTTTTATTGATACTCCTGGTCATGCTGCTTTTACTGAAATGAGGGCAAGAGGTTCAAAAATTACAGATATTGTTGTTCTAGTTGTTGCAGCAGATGACGGGATCAAACCTCAAACAGTAGAAGCAATTAAACATGCTAAGGCTGCTAAGGTTCCAATAATTGTAGCGATTAATAAATGTGATTTACCAGAAAAAAATATAAGCAAAATTAAAAATGAAATGATGCAATACGAGCTAGTGGCAGAAGATTTGAGTGGAGATACATTATTTGTTGAGGTTTCAGCATTGAAAAAAATCAATTTAGATAAACTTAAAGAAGCTATTTTATTACAATCAGAAATTTTAGATTTGAAAGCCTCTTTTACAGACGATGCCAAAGGTGTTGTAATAGAGTCCAAAATTGACAAAGGTAAGGGTCCGGTATCCACAATTTTAATTAGCAATGGAAATTTAAAACGGGGAGATTATTTTATTTGTGGTGATACTTGGGGAAAAATTCGAGCTATGATTAGCTATGAAGGTAAATCAGTTAATGAAGCCTCCCCATCAATGCCGGTAGAAATACTTGGTATGAACAGTACAGCATATGCAGGTGCAGAATTTCTAGTTACAAAAAATGAGGAAGAAGCTAAAAAGTTATCAGAATTTAAAAAAACTAAAAAAGCTAAAAATCAATTAATAGCTAAAGATAAGACTACACTTTTTGAAAATTTAAAAGAAAAAGATGAGTTAAATATTGTCATAAAATCAGATGTTCAAGGATCAAGTGAAGCTTTAAAAATGGCTATAAATAAAATTGAACACAAAGAAGTTGAAGCAAAGATTATTTTATCAGATATTGGTATGATCAATGAAACTGATGTATCTCTTGCAAAAGCTTCTAATGCTATACTAATAGGTTTTAATGTTAAACCAAACAGAGAAGCTAAAAAGTTAGCAGAAGAACAAAAAATAGATATCAAATTTTTTAACATAATTTATGAAGCCTTAGATTTTGTTGAAAAATCTTTATCTGGTCTATTAGAGCCAGATATTAAAGAGACTATTTTAGGTAGTGCAGAAATTAAAAAGATTTTTAAAGTATCAAATGCTGGAAAAATCGCTGGATCGAAGGTAATTAGCGGCGAAATAAAAAGTAAATCAAGAGCAAGAATTATTAGAGATGGTGTGGTTGTGTATAATGGGGAAATTCTTTCGATATACAGGGAAAAAGATCAAGTAAAAGAAGTCGGAACTGGTTTTGAATGCGGAATAAGTATAAGAGATTTTATTGATTTTAAAGAGAAAGATGTGATCGAGTCTTATATATCTGAAGAAATAAGGAGAACAATTTAAATGAGAGACCAACTTTCCCAAAGACCATTTAGCCAAAGGCAACTTAGAGTGGGAGAATTAGTTAAACAAAATTTAGGTGAGCTATTTCTAAGAAACGAAGCAAAAATTCCAACAATTAACTCTAAATTAATAACAGTTACTGAGGTTAGAATGACACCAGATCTAAAAACTGCACGAGTTTATGTAATTCCTTTGGGAGGTATAGATACTAAAGAAATAGTAAAAATCTTGACTGAATACTCACATCTTGTTAGAAAAGCGCTGTCTAAAAGGCTAGTTATTAAGTTTCTTCCTAAACTCACTTTTGTAGAAGATAACTCTTTTGAATATGCTGAAAAGATTGAGAGAATAATTAAAAAAAATAAAGATAATGACAAAGAAAAAAAAAGATATAATTAAATCATTAGCTATACATTCCAAAGATGTTGGCTCAACTGAAATACAAATAGGTTTATTGACTGATAAGATTACAAAATTATCAGAACACTTCAAAAAATTTAAAAAGGATAAACACTCAACTTTAGGTCTGACTAAATCAGTTAACAAAAGAAAAAAGCTACTCGCTTATCTTAAAAAACAAAATACTGAGTCATACCAAAAGGTTATTAAACAACTAAATTTAAGGAAATAATGTTCAAAATAAATAAAGAAGAATTAGAAGTTAATGGTAAAAAATTAACTTTAGAAACAGGTAAAATAGCAAGACAAGCAGATGGAGCTATCATTGCTACTCTTGGAGAAACAGTTGTGATAGCAACAGCAGTAGGAGCTAAAAAAGTTGCAGAAGGTCAAGATTATTTTCCCTTGTCCGTAAATTATCAAGAAAAATATTATGCAGCTGGAAAAATACCTGGGGGATATTTTAAAAGAGAAGCAAGACCAACTGAAGCAGAAACATTAATTTCTAGATTAATAGATAGACCAATAAGACCTTTATTTCCATCTGGTTTTATGAATGAGGTTCAAGTTCTTCCTACAGTCTTGTCATATGATAGTGAAAATCAACCAGATATATTATCAATTATAGCTTCTTCAGCAGCTTTAGCAATTTCTGGATTACCATTTTTAGGTCCTATAGCGGCTAGTAGAGTTGGCTACAAAGATGGAAAGTATCTATTAAATCCATCTGTGGAAGAATTAAAAGACTCTGAATTAGATCTTGTAGTTGCTGGAACTAAAGATGCAGTTCTTATGGTTGAGTCTGAAACATCGGGATTATCCGAAAAAGTTATGCTAGATGCTGTAAAATTTGGCCATGAAAAATTTGTACCGATAATTGAAGCAATAGAAAAATTGGCAAAAAAAGCTAGCAAACCTAAATGGGAAGTTGAAGAAGTTGATCATTCTGAGATTAAAAAGAAAATCTCTGAAAAATTTGAAGGTGGATTAAGAAGCGCATTTAAAGAAATAGATAAGAAAAAGAGATCTTCAGCTATTTCTGAAATAGAGACACAATGTAAAGAAATGTTTGGGGAAGATGAAACCGTTACAGAAAATCAAGTAATGTCTCAACTGAAATCATTAGAGAAAGATATTGTTAGAACCGCAATTTTAAAAGAAAAGAAAAGAATAGATGGCAGAGGTCTAGCAGACGTAAGACAGATAAAATGTGAGGTTGGTGTTTTACCAAGAACTCATGGATCTGCTCTTTTTACTAGAGGAGAAACTCAAGCTCTAGTGGTGACTACACTAGGTATGACAGATGATGAGCAAAGACTAGAAAGTCTCGAAGGAATGCAAAGATCTAATTTCATGTTGCACTATAATTTTCCACCTTTTTCAGTTGGAGAATGCGGAAGAATAGGTACTGGAAGAAGAGAAATTGGACACGGTAAATTAGCATGGAGAGCAATAAATTCATCTTTACCATCAAAGGAAAGTTTTCCTTATACACTTAGAGTAGTTTCAGAAATTACTGAGTCAAACGGATCTTCATCTATGGCAACAGTGTGTGGAACCTCATTATCTTTAATGGATGCAGGAGTTCCAATAAAGGAGCCAGTTGCTGGAATTGCAATGGGGTTAATCAAGGAGGGTGACGATTTTTCTGTGCTTTCTGATATTTTGGGGGACGAAGATCATTTAGGTGATATGGATTTTAAAGTCGCTGGCACAAAAAATGGTATTACCTCACTTCAGATGGATATAAAAATAACAGGTATTACTTTTGAAATTATGGAAAAAGCTTTAGATCAAGCGAAAGGTGGACGAGAACATATTTTAAGTGAAATGAATAAAGCTATTAAAACATCAAGAAAAGAGTTTTCGAAACACACACCAAAAATGGAAACAATTAAAGTTGATAAAAAAGATATAGCAACAGTAATTGGAAAAGGGGGTGCAACAATACGAGAAATTGTTGAGACATCGGGAGCTAAAGTTGATGTAAAAGATACTGGAGAAGTAACAGTGGCAGCCCCAGATGAATCCTCAAGAAATAAAGCTATCGATTTTATTAAAAATTTAATTGCCAAACCAGAAATGGGTAAAATTTATAAAGGTAAAGTTGTTAAAATAATGGAATTTGGAGCTTTCGTTAACTTTTTAGGAAAACAAGACGGTCTTGTTCATATTTCAGAACTGGCTGATAAACGTGTTGCAAAAGTTGGTGATGTTGTAAAAGAAGGCGATGAAGTGTCTGTAAAAGTAGTTGGATTTGATAGAGGAAAAGTAAAATTATCAATTAAACAAGCGTCAGTATAATTTAAATAAAACCAATATCGCTATCTATAAATTGAATATTATCAAATTCGTTAATTAAATGTTTAATCGAAGAGTCTTCTGTAAAGAAAGCAAAGTTGAGTTTTCTACTCCACGGCGTGTTAATGTTGAATAATTCTTTTTTTTCTGAAATAAAACTTATAAAATTAATCTTATTGTTTTTAGCAAAATTTGAAAAAAGGTTTGATAAACTTATCTTTATTGGTTTTGAAACATAAATAATATTCAAAATTTTAAAACTATCTTTAATTTTTATCTCAGCAATTATGTTTGTGTCTATATATCTAAAAATAAAAATATTTTTCTTTTCAGGATAATCTAAGATTCGCCATTTAAACCAGTTTTCATCTCTTACAATTCCTAATGATTTTCCCGATAATAATTTTTCACTTTCATTTGCTACTCTGGAAATAGTTTGATTATTTGTATCTTCAAGTTTTAAATCTCCTAAATTATTATTATTTATTTCTAACTCTTTAGCTTTTTTGAAAATTGGAATAAAATTAAGCAAGTTCGTAATTTTTATTTTTTTTAAAAATTTATTATTATAAGACCAATTCATTTTTTTAAAAATTTTTAAAGATAGATCATTGCACAGTGTTATTTTAATTGGACAAATTTTCATCCATTCTTTAGTCAATAATTTTCCATATCCTAAAGATCTACATTTTTCTTTTACATAAAAATCAGTAAACCAAATGCCAGTTTTTATATCATCTTTGAT
Source organism: uncultured Pelagibacteraceae bacterium (assembly GCA_902523185.1). Lineage (GTDB taxonomy): Bacteria > Pseudomonadota > Alphaproteobacteria > Pelagibacterales > Pelagibacteraceae > Pelagilacustribacter. The sequence goes on along the minus strand of CABYYJ010000006.1, from coordinate 36,431 downwards.
TTTTAAATCATTTGCTATAAGGCCAGCATGCCCGCAAATCTCTTCATCAACCTCTAAAACGAGAGGTTCAAAACTTTTAAATCCAGGCCTGTATCGCCAATTTAAAATATCTAGATTATTATTTTTATAATCAAAAGACTCTTGATAAAATTTTAATAGTTTCTTTTTATCTATTTCAGATACCTTTTTTATATGAAATTTGCTCACTGTAAGATAAAATATAAATAAATATGTTTAATTCAATAAATAAAATTTTTTCTAAATATACCGGATTACTTATCCGAATGGATGATATATGTGAGAATATGAATTGGGCATTAATGGAAAAATGTGAATTATTATTTGATAAATACAAAATCAAACCACTACTTGGTGTTATCCCAGCTAATAAAGATCCTGAACTATTAACTTATCCAAAAACCGAACTCTTTTGGGATAAAGTCACAAATTGGAAAAATAAGGGTTGGGAAATAACAATGCACGGATGCAACCATCTTTATACTCAAAAATCTGACAAAAATGATGTTTTCAATTATGGTGGTGACTCTGAATTTTATGGATTAGAATTTTCAAAACAGTTAAGCAAAATTGAGTCTGGTTTGTTTGAGTTTCAAAAAAGGCAAATAAAGATAAGAAGTTTTTTTGCTCCTAATCATATTTATGATCAAAATACATTAGAGGCCTTAAAAAAAAAAGATATTAAAATAATTATAGACGGATATGGATTATTTCCTTTTTACAAAGATGATTTGCTTTTTATTCCTCAACTTTTTTACAGAGAAATATTTTTACCATTTGGTATTCAGTCTACTCAACTACATATAAACTATTGGGATGACAAAGACTTCGAAAGATTTGAAAATTTTATCGTTAAACATCATAACAAAATAGTTGATTTGGATTATATAATAGGTATCACAGACCCTAATTCTATTCAGAATATAACAAATTTTATAGTTGAAAAAACTCTTAAAACAGCAAGATTGTTTAAGTAATATTTTTAGGATCTGGCATTCCAACTTTATTATATCCAGCATCTACATAATGTATTTCACCAGTAACACCTGCAGCTAAATTACTAATTAAATAAAACGCAGAATTTCCAACATCGTGAATATCTACATTTCTTTTTAAAAAGGAATGATCTTCATTCCATTTATATAAAAATTTTGCATCTCCAATTGCAGAAGCAGCTAAAGTTTTTATGGGTCCTGCGCTGATTGCGTTTACTCTAATCTTTTTTCCACCAAGATCCCTGGCTAAATATTTTACACTGGCCTCTAAAGCAGATTTACAAACCCCCATAACATTATAATTTGGAATAGCTTTAGTAGACTCATAAGTAAGTGTTAGCAAACTTCCTCCCTCTTTCATTATTTTTGAAGCCTCCTTGGCTACTTCAGTAAATGAAAAACAAGAGATTAGCATACTTCTAAGAAAATTTTCTCTTGTAGTATTTAAATATTCTCCTGATAACTCTGATTTATCGGAAAAAGCCACTGCATGAACTACAAAATCTATTTCTCCCCATTTTGACTTTACATCTTTGAAAAGTTGAACAACTTCATCATTTTTTTCAACATCGCAACTGAAAGTTAATTTTGAGTTTAATTTTTCTGCTAAAGGAACAACTCTCTTTTTTAAAGCATCACCTAAGTAAGTAAAAGCTAATTCTGCCCCAGCTTCTGCAAGTTTTTGAGATATACCCCAAGCAATAGAACGCTCGTTTGCAACTCCCATTATCAGACCTTTTTTTCCCTTCATTAAACTCATTATTTTACCTTTTCAAAAACTAAAGTAGCATTAGTCCCGCCAAAGCCGAAACTATTCGACATTACAGAATTTAAATTTACATCTTTTTCTACTTTTGTAACAATTGGATATCTTTTTGCATCCTCATCCATATCGCTAATATTTGCAGAGGCAGCTATAAAATTATTTTTCATCATAATTAAACTATAAACAGCCTCATGAACTGATGTAGCTCCTAGAGAATGACCTGCAAGAGATTTGGTTGAACTAATTTTTGGTTTATAATCACTGAAAACTTCTCCTACAGCTTTCAATTCTGTTATATCTCCGACAGGTGTTGATGTACCGTGAGTATTTATATAATCAATTTTATTTTTTGTAGTACTCAATGCCATTTTCATACATCTGACTGCGCCCTCTCCAGAAGGAGCCACCATGTCATAACCATCAGATGTGGCACCGTATCCAGTAAGCTCTGCATATATCTTCGCACCTCTTGACTTTGCGTGCTCGTACTCCTCCAAAACTAACACCCCTCCTCCACCTGAGATAACAAAGCCATCTCGTGTTTTATCATAGGGCCTAGAAGCTTTTTCAGGAGTATCATTATATTTTGAGGAAAGGGCTGTCATAGCATCAAACATTGCAGTCATTGCGAAATGTACTTCATCGCTTCCACCTGCAAAAATAATTTTTTGTTTTCCTAGTTGGATTAACTCCATTGCATTACCAATACAATGACCGCTGGTTGCGCAAGCTGAACTGATTGTATAGTTAACTCCTTTTATTTTAAATGGTACTGCAAGAGTTGCTGATGCAGTACTAGACATAGTTCTTGGCACAACAAAAGGACCCATCCTTTTAGGGCTTTTTTCTCTAGTTTTATCTGCAGCTAATATTACGTTTTCAATAGACGGTCCGCCAGATCCCATTATCATTCCAGTAGTTATGTTACTAACATCTTTTTCCTCTAAGCCTGAGTCTTTTACAGCTTCATTCATAGAAATATAATTATAAGCTGATCCAGGCCCCATGAATCTTATAAATTTTCTATCTACAAAGTCCTCAAGTTTTATATTTGGTTTTCCATGAACATGACTTTTTAAATTATATTCTTTATACTCTTCTGCAAATGTAATCCCTGATTTAGCGTTTAGTAAAGATTTATAAACTTCTTCTTGATTGTTTCCCAAACAAGAAACCACACCTATTCCAGTTATAACAACTCTTTTCATGACTTAAACAACCCTACTTTCAAATTTTCAGCTGTATAAATTATTTTGCCATCAGCGCTTAAAATACCGTTTGCTAGACCTACTGCAGTACCTTCTTTTTTTAAAATCCTCTTCATATTAATTTCATAAGTTGCCATTTTAATATTTTTTAAAACTTCTCCAGTAAATTTAACACTATTAACTCCTAGCGCTCTACCCTTTCCTGGTTCACCAATCCAACCAAGGTAAAAGCCAACTAATTGCCACATCGCATCTAATCCAAGGCACCCAGGCATAACTGGGTCTTTTTTAAAGTGACAATCAAAGAACCATAAATTATCTTTGATATCAAGTTCAGCCTTAATAAAACCTTTTTTAAACTCACCTTTATCTTTTTTAATTTCAGTTATTCTATCAAACATTAACATCGGTGGTAGAGGAAGTTTAGCATTTCCTTCTCCAAATAATTTTCCCTCTCCACACGAAATTAATTCATCATAAGTATAGCTGTTTTTTTCCATAAATTTAAAATCACTTTTACTTGATTTAATATAGTATTCATATATATTTTGTTTTAGAATGATTATAAACTAGCTCAAAAAGCTAAAAAAACCATGAAACTTATAGAAATTTTAAACAAATTACGTAGTTCAGGCTTAAGACCAACAAAGCAGAGAGTGGAAATTGCAAAATTTTTATTTGATAGAGAAAAAACTATTCATTTTACAGTTGAAAGTCTCAATAAGTTATTACTAAAAAAAACTTCTACTAAATTTGCTTTAGCCACAATCTACAACACAGTTCATGCATTTAAAGCTGCAGGACATCTAAATGAAATTGAGGTAAGAGGAAAAAAAACTTATTTTGATACAAATGTTTCTAATCATCATCATTTTTACGATAATGATACTTCAGAGCTGATTGATATAAACGCAAAAGATGTAGTTATACAAAAATTGCCTAAGGCTCCAAATGGAAAAAAAATAAAGAACATTGAGGTATTTATAAATTTGAAAAACTGACAGTTTGTCGCTTGCTTTTCACTTTAGAATTATTATAAACTAGGAATTAGTATGAGTGTAGAATATAAAAAAAATAGTAACGGAAAATGCCCAGTCATGCATGGGGGAGTTACAAAGGCGGGTGAGTCAAATACCGCTAGACTTTGGCCCAACAGTATTAACTTAGATATTTTACATCAACACGACACAAAAACAAATCCACTTCCAGGGTTCAATTATAGAAAAGAAGTAAAAAAATTAAACTTTAAAGCTTTAAAAAACGATTTATTGAAACTAATGACAGACAGCCAAGAGTGGTGGCCCGCAGATCTTGGAACTTACAGCGGATTAATGGTGAGACTAACTTGGCACCAAGTTGGTACTTACAGAGAATTTGACGGGAGACCTAACGTTGGATCACATAGATTTTCACCCCAAGACTCTTGGCCTGATAACACAAATTTAGATAAAGCTAGAAGGTTGTTATGGCCAATTAAAAAAAAGTACGGCAATAAATTAAGTTGGTCAGATTTGATGGTTCTAGCTGGTACTATGGCTTATGAGCATGCTGGATTTAAAACTTTTGGTTTTTCATTTGGTAGAGAGGATATTTGGGAGCCTGAAAAAGATGTTTACTGGGGGAAAGAAACAGTTCCGTTAGCAGTAAACAGATATGGAGATCCACAAGATAGATCTTCATTAGAAGCCCCTCTTGCAGCTTCTCATTTTCAATTAGTTTATGTAAATCCTCAAGGTGTTGAGGGAAAACCTGATCCGATAAGGACTGCGATGGACGTCCGGGAAACCTTTGGAAGAATGGGAATGAATGATGTTGAGACCGCAGCACTCACAGTTGGAGGCCACTCGATTGGAAGAGCACATGGTAATGGTAATCCTGACAATTTAGGACCAGAGCCTGCCGGAGCTGATATTCACGAGCAAGGTTTTGGTTGGAACCAGGAAAACGGTACTGGGGCAAATCAAATTACATCAGGGCTCGAAGGAGCTTGGACAACAAATCCCGATAAGTGGGACCATCAATATTTAGATCTTTTACTTAACTATGAGTGGGAAAGTAAAAAAAGTCCTGCAGGCGCTTGGCAATGGGAACCAATTAATCTTGAAGAGGAAAAAAAACCAAGAGACTTAGGAGATCCTAATAAAAAAGCTAGATTAATGTTTACTGATGCAGATATGGCGATGGCAATGGATCCAGAATACAGGAAAATTTCAGAGAGATTTTACAAAGATCCGAAATTTTTTGAGGATTCATTTGCAAGAGCATGGTTTAAGTTAACTCATAGGACAATGGGAAATAAAGAGAACTATATTGGACCCTGGGCTCCTAAAGAGGATTTATATTGGCAAGGTAATGTCCCAAAACCTAAAAAGAAATATAACGTGGAGAAAACAAAGAAAATGATTTCTTCCTCAAAATTAAATTCTAGTGAACTAATTACCACTGCTTGGGATAGCGCAAGAACATATAGAAGAACCGATAAAAGAGGTGGAGCTAATGGAGCAAGAATTCGTTTAGAACCAATGAGTCAGTGGGAAGCAAATGAGCCAAAAAAACTCTCTAAAGTTTTAAAAGTTCTTGAGGGAATAGCTAAAAAAACTGGAGCAACAATTGCCGATACAATAGTATTAGCAGGTAATGTAGGTCTTGAAAAAGCTATTAAAAAAGCCGGTTCTAAAGCAAAAGTCCCATTTAATCCTGGAAGGGGTGACGCTTCACAAGACCAAACTGAAATTACAAGCTTTAAATGGTTAGAACCTCATCATGATGGTTTTAGAAACTATTTCAAAGCCGACTATTCAGTAATGCCTGAAGAACTTCTATTAGAGAGAGCCTCACTTATGGGTTTAACTGCACAAGAAATGACTTGTTTAGTGGGCGGAATGAGAGTGCTAGGAACTAATCATTCAAGTGCAAAAGAAAAAGGTGTTATGACTGATAAAGTTGGAGCACTTACAAATGATTTCTTCGTAAATTTAGTTGATATGAAATATACATGGAGGCCTACTGGAAAAAATTCATACGATGTTATTGATCGCAGAACTAAAAAAGTTAAATTCACAGCTTCAAGAGCTGATTTAGTTTTAGGATCTAACTCTATTCTTAGATCCTACTCAGAAGTTTATGCACAAGACGACAATAAAGAAAAATTTATTAAAGACTTTATTAAAGTTTGGACAAAAATAATGAATGCTGACATGCCAAACTTAATAAAACTAAATTAAAATGGAAACGGTAAAAAAAATGGAAAATGTGGAAACTCTTAATAATAAAATTAGTGGCGATTTTTATCAAGTGCCAGATCTTAAATTTGACATTAATAAATTAAGAAGTGATTTAGAAAAAATTTTAAAGCAAAAAAATTTTAATTCTCTAGGTATCAAAAATTTTGGCGCAATTCCAGTAAACCAAATACCAGGTGATAAATCTTCAATCGAAGGTCATAACGTTAGAGGGACTTACTGGACTATTCCAGATGAAAGCGGCAAAGAGGCGATGAGAGATAAACCGATAGATGAGTCAAAATATACGGAATTGCTTCCAGAGTTTAAGGGAACTTATTTCGAACATGTTTTTAATACTTTAAAAGAGAATTTTAAACTTGGAAGAGTAAGAATACTTCTTAAAGAACCTAGATCTACACTTAGTTGGCACAGAGATCCCGAGCCAAGATTACATGTTCCAATAATAACTAATAAAGGATGCAGAATGGTTATTGAAGAAGTAAGTAAACATATGCCAGCCGATGGCACAGTGACAATAACAAATAACACAAAGTATCATAACTTTTTTAATGGAGGGGAACAGAATAGAATACACTTAGTAGCTTGTGTTCTAGAAAATCCATTCAATAATAATGGCAGAATTCAATAGAGGAATATATCTTACAGCCAAGGACATATACGAGAATAATAAAGGCTCACTTTTAAGAACATTAATTTATACCATTGGTCATTTTTTAATTGCAATTACTGTATTGATGTTAATAGCAGACGTATCTTTTATGGTTGCTCTTACGGATGCTATTGTTGAACCGATTGCCAATGCAGTCTGGTACTTTGTTTTAGATAAAGTTTGGTCATCAAAGTACAAAAAAAAATAAATTAATTAATTTTTCCCCAAAGATGCTCTTTCTTTATCCATCCTTTGATATCTTTATTCGATAGTTTACACCAATTCTCTTTGCATTTTTTGAAAATTAAGAGTTTTCCACTTTCTGATACAGCCAAAGGTTTAGAGTAAATAGTGCTGCTCGAATAAATGTAAGCATTATCGTCAATTACGATTGCTGCTTTTTTTTTTGATAATTGTGAAATATGGATCCAACCGGTATTATTTTCATGATCTCTTATTTTCCGAAAATTTTCAGATTTATCTTGAATTACGACAGGTAAAAATTTTTTTTTGTAAAATAATTTGATAGGATATTCGAAAGACGGTCCTTGTCTTAGATTTACTTTGTCATTTCTCAATGTTAGAAAGTATTCATTTGCGAAAAGACTCTTAAATGAAAAATAAAAAATAAAAATAATATAAACAATTTTTAACATTTGTTTTTACACTCAGGGTTTAAAGATAATTTTATTTTTCTTAAATTTATTTTAATTGAATCAAAAATCATCATCTGGTTATCTAAACTGTTTCTTAATCCTATAATTGTTTTTAAAACTTCATTAGCTTGTAGTGATCCTAAAATTCCAGCTACTGGAGAGAAAATCCCATCTGTTTCACAATTTCTCTCAAAAACAGGCATTTCCGGCATAAAGCATCTGTAACAGGAAGTCTTTTTTTTAAAATTAAACTTATATAAGTGGCCATCAAATTTACTAATTGCTGCAGAGATGAGTATTTTTTTCATTTTTTTACATTCATCATTGACCAAGTATCTTGTCTCAAAATTATCTGTTCCATCACAAATTATATCAAAATCTCTAATTGCTGATTTAATATTCTTTAAGGTTATTTTTTTTTTAAAAACTTTAATTCTAATCTTATTATTTATTCTATTAATAATATATTTAGCCTGGTCGACTTTGAACTTACCTATATCATTAGCAGTAAATAATGTTTGTCGATTCAAATTACTTATTTCAATTTTATCTGGATCTGCGATTCCTATTGTCCCAACCCCAGATGCAGCTAAGTAAGTTAAAAGTGGGCAACCCAAACCCCCAATACCGATTATTAATACTTTAGCATTAAATATTTTTTTTTGTCCAGCTACTCCAACATTTTTAAGAATTATTTGTTTTTCAAACCTTTTAAAATCTTTCAATCCTAATTGCATAAATTATTTCAACCCAGTTGATCCAAAGCCACCATCTCCTCTATCTGTATCGTCTAGGCTATCTACTTCCTTAAACTTAGCTTTAACTATAGGGCATAATACCATTTGAGCGATGCGCGTGCCTTTTTCAACTACAAAAGTCTTATTACTCAAGTTTATTAATATCACTTTTAATTCACCTCTGTAATCGGCGTCTATGGTCCCGGGTGAATTAAGAACTGATATTTGACTTTTAGCAGCCAAGCCTGATCTTGATCTAATTTGTATTTCGAAATTTTTAGGTATAGACACTGATATACCAGTTGGGATTATTGATGTTTTTCCTGGCTCAATTTTTATCTGCATTTCAATATTAGCTGAAAGATCCATTCCTGATGAACCACTTGTCTCGTATTTAGGTAGCTCGATATTTTTTGATAGTCTTTTAATTAAAACGTCTGTCATTAATTAAGAGTTTATCTAGGACTATTTCTGCTATTGCATTTGCTATAAAACTTTTTCTATTTTTTTTTATAACTTTTATTTTTCCTGAATTATCAATTATAGAAACTCTATTATAATCTGAATTAAGTCCGCTATCTTTTTTGGAAATATCATTAACAACTATAAGATCACAATTTTTCTGTCTTAATTTAGAAAATGCATTTCTATTTAAATTTTCAGTTTCTGCTGCAAAACCGATTACTAAGCTTGGCCTATGTTTATTGTTCTTACCAAGAAATTCAACAATATCTCTATTTTTCTCTAATTCAATTGATTTAAAATTTGTGTTTTCTTTTTTAATTTTAGTCTTACTTTTTTTAATTGGCTTAAAGTCTGCCACAGCAGCTGCACATATTGCAATATCTACTGGCAAACATTTTTTTACAGCCTCAAACATCTCATTAGCTGTGATTATTTTTTTTGTTTTAATATTTTTTTTGGAATAAAGATGTGAGGGTCCCGTAATTAAAGTTGTCTTAATACCTAATCTACTTAATGCTTCCGCTATTTCAAATCCCTGCTTTCCACTTGACTCGTTTGAAATATACCGAACTGGATCTAAGTATTCCCTTGTTGGCCCAGCTGTTACTAAGGCTTTTAGGTTTTTACTTTTGATAATATTTTTTTTATTAAAATATTTTTCAATAAAGGAGTAAATTTGTCTTGGACTCGACATTTTACCTTCTCCATATTCTCCGCAGGCCATCTCACCTTTTTCTGGCCCTATAAAAAAATAGCCATAGTCCTTTAAAATTTTTACATTTTGTTGTGTTGCTTTGTGTATCCACATTCTCACATTCATTGCAGGAACTAATAAAATATCTTTATTTGATGCTAATATTACTGTTGTCGCTAAATCTTCCGCTTTTCCAAGACTTAACTTAGTCATAAAATTCGCAGTTGTAGGCATTACAATTATTAAGTCGGCCCATCTAGACAATGAAATATGGTCTATTTGCAACTCAGAGTCTTTGTCAAAAATATTTTCAAAAACCTTACTTTTCGTCAGAGTAGAAACAGATAATGGAGTGACAAATTCTTTACCACTTTTAGTTAGTATAGTTTTAACTTCATTGCCATTCTTTTTAAGCAATCTTATCAAATCTAAAGACTTATAGGCTGCAATACCTCCACCAATGATTATTAAGATTTTTTTATTTTTTAAATTCATACGTAATTAAAATACTAATAGAAAGACAATTACAACACCAAAAAAACTAATAACTATATTATTTCTAAAGTTTTTAATCTTCATTTGTTCTAATTCTAAATTTTTATTTGTTCCAATAGCTAAATTTAAATTTCCATCAGCCATTAACTTTAGAGCATAATCAGCTCTATCCATTAATTCTGGTAGATCCGGTATTCTTTTTAAAATTTCAGATGAAGTATTGATTGCTGTATCTATTGTTGATTTTGGACTCTTAACATTTTTTAGCCAATCTTCTAGGACTGGTCTAGATACCTCCCAAATATTTGTTTCGGGATAAAGTCTTCTTGCAACCCCTTCAACTACTACCATGGTTTTTTGTAATAAAAGAAGTGGGGGTTGAGTAGGCATATTAAATTTCTCCGTGATCTCGAATAGTTGAGCCAATAGATTTCCACCTGAAATGTCTTTGATAGACTGTCCAAAAATAGGTTCTCCTACAGATCTTAATGCCTGAGCAAATTCTTCTTTTGAGGCACCCTTAGGCACAAGACCAGCCTGAAAATGGACCTCTGCAACTTTAGCGTAGTCTCTTTTGATAAAACCATATAAAATTTCAGCCAAAAATTTTCTATTATTTTTATCTAAGCGTCCCATAATACCAAAATCTACTGGGATTATATTTCCTTTCAGGTCTACGAATAAATTACCTTGATGCATGTCACCATGAAAAAAGCCATCTCTTACAGCTTGTATCAAAAATAATTGTATTAAATTTTCTGCAAGTTTCTTAAGATCAATTTTTAGATCATTAATTTTTTGTATTTCACGAATAGAAACACCTTCAACTTTATCTAAGGTTAATATTTTTTTAGTTGTATAATTCCAATAAATCTTTGGAACAATAAATCCTTGGTCATTTTTAGTATTTTCATAAAGTTCATTAGCTGCAGCAGCTTCAAATCTTAAATCCATTTCTATATTTGTTATTTCTCTTAGCAAATGGACAACTTCAACTAATTTTAATCTCTTTGCTTTTTTAATAGTATTCTCAACTATATAAGCAAACAACATTAAAGCATCTAATTCTTCATTAAATAATTTTTCTATATCAGGTCTTAATATTTTAATTGCGACTTGCTTTTCCTGTTCTTCATGTTTAATTTTAGCTAGATGTACTTGAGCTATAGATGCTGCAGCTATAGGTTCGCTTAATTCCTGAATATCTTTAAAATAATTCTCTCCAATTTCTTTTTTAATTATTTTTTTTGCATCGTGAAGATCAAAAGCAGGAACCTTGTCCTGTAATTTTTCAAGAGATTTTGCAAGTTCCTCGCCAATTATATCAGGCCTAGTAGCTAGAAACTGACCTAATTTTATAAAAGTTGTACCCATTCCCTGTAAAGCAATACAAAGTTTATCACCAGAAGATTTTTGATTATCTTGCAGATTTGAGTTGGCACCAATCGAGATACAATCAAAAAACAAATTTATAATTGTTGGTAATCGATGAATCTCATTGATTGTGGTTACTGCTCCGGAAGTAGAAAATTTTCTAGCTATTTGGAATAATTTGAAAACTCTTTTTATCATTTAAATTTTCCAACCCGAATGAATAGCTGTAATACCATTAGAAAGATTTCTAAATTCTACATTAGAAAAACCATTTTTATATATTAACTCTACTAATTGATCCTGATCATAAAATTTTTCAATACTATCTACTAAATATTTATAAGGTTTTTCTGATCCAACTATAAATTTACCAATTAAAGGGATAGTTTTTGAATATTGTTTATAAACAAAATTAAATAACTCATTCTCGATTTTTGAAAATTCTAAGCACATGAAGCGTCCACCTGGTTTTAAAACTCTAAATGCTTCTTTTAAAGTTCTATTGATGTCTGAAACATTTCTAATACCATAACTAATAGAGTAATAGTCAAATGCATCATCTTTTAATGGAATTTTTTCAGCAGGTGCGTTAATCCAATTTATTTCGCCAAATTTTTTTAATTTTTTTTCACCTTGTTTTAACATTACCACATTAGGTTCTACACATGTTACATGACCAATTTCATCAATTTTTTCTAAAAAAAGCTTAGCTATATCTCCAGTACCAGAGGCAACATCAATAAGTCTGGTGTTTGGCTGAGGATTCATCCATTCAATAAATTTCTGTTTCCATACTCTATGAACACCCAAAGACATGATATCATTCATTAAATCGTATTTTTTATGAACATCTGAAAATACAGAATTGACTATCTTGTTTTTATTTAGAATAGTATTTTTCATAAAAGAATTATATGCCAGAATTACCTGAAGTTGAAGTTGTTAAAAGGTCCTTAGAGAAAAAAATCTTAAATTTGATTATTCAAAAAGTAAAGATCAATGATAGTAAATTGAGATATAACGTAAATAAGGAAAAAATTTATAAACTAAAGGGTAAAAAAATTGAAAAAATTTACAGAAGGTCAAAATTTTTAATCTTTCAACTAACTGGAAAGACATTCATGTTAGTCCATCTTGGAATGACAGGTAAATTTTTTTTTATTAATAAAAAAAAGAAAAAACTTAAAACGAGTTTTTATTATAAACTTGATCCAGAAAAAGACTCAAAACACGATAGAATAATATTCTACTTAGAAAAAAATCAAAAATTAATTTATAATGATGTAAGAAAATTTGGATTTATAAAATTTTACAATCAAGATAAACTCAATAAAAGTATGCATCTTAAAAACCTTGGTCCAGAGCCTTTAAATAATGAATGGAATTCGACTTACTTTAAGAGATATATTTTAGGAAGAGAGAGAACTATAAAAGATATTCTCATGGATCAAAAATTTGTGTCCGGTATAGGTAATATCTATGCTAATGAGACACTTTTTTTAAGCTCAATAAAACCTAGTAGGAAAGTTAATAAAATCAAAGATCATGAAATAGAAAAAATTATTAAAAATACAAAAAAAATACTTGAAAGCTCAATCAAATTAGGTGGCTCTTCTATTAAAGATTTCTCTAATGATGGAAAAAAAGGTGACTTCCAACAATATTTTAGCGTTTACGGAAGGAAAGGAGAAATATGTTCTAATATAGATTGTAACCAATTAATAAATAAGTCTAAAATTTCAAATCGAGCAACTTTTTTTTGCAAATTTTGTCAAAAATAATAAAGTTGACCCTTATTAGCGGTCAATATATATAATCTTCGAAATGCCTAATACAAAATCAGCTATTAGAAGAGTTCGTAGAGTTAAAAAACAAACTCAAATTAATAGAATTAGAAAAAGTAAATATAAAAATGCCATAAAACAAATGGATAATTTACTTAGTTCAAAGGAAAAAGATAAAGCAAAAAAAAATTTTTCAAAATTTCAATCGATTCTAATGCAGGTTGCTAAATCTGGGGTAATTAGTAGAAAAACAGCCTCTAGAAAAATTTCTCGAGTATCAAAAAAATTAAAATAATTTGATCAATCTAAAGTTGATCCACTAAAAATAAAATTTTCTATATTTAGATAAATAAATTCATTTAATCAAAATATAGTTTTCTTTTTTTGGTTGTAGAAACTTTTTTTTATTTTTTTAGCTCTTAATTTTCTTTTTTAAGTTGTAAATTTTAATTTCTATCTAGGCGATAACATTACAACCGAAACTAATTTTTTTTTTGATTTTAAAAAAAATTTCTTGCAAATATTTTTAAAAGAGAGTTTATAGAAATTTCATAGTAATTTTCTAAATGGAAAAAAATAAATTTAAAACTCAAAATCTATACGTTTCTGAAGAGGAAAAAATCTTAAATTGGCAAGAAGTTCAAACAGCTTTTAAAAAGACATTTGGTGTAGAAGTTTATGATAGTTGGTTACAAAAAATTTCCTTAATTAAGGAGTATAATGATTTTTTGATTTTAGGCGTACCTACAAGGTTTTTTAGAGACTGGATTGTTTCTAGGTACTTAGATAAAATTCTTGAACAAGTACGAAACTTCAAGTTAAGTATTAATAGAGTTGAATTTAAAATAATAGAGGAAAATAAGCAGAATCAAGAGCTCTTCAAAATTAATGAAATCAATAAAGTAACTGAAATTAAAGATTCTATTCTCAATTACAATCGACTTAATCCCAATCTAAATTTTGAAAACTTTATTCAAGGTAAAAGTAACGATATTGCTTTATCTTATTCAAGAAAAGTATGCGAACATTTATCGAGATATAATCCGCTTTATATTTGCGGTGGTGTAGGGTTGGGCAAAACTCACCTTCTCAATGCCATTGGTTTAACATTGCAAAATGATAATAATGTAATGTTTATTTCTGCTGAAAGATTTATGTATCATTTTATTAAATCTATAAAAAAAAATGATATGGTTAATTTTAAAGACTTTTTTAGAAAGTCATCTGTTTTTATAATTGATGATATTCAGTTTATAAGTGGAAAAGAGAGTTTGCAAGAAGAGTTTTTTCATACGTTTAACAGTTTGATGGATAAAGGCTCTCAAATAATAATTTCAGCAGATAGAGCCCCAACAAAACTTGATAGAGTTCAAGAAAGAATGAAGTCAAGACTTGGAGGAGGTCTCGTAGTAGATATAGAAACACCTGATTTAGAATTAAAGATCAAAATAATAAAGAAAAAAATAGAAGAGACTCAAAGTCAATTTAAGGAAAATATCAATTTAGATAACGACGTAATAAACTATATTGCTTCAGAGAGTAAGACTAATATTAGAGAACTAATTGGAGTTTTAAATAGAGTAATAGCATTTAGTAGAGTTAATAATAAAACTCTTAATGTAACAGACTGTAAAAATATTCTTAAAGATGTATTCAATCAAATCAGAGTGATCACGGTTGATAAGATCCAAAATGTGGTTTCAAACTATTTCAATATACCTCTAAGTGAAATGCTTTCTCAAAGACGATCAAGACCTCTAGCCAGGCCTAGACAAATAGCAATGTACTTAGCAAAAAAAATGACTGCGCGATCTCTGCCGGAGATAGGAAGAAGATTTGCAAATCGTGATCATACAACCGTAATTCATGCTGTTAAAACTATTTCAAGACTGTCAGAGCAAGATGATGAAATGAAAAAAAATATCAATCAGATTAAAAGTCTTTTACTTGAGCAATGAACTAATGCAATTTGTAGTAAAGAGAGACCTATTATTAAAATCTTTAAATTTTGTTCAAGGAGTTGTAGAAAAAAAAAATACACTACCAATTTTATCTAATGTTTTATTACAAATTAAGGATAAAAAACTCTCAATAATTGCCACAGATTTAGACATAATATTTTATGATGAGATTACAGAAATAAAAGTAATAAATGAGGGAAGTACAACTACCTCTGCAGCGATACTTTATGACATTTTAAGAAAAATTTCCTCAAATTCAGATCTTAACTTTAATTTGAAATCGGAAAATAAATTGAGCTTAAAGAGTGATAATTCTGATTTTAATTTGCTCTGTTTGCCGACTGATAATTTTCCAACATTTGCTGATGAATTTGAAAATAGAGAAATTACTTTAAATAAAGGGAGATTTTTAAAACTTTTGAATAAGACAAGAATTTCAATTTCTAATGATGATACGAGACATTATTTAAATGGAGTATTCTTGCATATTACTGAGGCAAATGGTCAAAATTTTTTGACTGGGGTCGCTACGGATAGTCATCGATTATCTTCAAGTAGCTTGGAGATTAATAATGCAGAAGAATTCAAGTCTCTAATATTACCAAGGAAAACTGTTTTTCAGCTATCTACTTTGTTGACAGAAATTCAAGGAGAATTATTGATGCAAACAAGTGAGAATAAAATAAAATTTTCACTAGGAAATACAAAACTTATATCAAAGGTAATAGATGGAAAATTTCCTGATTATAAAAAAGTAGTGCCCACAAGTAATGATAAATCATTGGTGGTATCCTCTAAGGAATTTATTAGTTCTATAGAGAGAGTCGCTAGTGTGTCTTTAGACAGAAAAGAGGGTGTTAAACTCTCAATTGCAAAAGACCATATTCAAGTTTCTGTTAATAGCGCTAATTCTGGTGAAGGTAATGAGAAAATAAACGCTAAATTCAACTCTGAAAACATGAATATTAGTTTTAACTCAAAATATCTAGTTGATATTGCATCAGAGATTGAGGATCAAAATTTAAAGATGAATTTTAAAGATCCTGTCTCACCGGTCTTGATAGAGGACACAGCTGATAAAAACAGTTATTACGTGATAATGCCAATGAAAATCTAAATTTTTATTAAATTAGAAATATATTTTATTTTTGCTTTAAAATTCATTGATATTAAATACTTCTAGGTCAATAAAGGTTTGCAAGATTTCATATTGTAATAAAAAAATGATATATTTTGAATTCTAAAAAAAAGAAAATGTCTAAAAACTTAGATCTTAAAAACAACCATTCTTATGGCGCTGACTCTATAAAAGTTTTAAAAGGGTTAGATGCGGTTAGAAAAAGACCAGGTATGTATATTGGTGATACCGACGACGGCTCTGGTTTACACCATATGGTGTTTGAAGTTTTGGATAATTCAATAGATGAAGCTCTGGCAGGACATTGTAAAAATATAATTGTAACAGTAAATACAGATAATACTATTACAGTCGAAGATGATGGAAGAGGCATTCCTGTTGATATTCATAAAAGCGAGAAAATTTCTGCTGCTGAAGTTATTATGACACAATTACACGCTGGCGGAAAATTTGATCACACGTCTTATAAAGTTTCCGGGGGTTTACACGGAGTAGGGGTATCAGTGGTAAATGCTCTATCAGAAAAATTGTCTTTAAATATTTATAGAGAAGGAAATGAATACGAAGTAAACTTTTCTAATGGAAATCCAATAAAACCTTTAAAAAAAGTTGGTAAAACTAAAAAGAGAGGGACTAAAATTAATTTTCTACCGTCGAAAGAAATCTTTTCATCAATAAAGTTCAGTGCTTCTATTTTAGATAAAAGGATTAAAGAACTTGCTTTTTTAAATAAAGGAATATCAATTACTTTATTTGATAAAACAGGTAAAAAAGCAAAAGAATTTGTACATAAATATGATGGCGGTATATTGGAATTTGTAAAATATATAAACAGCAAAAAACCGATTTTAGTAAACAAAAATGAAAAAGAAGTATTTAAAAAACCAGTATACATCACTTCAACAAAAAACAATGTAATAGTCGAGTGTTCTTTTGAATGGAATGCAGGTTACTCTGAAGAGGTTTTACCATTTACAAACAATATTCCTCAAAAAGACGGTGGAACGCATTTATTAGGTTTTAGAAGTGCACTTACACGAGTAATAAATAAATATTTTTCAGATAAGAACAATAAAAAAAGTAAAATTACTTTATCAGGAGAGGATATAAAAGAAGGGTTGACAGCTATTATCTCAATAAAAATGCCTGATCCAAAGTTTTCATCGCAAACAAAAGATAAACTAGTTTCATCCGAAATTAGAAATATTGTTGAGCATATTATCAATGAAAAAGTTTCAACATGGTTTGATCAAAATCCCTCAGTCGCAAAAACAGTAATTGAAAAAATTTCTCAAGCGGCGATGGCGAGAGAAGTTGCAAGAAAAGCAAGAGATAGTGTTAGGAGAAAAGGTGCTTTCGAACTCACGGGTCTACCTGGTAAACTTGCTGACTGTCAAATTCAAAAAAGAGAAGGCACAGAATTATTTATCGTTGAGGGAGACTCAGCAGGAGGGTCAGCGAAACAAGGACGTGTAAGAGAATTTCAAGCAGTACTTCCATTACGTGGTAAAATTTTAAACACTTTTGTTAATGGAAAGAAAAATGGGGAAGATCAATCTACTAAAGCACTTTCAAAAATGATGTCATCTAGTGAAATCGTAACTCTTATTAATGCGTTAGGCACTGGTTCAAAAGATTTTAAGATTGATAATTTAAGATATGACAAGATAATTATAATGACTGATGCTGACGTGGATGGATCACACATAAGAACTTTACTTTTAACTTTTTTTAATAATTATCCATTTAATCAGCTTATAGAAAACGGACATCTATATTTAGCTCAGCCACCTTTATATAAAATCACAAAATCCAATAAAAGTGTTTATATAAAAAACGAGGCTGCTTTAGAGGAATTTATCTTAAAAACTTCGAAAATGGATAAAAAGATAAAAAAAGGTTCTCAAGAGTACAAAAAATTTATACAAGATCAGAGAGAAAGTCTCTCTATTCAAAGATTTAAGGGATTAGGAGAAATGAATCCAGAAGAACTCTGGGAAACTACCCTAAACCCGGATAATAGAACGATGTTAAGGGTTCAATATACAAAAGGAACGAAAGACAAATCTAAGGATGACCAGAAAATGATTGAAATTTTAATGGGGGATGAAGTAGCGCCTAGAAAAGACTTCATCACAAATAATGCACTAGATGTTGCTAATTTAGATATTTAATAAATTAATGAATTTCTCCACTCTTTTCCGAACAAAAGAGAATTTAAGCTTAGACAAAAATACTTTAACAATACTCAGATATATAGCTATTATTGGGCAAATCTTAGCAATTAGTATAGTTTTTTATTATTTAAATTTACCTTTCCCAATTATAGAAAGCTATTTGATTATTTCACTAGGTTTAGCTACGAATTTATATCTTCAATTTGGGTTAAAGATTAATCAATTAAAAGATTTTTATGCAGCTCCTTTCCTCTTGATCGATTTGTTGCAACTGAGTGCTCTTCTTTATTTGACAGGAGGAATTTTCAATCCTTTTTCTTTTCTATTAGTGATACCGGCCATCGTTTCATCTACATTTCTAAGTATGGGTACAACAATTATTTTAGGTTTAATAACATCACTACTTTTATTAACCATATCATTTTTTCATTTACCTTTACCAGGAGAGGAAATGAATTTGTTACATTTTCCAAATTTTTATAAAACTGGAATTATAATTTCTATATTGATCGGTTTAATATTTTTAAGTTATTTTGGTATTCGTTTTTCTGGTGAAAAAAAGAAATCCGAGGAAGCTTTTAAAAAACTTCAAGAAGTTATTTATAAGGAGTATGAATTAGAGTCCTTGGGGGGACAAGCAGCTGCTGCAGCACATTCTCTAGGAACACCGCTAGCTACAATAAGCGTAGTAGCTAAAGAATTAAAAAAAGAAATTGGAGATAACAACGAGCTATCTAAAGATATTGATTTATTAATTAGCCAATCTAAAAGATGTAGTGAAATTTTAAAAAGAATTTCAAAAAAACAGATTGAAGAAGACAAATTTTTTAGTTCAACAAAATTAGAAAATTTACTTGAGGAAATAATAAATTCTTTCAAAGAAACTTCTTCAAAAGAAATTGTTTTAGTATCAAATAATGATAAAAATAAAATTGACATCCAAAGGTCTGCAGAAATGATTTATGGTTTGAGAAATTTTATTGGTAATGCGATAAAATTTTCGAAAAGTAAAGTTAATATTTTTCTGATAAGTGACGATAAAGAAATTAAAATCATTGTAAATGATGATGGCCCTGGATTTCCTAAAGATATTATTTCTAAATTGGGAGAACCATATATTAAATCCAGATCGTTAGAATTAAATTCAAACTCAGGCTTAGGTCTTGGAACTTTCCTAGGTAAAACTTTATTAGAAAGACAAAATGCTAAATTATTATTTAAAGATGATAAAAATTTAGGTGGAGCTTCAGTAGTTATTAGCTGGTCTCCTAAAAATATTTTGCTATAATGGTAAAATTATCTTGGTTCTTGTTGTGTTAAACAATGAATTGCTCCAAAACCCCAAATTAATTCGGAACAATCTATTGGAACAATTTTTCTATTATTAAATTCTTTTTTAAAAATTTTAATTACTATTTTATCTTTAGGATCATTGAAAATTGGTAATAAAACAAATTTATTAAAGATATAAAAGTTTAGATATGATGCAGGAACTCTTACTTTATTTATATAAATAGGTCTAGGCATAGGAATTTTAATAATTTTTATTTGAGAGGAACCAATTTTGACTTTTTTTAAAATGTTAAAGTTTTCATCGAGATTTTTAAAATTTATATCTTTTTTATTATTTTCGTAAGCAAGAAAAACTTTGTTAGATTTTACAAATCTAGCAATATCATCAATGTGACCGTGAGTATCATCTCCCGCAATACCTTTATTTAGCCAAATAACCTTTTTTACTCCAAAAAACTTTTTGAAGATGAAATTATAATCTTTCTCTTTTAAGAAAGAATTTCTTTGTTGAATTTTACTTAATAGACATTCTTTTGTTGTGAGCATTAAACCTTTTCCATTAACATCGATCGCTCCACCCTCAAGAACTATCGATTTTTTATTAAATTTAGGATTGATCACAGTTCCTTTGTAATGATCTTTTATTCTCAAATTCACTCTGTTATCTGCTCTGTAATTTTTATACTTAGCCCAACCATTAAACTCCCAATTTAATAAAATATTTTGATTTTTTTTATCTTTTATAAATATTGGCCCTGTATCTCGCATCCATACTCTATCTGTTTTACAAATTATAAATTTTACATTTTGTATTCTTGCATTATTTTTCCTAAGTAATTTTTTAATTATATTCTTAGATTTGCGGTTATTAATTAAAAGATTTACCTCCTGGGATTTTGTAATGTTTGAAATTATTTTAGCAAATATCTTAGGAATATTGTCAAACTTGCCTGGCCAGTCATTTTTATTATTAGGCCATCCCATTAATGTAGATTGTTGTCTTTCCCATTCAGCTGGCATCCTGAAAAGAGATTTTGTTTTTTTAGGCATCTCTTGGATTTTTAAGTAGTCCTTTATAATAGTCTATTCTTCTATCTCTAAAAAAAGGCCAATGTTGTCTAGAGGTTTCTACTTTTTTGAAATCAATTTCACAAATTAAAATGTTTTCTTTTAAACTGGCCTTTTTTACGACGTTACCACTTGGATCAAATATTACACTATTCCCCCAGAACTCGATCTTTTTATTACCTTGTTTTTCAATTCCAACTCTATTTATTGCTGCAACATATATACCATTAGCTATTGCGTGAGACCTCTGGATTGAAAGCCAAGACTCGAGTTGTGACTTGCCAAATTTCCTTTTTTCTTTTGGATGCCACCCAATAGCAGTTGGATAAAAAATAATTTCTGCTCCTTTAAGAGCTGTTAATCTTGCTGCCTCAGGAAACCATTGATCCCAGCAAATTAAAGTTCCCAAATTACCTTTTGAAGTCTTAAATGATTTAAAACCTAAATCTCCTGGGGTAAAATAAAACTTCTCGTAAAATTGTGGATCATCAGGGATATGCATTTTTCTATATTTTCCTAAAAGTTTACCTTTTTCGTTAATTACAATGCTACTATTGTGATAAAGCCCAGAGGTTTTCTTCTCAAACAATGAAATTATTAAAATAATTTTCAGTTTTTTAGCAATTGAAGAAAATAAGTTACTGCTTGGCCCTGGTATTTTCTCAGCGAAACTAAAGTTCTTATGACTTTCAACTTGACAGAAATATTTTGTTAAAAATAACTCTGGTAAGCAAATTACTTTTGCGCCTTTTTTTGCTGCAGAATTAATTTTGTCGATAGCATTTTTAATATTTTTTTTTGGGTCAGACGATATTTTCATCTGTACTAATGCTATCTTTGTTTTACTCATTATTTTTTAATTGAATAAATTCTGAAAATTTCTTTTTTGTCTTACTTGCCAATGTTTACGATGAAAGGCATCGCTTGCTATTAATGGCAATACACTTGTAGCTTCAGCAAATACCATTTGCTCCTTCGTCACATCCACTTTACCCCATGAACTCGCTTCCTTTAAAGTAGAACTACTACAAGCTCCATCTCTCGTATCTGCTACAGTTATTTGAATAGCATATTTATGCATATCCACTTTTTTTCCTAATAACTCTGCACAAACCACTGTATCCTGAATAAAATTTTTTGGTACCCCACCCCCAACCATTAATAATCCTGACTGTTTTGATTTGAGTTTAATCTCGGTTATTTCTCTGAATTCTCTAATAGAGTCTATAGTGATGTGACTTTTAGGATTTTGTTCCTGATGCATTACAAGTCCAAATCCTGCTGAACTATCTGTGAAAGCGGGACAAAATATAGGAACATTATTATCATAAGCAGTTTCTATTAATGAGTTTTTCTTCTTAGAATTTGTTTTTAAATATTTTCCGAGTTCTTTAATAAATTCCCTTGAGGTATATGTCTTAGGTTTTAGAGAATTAGCAATATCACATATAGTTTTGTCACATGCTTGAAGCTCTTCCTCATCTATATAAGTATCATATATTCTATCTATATAATTATTTCTGAGCTCAGCGTCATCTTGAAATTGAGATCCTTGATAATGTTTAAATCCTAGAGCTTCAAAAAAATCCATATCAATAATTGAGGCCCCCGTAGCAACAATAGCGTCAACCATGTTATGTTTTACTAAATCAGTGTACAGATCCATGCATCCACCTGCTGAAGTTGATCCTGCTAAAGTTAAAAAAATTGAACAATCTTTATCTGCAAGCATTTCATTGTAAATTTTCGCTGCTCTAGCCGTATCACGAGAGGTAAAAGACATTTTACCCATTCCTTCAATTATCTTTCGAGCATCGAAAGATTTTATGTCGATATGTTCAACCGGAGAATTAAGTAGAGATTTTTTGTTGTGTCCAATATTTGGACTATTTTTTTTATTCATTAAGCTACTAAAGAACCAACTTTATCATTTGTATTATCGTACATAGATATAATTGGTTTGTCACTTAATTCGTGAATTTCATTTGAATAAAAGCCATTGAAGTTTGTTCTGAAAGTAAGACTGTAAGCGCCTAGCTGGCCTAATTCTATATAGTCACCTTCTTTAATATTGTTTGGTAATAAAAAAGGACCTTTCATATAATCTAACCCATCACAAGTAGGTCCAAAAAAACTAAAAGCAGTAAGTTTTTTTGATTGAACTCTTCCACTTGTAATAAACTTTGATGGCAAAACAAAATTTGGTGCACCAGCGTCAAACAAAGACCCATATGTTCCGTCATTGATATACAGACTATTTTTTTTTCTTAAAATAACTTTAACGATTGTAGACCCGCTCTCTGCTACAAGAGATCTTCCTGGCTCACAGATTATTTCTGGTAATTTATTGAGTTTTAAATTATTAAGTTCTTTTTTAATTTCATCCATATAATTTATTAATGGTTCAGGATTAAGGTCTGGATAAACGGAAGGGAAACCACCACCTACATTGATAGTATCTGGAATTATTTTTGTCTTTCTTATTATATTTCCAATTTCACGTATACCCTTAGAGTAAGAGATTTTATGCATACATTGAGAACCGACATGAAAGCTTATTCCAAGTTTTTTTGAATGATCTTTACATAATCTCACCAATCCCAAAGCTTCAGATGGAAGTGCGCCGAATTTTCTAGATAGATCTATTTCTGCATGCTCATTTGAGATTGCGATTCTTACAAATAACTCTAAATCTTTTGCTTGATTAGTTGCATCTAAAATTTTTCTTAATTCGTCTTTACTATCCAGTGAGAAACTTTTGACACCGTATTCAAAATAAGCTGAAGAAATACTTTCCTTACTTTTAATAGTATGCATGAAGTGCAACTTTGAATCTGATTTAATTTTTTTTATAAGCTTAATTTCATTTAAAGAAGCAACATCAAATTCATTGATACCGTTATTAATTATTTGTTTTATAATTTTTTCGTTTGGATTGGTTTTTACGGCGTAGAGTATTTTGCCTGGGAAATTTTCTTTAAAAAATTTTACGGATTTCTTAATCTCGTTGAGCCGTATACAATATACGGGGTAATCTGGTTTTAATGAGTTAACTAATTCGTTAACTGTTTTAAATTTTCCCATTTCATGTGTCCCTCGTTAAATTACACAAAGATTTTTTAAAAAATTTAATAAAAAAAACCTTATTTATTTCGCGTTTAAAGTTTTTTTGACATTATGTAAAGAAAAAAAGGACATTTTTGTCGTGTTGAAATTTACTCAACAGTACCTACATATCTAGTTATGAGGACACAAAAAAACCTTCCAGAGCAGCTAAAATTAGCAGACTTTGCTGATAAATCGCTATTAATCCTTGATGATGACGATCCATTAAGGGGTAGGCTTGCAAGAGCCATGGAGAAGAAAGGATTTCAAGTTAAAGAGGCAAAATCAGTGGCTGAGGGCCTTAATATTGCCAAGACAACTCCTACTGCCTTCGCTGTGATTGATCTCAGGCTTGAGGATGGCAATGGATTGGACGTTGTTAAAGAGCTTTCAAAAAATAAAAAAGATAGCAGAATTGTAATGTTAACGGGATACGGGAATCTACCTACAGCTGTAGCTGCAGTTAAAGAAGGAGCAATCGATTATATTGCTAAACCAGTTGATGCAGACGATGTTGAGTCTGCTTTATTAGCCTCGCCGGAATCGAAAGCAAAGCCTCCTGAAAATCCAATGTCAGCAGATAGGGTAAAGTGGGAACATATTCACAGAGTCTTTGAATTGTGTAATAGAAATGTTTCCGAAACTGCACGAAGACTTAAAATGCATAGAAGAACACTGCAAAGAATTCTTTCTAAAAGATCTCCAAGATAACTTAGATTAATTTTTTAAATTTTTTAATTTGATTTATTAAAATCGTTGCAATTAGAATTTTAAATAACTCTGCTAACAAGAAAGGTTGCGCTCCCAATTTAAAAATTGGTTTATCCCAACCAATCAAAGTTCCTAACCATAACATTCCTAATATATAGATGAAGCTTGTAGCAAAAATTAATTTTAAAAAAGTCTTAGTATAACTATTATCATAAATAAATTTTCCTGCTAAAAATCCAGCTACTATAAAACCAATTAAGTAACCCATTGTAGGACCTGTGAAGTAAACTATTCCTATACCTTTTTCCGGAGTTCCTGAAAAAACTGGTAAGCCAATAATTCCTTCAAACAAATATAAAGAAATAGTAGCTACACCTAATTTCCATCCAAAACATGCACCAATCAATAATATCACTAAAGTTTGCATAGTCATAGGTACAGGATAGAAAGGAATTTTAATTTTTGAGGAAATAGCTAGTACAATGCTTCCAATTAAAGCAAAGAAAACATATTTTAATAATTTTGATTGTTTAAAACTTTTTACTAGTTCCATAAGAATGAATAAACATTTTTTTCATTAAAATCTAGTGCTTTGTTAATTGGACAAAAACATCTTCTAAGTCGCCGTCGTCCGTTGAAATATCCTCAATTTTTAAGTTGTTTTGATTAAAATAATCAATTATTGCACCAAAATTTAATGAATTTTTTTCATATGTTGCAGTGATTTGTTTGTTTGAAATAATATTAAACTTAATTCCTTCCATATGAAGGGGATGATTTAAATCAACAAGTTGAACTTTAAAATTAATTTTTTTAGTTTTAATTCTATCTAAGAGTTTTTCTGTTGTATCTAAAGCGACCAAATTACCTTTATCAATGATAGCTATACGATCACACATTTCTTGAGCTTCTAAGAGATAGTGCGTAGTTAAGATTATTGTTACACCTTCCTTATTAAGTTTTTTAACATTATTCCAAAGGTTATTTCGAAGCTCTACATCTACTCCTGCAGTCGGCTCATCTAAAATTAAAATAGGAGGCTGATGCACCATTGCTTTTGCAATTAAAAGTCTCCTTTTCATACCACCAGACAAACTTCTTGAATACGCATTAGCCTTACCGTCCAAAGAAACCATTTTAAGTATTAGTTCTGTGATTCTCTCTTTTTTAGCTATGCCATAAAGTCCAGCTTGCAGTTCTAATAATTGCTTTGGACTAAAAAAAGCATCTAGATTTACTTCTTGAGGAACTATTCCAATAGAGGCTTTAACTTGTCTCGGGTTTTTATCAAGATCGAAACCCCAAACATTAACAAGCCCAGATGTTTTAGATACCGTTCCGCCTAAAATACTTAAAAAAGTTGTTTTGCCAGCACCATTTGGTCCAAGTAGCCCAAATACTTCACCTTCTTTAACTTCAAAAGTTAAATCTGTAATAGCTTTAATTTCCTTTTTTGTTTTGGAGTTCGAATAGATTTTGTTAAGATTTTCAACAGTTAATGCATTATTTGACATAATTTTTTAATCTAAGTAAATAATTCAATGTAATATGTATATATGAGTTCAATAAAAAAAACAGATCATTTTTATCTCATTGATGGATCTGGATACATTTTCAGAGCTTATTATGCTTTGCCGCCTCTATCTAGAAAAAGTGATGGGTTACCTACAGGAGCTGTAAGTGGTTTTTGCTCGATGCTTTTTAAACTGTTAGAGGATGCTAGATCCGATGACTCAAAAAATAAACCAACACATTTTGCTGTTATATTCGACTCAGCTAGAAAAAATTTTAGAAACGAAATTTATAGTGAATATAAAGCGAACAGAGAAGAAGCACCTGACGATTTAGCGCCTCAATTTGAGTACATCAGAAAATCTGTTGAAGCTTTTAACTTACCGTCTATTGAACTTTTAAATTATGAAGCAGATGATCTAATAGCCACTTATGCAAAACAAATTACTGAAGCTGGTGCAAAGGTTACTGTTATATCGTCGGATAAAGATTTAATGCAGTTAGTATCAAATCAAGTTAGACTATTTGATCCTATGAAAAGTAAAGTTATAGGTGAAAAAGATGTAATTGAAAAATTTGGAGTTAAACCAAGTCAAGTAATTGACGTGCAATCACTTGCTGGAGATAGTTCAGATAATGTGCCTGGAGTTCCTGGTATTGGAGTTAAAACAGCAGCAGAACTTATAAATAAATATAAAACCTTAGAAAATTTATTAAAGAAGGCATCAGAAATACCTCAGAACAAAAGACGGGAAACATTATTGTCTAACAAAGATAAAGCTATGATTAGTAAGCAATTAGTAACTTTAAAAAATGATGTTCCACTTAAAAATGATGCTGCTGACTTTATTATTAAAGATATAAATAAAGATAAACTATACGATTTTTTAAGAGATATGGAATTTAATAGATTGTTGAGCCAGGCAATTAGTTTTTATGGAGAACCTGGAAGCAAAGATTTTAATGAGAAAAATCCTGTAAAAAAAAACAATAAGATAAATACTAAGACCTACAAAACTATTTTCAAAGAGAAACAACTGGATGAATTAATAAAAAAATTAAATGAAAAATCAATTATAGCAGTTGATACTGAAACCTCATCCTTAAATCCCCAAGAAGCAGATCTTGTTGGTATATCGTTATGTTATGAGGCTAACGAAGCTTTCTATATCCCGGTAGGTCACACAGAAAAAACGGAATTAAAAAAGGATATTATTTTGAAGAAACTTAAACCACTTTTAGAAGACCCAAGCATAAAAAAAGTTGGCCAAAATATAAAATATGATTTTATAATATTTAAAAACAACGGTATCGAACTAGGCCCGGTGGAAGACACAATGTTACTTTCGTATACACTAGACGCGGGAAATAATAGACATAATATGGATACGTTATCTGAATTACATCTTGGTCATAAAACCATATCTTATAAAGAGTTGGTGGGAACTGGAAAAAAGCAGTTAAATTTTTCAGAAGTAGATCTTAAATCAGCCACTGAATATGCTGCTGAGGATGCAGATATAACGTTAAGATTATATGAAGTTTTATCTGAGAGAGTATCCAAGGAAAAGTTAGAAAAAATTTACGAGGAATTTGAAAAACCAATGATAAAAATTCTCTCAAAACTAGAGTCGAGCGGTGTGAAAGTTGATGATGCTTATCTTAAAAAACTTTCGAAAAAATTTGAGGGAAGATTAATAACTATTGAAAAAGAAATTTATAAAATATCGGGTAAAAAATTTAATATAGGATCGCCAAAACAATTAGGAGAAATTATTTATAATGACTTAAAAATAGCAAAATTGAAAAAAACTAAGAAAGGAAGTTTAGCTACGAGCGCTAAAATTCTAGAGGACTTAGCATTAACAGGACATAAATTTCCTAATTTGGTTTTAGAATGGCGCCAAGTTTCAAAATTAAAAAGTACTTACACAGATGCTTTGCAAGACCATATAAGTAAAAAAACAAAAAGAGTGCATACTTCTTTTTTACTAGCTGCAACCAATACCGGTAGATTAGCTTCGAGTGATCCTAATTTACAAAATATTCCGATAAAGACTTCAGACGGTAAAGAGATAAGAAAAGCCTTCATAGCAGATAAAAATAATCTATTGATTTCAGCAGATTATAATCAAATAGAAATGAGAATTCTTGCTGATATGGCTGATGTCAAAGAATTAAAGAAAGCTTTTAAAAATAAACAAGATATACATTCTTTAACAGCGAGCCAAGTATTTGATGTGCCTATTGCAAAAGTGACAGATGATTTTAGAAGAAAAGCTAAGGCGATTAATTTCGGAATTATTTATGGAATCACACAATATGGATTAGCAAAACAAATATCAGTTTCAAATGAAGAGGCTTTAAGTTTTATTAATTCATATTTTAAAAAATTTCCTGAAATTAAAGATTATATGAACACGACAATCAAAACTTGCAGAAAGCAAGGCTTTGTTACAAATATTTTTGGAAGAAGAATTCATTTAAGAGGAATTAATGATAAAAATTTTAGCGTTCGCGCATTCCAAGAAAGAGCAGCAATTAATGCTCCAATACAAGGATCAGCTGCAGATATCATACGACTAGCAATGATTAAAATTGATAGTATTCTTGAAGAAAAAAAGAAAGCAAAAATGCTCTTACAAATACATGATGAACTTATTTTTGAATGTTTAAAAAAAGATGAAAGTGAAGTAAAAAAAATTGTTAAAGAAGTTATGACGTCAATTTCAAGTTCAGACCACCACATGTTTTCAATACCTTTAGAGGTAAGTATAAACTCCGGAAACAATTGGGGAGAGGCCCATTAAACGCCTAAATTTTGACAATATGATAAAGAGAATAAAATCATGACTCAAACTATCGCTTTAGTAGATGATGACAGAAACATACTCACGAGTATAAGCATGGCTTTAGAGAGAGAAGGATTTAAAGTTCAGACTTATATTGATGGAGAGTCAGCTTTAATTGGATTAACTAGAAATCCACCAGACCTAGCAATTTTAGATATCAAAATGCCAAGAATGGATGGAGAAGAGTTGCTAAAAAAACTTAAAAAAAAAATGTCGATTCCAATAATCTTTTTGACATCAAAAGATGATGAAGTTGACGAGTTGCTTGGTTTAAAGTTAGGCGCTGATGATTTCGTAAAAAAATCTGGAGGTTTCTCGACTAAAGTTTTAATCGAAAGAATAAGAGTTCAATTAAGAAAAAAAACTAACACTATTGATGACACTAAAAATATAATTAGTCATGGTAAATTAAAATTAGACCCTTCTCAGTTAGAGTGCGAATGGAATGGTAGAGCTTTACCAGATAAGCTAACTACTACAGAATTTCTAATTGTTAAAGAATTAGCTAAAAGACCAGGAGTTATAAAAGAAAGAGCACATCTAATGGATATAGCATATAAGGAAAATACAGAAATCGAAGATAGAACTATTGATAGTCATGTAAAGAGAATAAGAAAAAAGTTTAAAAAGGTAGATGAGAAGTTTTCAGCAATTGAAACTAGATATGGAAGCGGGTATAGATGGAATGTTAGCTAATGAAACAAAAAAAATCAGCTTCTATTCTAAAGAAGTTTTTAATTATTAACCTTACGGTCTTTTCTGTTTTAGGACTTTTTACAATTATATACCTTGAAGCAATCCAACCAAATCTAGTAAAAGAAAGATCAGACAATCATATAATAGTAATTAATAATACCAAAGATAATCTTGAAAGACTAAATATAGAATACACTAAAGAGGGAATTAGAGATTTCTTGCTCTCTACAAGATTTTTATTTCAAAGTCTAGACCGTGTCCAATTTTATGATTTATCAGGAAATCTAATTGGAGACACAAACATTTTAGATTTAGATCAAAGCGTTTTTACAGAGTCAGATATAATTATCGAGGAAGCTTTAGGTGGTGGAACAGTTAAGCCAAATATTGAAGAGAGACTTGAAGAAGAGGAAATAGACGAAATAAAAGATATTATTACAAATAAATATAATGATGAAATAATGACTGTGACTAACGATAAAAAAAATAATTTTTTTGTAAGCACGCTAAGTAAAATTAAATTTCAAAACGATGAAATCGGTTATATTGTAGTCTCAGAGCAAGCGAATGACATCACCACAGCTGTGAAAGAGAGAAAAGCATTTATAATAAGAACTATGATTGCTGTTGCGATTGTGATTTTAATTTTTTCTCTATTTTTAAATAAATACATTCTTAAGCCTATTGGACTTTTAGTAAAATTTAGTGATGGAGTTAAAAAAAAATCTAATCAGACAATTGATATAAACAAAGTTTTTACCAGAAATGATGAAATTGGAAAACTAACACAGTCAATTGATGAAATGACTAAAGAATTACAACAACGAACTAATAGAGCAGAAACATTTTCAAATGATTTAGCTCATGAAATAAGAAATCCACTCGCGTCTTTAAAAAGTGCCTCAGAACTTTTAGACAAAACTACTGAAAAAAATGAGGGAGAAAAACTTCTTAAAATCATAAATCATGATGTAGAAAGAATAGAAAGATTAATAACGGATTACACTCAAATGTTGAAAGACGAAGCATCTTTATCTCGAGAAAAAATGAGTAAAATTAATTTAGTTGAGATTGTTAATAGTGTAGTGGAAGACTTCAACCAGGATCTTATTAACCAAAATAAAAAAGTTGAGATAAGTGTTATTAATAATATTAAAAGTAAAAATGGTCATTTTATATTTGGTATAAGCAACAGATTAGAGCAAGTAATCGCAAATTTATTAGATAACTCTATTTCGTTTAGCAAAAATAATCAAAAAATTGAGATTGGTCTTGAAGAAACTTCTAGCAATTTATTAATTTTAGTAAAAGACGAGGGCCCAGGTTTTGCTGAAACATCGCCTCAGAAAATTTTTAAGCGTTTTTACAGCAACAGACCCACAAGTTTTGGAAAACATTCCGGCTTAGGTTTAAATATTGTAAAAAATATTGTCCAATTACATAAAGGTACAATAGCAGCTTCAAATAGGATAAATACAAAAGGAGCTCAAGTTGAGGTTTTACTCCCTAAATTGTCCTAACATTATTTCTTGCTAAGGTTTATTTATGTTGATAATAACATCCTCAAATGGCCCACGATTATAAAGTAAAAGATATTAACCAAGCAGATTTTGGAAGAAAAGAAATTTCTTTAGCAGAAACAGAAATGCCAGGACTTATGGCTCTCCGAAAGGATTACAAAGGTAAAAAACCTTTAAAGGGAGCAAAAATTTTAGGCTGTCTTCATATGACTATACAAACAGCAGTATTAATTGAAACTTTAGTGGAGTTGGGAGCAGAGGTTAGATGGTCTTCTTGCAATATTTTCTCAACACAAGATCATGCAGCTGCGGCAATAGCCAAAGCGGGCATTCCTGTATTTGCATGGAAAGGTGAGACAGAAGAAGAATATTGGTGGTGCGTTAAACAAACTATTGAAGGAAAAAAAGACTGGAAACCAAATATGATTTTAGACGACGGTGGTGACCTTACAGCTTTAATGCACAAAGAATATAAAAATTTATTAAAAGATGTTAAGGGTGTTTCAGAAGAAACTACAACAGGTGTTTTAGCACT
Source organism: uncultured Pelagibacteraceae bacterium (assembly GCA_902523185.1). Classification (GTDB taxonomy): domain Bacteria; phylum Pseudomonadota; class Alphaproteobacteria; order Pelagibacterales; family Pelagibacteraceae; genus Pelagilacustribacter. The sequence goes on along the minus strand of CABYYJ010000006.1, from coordinate 4,777 downwards.
TAAAAAAATGGAGGCTAATAAAGAGCTACTAATACCTGCCATAAATGTACACGACTCGGTGACAAAATCTAAATTCGATAACCTTTATGGTTGTAGAGAAAGTTTAGTAGATGGAATAAAAAGGGCAACTGACGTGATGATGTCAGGTAAAGTAGCTATTGTCGCTGGATTTGGCGATGTTGGCAAAGGAAGTGCTGCTTCTTTACGTCAAGCAGGTGCAAGAGTTATGGTTACTGAGACAGACCCAATATGCGCGTTACAAGCTGCTATGGAGGGTTACGAAGTTGTTGTTATGGATGAAGCTATTAAAGATGCTGATATAGTTGTAACTGCAACAGGAAATAAAGATATAGTTACAGCTGATCATATGAGAGATATGAAAGATAGAGCGATACTTTGCAACATAGGTCACTTTGATAATGAAATTCAAGTTGAGGCATTGAAAAATTACAAATGGGATGAAATAAAACCTCAAGTACATGAAATAGAATTACCTAGTAAAAAAAGAATAATTCTTTTAGCAGAAGGAAGACTGGTTAACTTGGGATGCGCTACTGGACATCCTAGTTTTGTGATGAGCGCCTCTTTTACAAATCAAGTAATAGCCCAAATTGAATTATGGAATAACTCAGATAAGTATGAGAAGAAAGTTTACGTGCTTCCAAAACATCTAGATGAAAAAGTTGCTATGCTTCATTTAGAAAAAGTAGGGGCTAAATTAACCAAAATGTCAAAAGAGCAAGCAGATTATATAAGCGTTAAACCATCAGGACCATTTAAACCAGATACTTACCGCTACTAAAACAAGTAGCTAATGATTGTAAAATCTTTAGAACATCTTAAATCTTTTTCACAAAAAATTGCGGATAAGCTTACTAAGAATGATTGTATTTTTTTAATCGGTGAAATCGGCGTAGGAAAAACTACTTTTACAAGATACTTGATAAATTACTTACAAGAAAAAAACGGAGAAAAGATAACAGAAGTTCTTAGCCCTACTTTTAATTTACTTTATGAGTATGATTTAAATAATGTTAAGATTATGCATTATGATCTTTACAGAATAAAAGATGAAAGCGAATTAAAACATTTGGGTATTTTTTCAGATAAACAAGATACAATCAAAATTATAGAGTGGCCACAATTTATTAATATTCCATTTACTGATAAGTTAGAAGTTTATTTAGATTATGCTAAAAATGAAAATGAGAGAGAAATCAAATTCAGAGGCTCAGATAAGTGGAAAATTTTAAATGAATTATAAACTAAAAAAAATCTCAGGAGACGCATCGTTTCGAGAATTTTATAGATTACAAAAAGGCAAAAAAACATCCATTATTGTTCAAGCTAGAAGGGAAAAATTTAAAAATTTAATTACATATTGTGTAGTAAACAAAATTTTAACAAACCATAAAATTTATGCACCAAAGTTAATCCAAAATTATTATGAGGATAATATAATTGAGATAACAGATTTAGGAAAAAAATCTTTTTATGATTTAGTAATCAAAAAGAAAAATAAACTAAATAATTACAAAAGTTTAATAAATTTAATCATAAAATTACAAAATATTAAACTAAAGCAAACCTATCGTTTTGGAAAATTTAAAGTTAATTTTGAGACATATACACTAAAAAATCTTCATAAAGAATCAGATATATTTTTCGATTGGTACTTAAAATACTCCTCAAAAAAAATAAAAATTAAAAAAATTAAAAATATATTGAAAAAAGAATTAAATGATATTTATAAAAAAATTTATTTTAGAAATAATGTTTTCGTCCATAGAGATTTTCATGCTTCAAACATAATGGTTTATAAAAATAATTTTGGATTGATAGATAGCCAAGATGCGATACTTGGTAATCCTTTATATGATGTCGCTTCTTTAATCGACGATGTTAGAATTAAATTATCATCAGATATTCAGGAAAAATTGCTTAATTATTATTATAGAAATTCGAAGCTAAAAAAAGAAAAGTATGAAAATTTAAAAAATGACTTTGAAATACTATCTGTTCAAAGAAATCTAAAGATTTTAGGAATCTTTGTCAGACTTTATAAAAGAGATAGTAAATCTAATTATCTCAAATACTTACCCCACACTTGGAGCTTAATTGAGAAACGACTTAAAAATCCTGTGTTTGAAAATTTAAATTATTTATTTAAAAAATATTTAAAAATCAAAACTTTAAAAAAAATAGGCAATCTATGAAAATAAAACATGGAATGATATTGGCAGCTGGCTTAGGCAAAAGAATGCAACCTTTAACTTTAAAGACACCTAAACCTTTATTAAAAATTGGAAATAAAACTTTATTAGAGAGGTCGATTAATCTTTTAATAAATCATGGAATTGAAGAAATAGTTATTAATATTCACCATCTTGGTCAACAAATAGAACAATATATTTCAAATTTTTCTTCGAAAGCAAGTTTAATTATATCAAACGAAAAAAATTTACTCTTAGACACTGGTGGCGGAGTAAAGGAGGGCACAAAGCATTTTAAAGAAAAACCATTTTTAGTTATTAATCCTGATACACTCTGGGATGAAAAACATTCATATGATTTATTATCTCTAGAGCAATTTTACTATAAAAATCAAAAACACTGTTTATTACTTGTAAACAAAAAACTATCATTTGATAAATCTTTTAAAGGAGATTTTAATTTAAAAGAAAATATTGTTTCAAGAGATGCAGAAAACAATTTTATATTTACCGGAATTCAAATTACTAATAGAAATTTTCTAAATCAAGTTGATAAAAGAGTTTTTTCTATGAATGAGGTTTGGAAAGAACTTCTTAAAACTAAGGACTTGTTGGGCTTAGAAAGTAATTTAAAATTTCACCACCTAAATACTTTTGAAATTTTTAAAAAGATTGAAAAAATATACAAAATTTAAGGTTAATTATGGCCTTCACTAATTAATCAAAATAATTAATATCCAGAAAATGAAATTTTTTTTACACAAGGTTAGTGAATAATGTTTTTGTTAAAAAGGCTGGTCTTAGCAATATTATTTTTTTTTCAAGCCACAAATTCCTTTGCTGAAGTAGTAACCTATGTTCAGGATGAAACATTTCGACATGGTCCTTATACGTCTGGAAGTAATGAAGAAGAAGGTGATGATTTTCAAAGTCGTATGATCCAAGGAATTCATTTTAATGATGATGGAACAAAGTTGTTTACAACTTACGCCCAGAAACCAAAATTAGATAATGAAGACGACTCATTTCAATATGTTCATGAGTACAACTTATCTACACCTTATGATGTTTCCACAAGAACTTATGCAGGAAACAACGAAAGGTGTGAATTAGGTACTGATGGAAATGGTCATAGTGATAATGCAGCACATGATTTAGAATTTAGTAATGATGGTATGAAATTATTCACATCAGATAAAACACACGATATACTTTTTAGATTTGATTTAACGTCTCCATATGATGTTTCCACTTGCTCTTATGTATATGAAACTACCACCGTCGATACTGATGCATTACAAAACGGAAGTAATGCGGGAACTCAAGGAACAAATACAAGGCTTCAAGGTTTTGAAATAAGTGAGGACGGAAAAAAATTATTTTTATTGTTTCATGATACTAAAACCACAGACCTAAGCAGATTGCATGAATATAACTTGTCTACACCATTTGATCTAAGAACCTTATCCTTAGTTCTAAATGCAGGGATTAGTTTACCAACTTCAGCTACGCAAACACAAAATCCAAACACAATGCGATTTAATAATATCGGAAACAGAATTTTTGTAGTAAGTCATAATCTTAACACATTAACTGTTACTCAAGTTTCATTAAACTCACCATATGACACATCTCAGTATACCATAGATGGCAGTGTTAAATTAACGGATATTGCTGGTGCTGAAGGGTTAACCCAACCAAGAGGAATTAGTTTTAATAAAAGTGGTTTAAAAATGTACGTGGGTCATGACACAACTGATGCAATTTTTGAATTTGATTTAGCATGTCCATTTAACATTATCGAAGGAAAATGTCCTCCAATTACAGAAAATAAAGATAGAACTGGTATAGCAGAAGCGCAGATAGATCTTGCTAAGAGAACTATGGAATATGCAACGGATAGTGCTTTAAATCGATTAAGATGGATAAGAAGAAATAAAGAAAAACAAAATCTAACAAATCATAATATTGATTTTAATTTTTCAAATCCTGTTATGGCTAAGCTTGCTCAAAAGATAAGCACTTCTAATACTGAAGACAAACAAGAAGAAAAAAACCAAGATGTATTTTATTGGAGTGAAGGAAGCATATCTTTAGGAAAAATAGGTGACAGTAGCATTTCGTCATCAAAAGAAATTAGTACCGACGCATTAACTTTTGGAGTTGATAAATTTAATGATGAAAAAAGTTTATCAGGATTGGCTTTTAAATTTGGAAAAAATGATACAGATGTAGGTAGTTTGGGAAGCAATTTAGATACGGACACTTATAACCTTACGTTTTATAACACCACGTCTAAAGATGATGATACTAAATTTATTGATACCATTTTAGGAGTAGGAAAGTTAAATTATGATATCCTAACAGCATTAGATAATAAAAATCTAACTGCAGAGAGAGAGGGCTATCAATTGTATGGAACAATAAGAGTAAAAGATGAAATTAAAAAAGATAATTTAATGCTAATTCCATCTGTTCAATTAGACCTTGGTCGTTCATTTTTAGGCAGTTATGTAGAGTCATCAGGTACGGGAGCAATTTCAGTTGATAATCAAGATGTTAGG
>CABYYJ010000005.1:75000-99076 GCA_902523185.1 uncultured Pelagibacteraceae bacterium | reverse complement strand
CTTTTCATGTCTAAAAAATGTAGGAATATGCTTCTCATTCAAAAAAAAGGTTTTTTTTTTTAATTTTCTTGATAGCCATGCGTCCCTTAAAAGTAAGCTCATTTTAATTATTATAAAATTTTTTGTACCAGTCTATGTACTTTTGGTATCCTTTGTTGAGAGGCCATTTCGATTTAAAATTTATCAATTTTTTTGCTTTTGCGGTAGATAGAGTTCCTCTTTTTGGCATTAGCCTGTCTCTTTTAGTGTATTTTATTTTAACCTTTGGAAAATTTTTTCTTAAAAAATAAATTAATTTATTAATAGGTTGAGCTTTCCCGAAAGTTAAATTGAAAGTTTGATTTAAAGATTTTTTTGATTTTATTGCACAAATAATTCCGTTTACTAAATCTTCAATATAAGTGAAATCAAGTGTTTCTTTTCCGTCACCTTGAATAACAATTTCTTTTTTGTTTAATATATTTTCGATAAATATTTGCCCAACTCTTCTACTAATACATCTTTCGCCGTATAGGGCTGATGGTCTAATTATTGTATAAGGTAGGCCAAACACTTGATTGTAAGCTTTTATAATATTTTCTCCTGATAATTTTAAGGCAGCGTAAATTCCTAAAGGATTGCAAGAATCATTTTCTTTGACAACTTTTTTTTTAAAATTACCATAAACCATGCTTGACGATAAAAAAATAAATTGCTCCACATTAAAAATTTTATTTTTTGAATTATCTAGTGAGTTTTCTAGAGTTCTAAAACTATGATCGAAAGTTGAGAAAGGATCTTTGTTTGATTTATTTGCATGAGACACTGCTGCTAGATGAATGACTACTTGAGGTTTAGTTTTACGAAAAACCTTTGATAATTTTTTATAATCTCTTACATCTATTTTTATTAGAGGAATTTTATTTTTTTTTAAAAGTTTAAATCTTTCTTTTAAAATTGACATTGAAAGATTTGGAAAAGGTAATTGGTCTTTATTTCTTTTAAGCCAAAGAATGTTATTAATCTGTAAGCTGTCTACTATTGAAACATTATATTTTAATTTTTTCAATTTTAACGCTAGATTGTGTCCTATAAATCCTGCGCCTCCAATAATTAAAATTTTTTTATTTCTCATACTTATAGATATTTTCGAAACTTTTTTATCGGTCTTAAACCATCTGTAGGATCAGCTCTAAATTTTCTCTCGTTAGTTTCCTCTAAAGAGTATTTTTTTTTAAAAGATCCCTTAATAATACTTTCGTTTTCAATACAGCTTAACATTTTTTCTAAATCTTTTGGCAACCAACAATGATGGTTCCCTTCTTTTTCCTCCCAGCCATATCCCTCTAAATCAAAATGTAGTTCAATAATATCAGCTTTCTGGGTCTTTATTGCATTATAAATTATTAATGGGTTTACTGTATGGTCTGACCAACCCACAGGACACCTAAATTTTTTTCTTAAAAATTCTATCGATCTCAAGTTACAGCTCTTCGGTTTTGCGGGATAAGCTGAAACACAATGTAAGAGACTTATTTTTTTGTTATGCTTTTTTAAAATATTGAAGGCAACTTTTACCTCATTGTATGTTGCCATTCCTGTTGAAAGAATAATTGGTTTTTTTGTTTTTGCACAGGCAACCAAAAGATCTTTCCAATTAAGCTCATATGAGGCAATTTTATAAAAATCTACGTATTTTTCTAAAATTTTGACTGAATTTAAATCAAATGGAGTACAGCTAAATTTAATTTTTTTCTTTATGCAGTATTTTTTAAGTTTCGGAAGAAAATTTAACGGTAGCTCTCTCTTCTTTTTTTTTAAAACATTTTTAAAAAGTTTTTTTGCATCTTTAGAAAATAATTCATTTATTTTAAACAACTGAAATTTAACGGCATAAAATCCTAAATTTTTAGCTTCATCTATTAACTTATAGCACCTTTTAATGTCCCTATTATGGTTACTTCCAATTTCAGCTATAAATTTAGTTTTTGATTTCATTGAAATTTTTTAAGAATGGATAAAAAATTTTCTGATATATATATCAAATCGTTTTTTGTTAAATGTGGTCCAACAGGTAAAGAAATACTTTGATCACTAATGATTGCTGAATTTAAATATTCATTTCCTTTATAACCATATTTTTTTCTATAATAACTCATCCTAGGAACAGGCTGGGGGTAATATATACTTGTGCCTATATTTCTTTTATTTAAATTTTTGATTATTTCCATTCTATTTTTCGATAGATTTTTTGATAGCACGACATTCATGCAGTAAAAACTATTTTTTGATTTTATGTTATTGCTATCAAGAATGTGAATTTCATCGTTAACTTTAAAATTCTTTTTCAAAAATTCAAAATTTCTCTTTCTTTTTTTAATAAATTTATTAATTTTTTCAATTTGTTTAATTCCTATAGATGCATGAATTTCACTCATTCGATAATTAAATCCCACCTCGATAGCGTCATATATTCCTGGAGTTTTTCTTTCTAGAAATGTTTTGTTTATTCCTAAAGATTTAAGTAATTTAATTTTGTTATATAATTTTTTATTTTTAGTTATTAAAATTCCTCCTTCTCCAGTAGTTATATGTTTTGCTGGATAAAAGGAAAAAACACCAGCATCGCCTAAAATTCCTGTATGAGTTTTATTGAAGCTGGCGCCTAGTGATAAAGCACAATCTTCTAGAACAAGTAGCTTATTTTTCTTAGCTATGTAATTTATTTTTTTCATATCAACTGGAATACCGAGAAAATGAACTACACAAATTGCTTTAGTTTTTTTTGATATTTTTTTTTGAATTTTTTTAGGATCAATGTTTCCAGTTTCAATTTCACAATCCACAAATACTGGTTTTGCTCCTGCTAATTCGACTGCATGAGCTGTTGCAGTATGTGTTTGCGCAGGAACTATTACCTCATCTCCTCTGCCTATTCCAAGCGCAAAATAAAATAAATGCATACCAGCGGTACAAGATGAAACAGTAGATGAATATTTTGCTCCTGTAAAATTGCAAAATTTTTTTTCAAAAAGACTGGAACGTGGTCCATGAGCATATATTCCACTTTTTAAAACATTTGTGACAGACTTTATCTCATTATTATCTATTAATGGCTTACCAAATGGAATTTTATTTTTTTTAATTTTAAAAAAATTCATTTTCTAATTTTTTCCCATCTTTTTGATTTTATTGACCTATCTATAGCAAAACAAGTAGATAGTGAAGAATAGATATCTTGCAAACTTGGATTATAATTTTTTTTATTTTTTGAAACATTTTTTATAAATGAGTTCAGTAATTCTTCCTTATAGTCTTTTTTAATTTTATACTTTACTATGGAAGGTGTTATTTTTTTTGATCTTGATTTAAAAAGGATTATTTTATCAAAACTAACCTCGATCGTGCCTTTTTTTCCATAAATTTTCAGATAATGATTATGCGGCATTGCACAAGAAAAATTTGAAGTTACTTTGCCAACAACTCCGTTTTTAAATTTTAATAGAGCAATGATGTTGTCATTAAATTTAAAGCTCGAGTGCCGTGATATTATATTATTTCCAACTGAAATAGCTTTTACTGGTGAAGATTTGGTCATCCATTTCATTAAATCAATAACATGTATTCCTCCGCCTTGAACTATAGAATAAAAGGGTATTTTGCCTCTCCAACCTCTAATAAGTTTTTCCAATCTGCCGTAATTGTACTCTCCTTCTATACTGTAAATTTTTCCTATTGTATTCTTTTCAATTAGCTCTTTAACTTTTTTGAATTTTGGATGATATCTTAGTACAAAATTTGATGATAGTTGTACTTTAGCTTTCTTTAACAATTTTTTTATTAAAGAAAATTGTTTGATATTTTGACATATCGGTTTCTCAACAAATATATTTTTATTACTTTTAATTGCTTTATATAAATGTTGAAAATGATAATTATCATAGCTTGCAATAGATACCAAATTAATTTTTTTGTTATTGAAAATATGATTTGTATTTTCTACGAAAACTGTTTTTAAAGATTTTGCGATCATTTTTTTTTTTATATTTTTGTCACTTACACAAATTAGCTTTGTAAGTTTGCTTTTATTAAAGACCTGAGCATGTATTTTTCCAAATCCAAGTCCTATTGTGGCAGCAAAAATTTTTTTCATATAAATTTAGCTTTTTTGTCTTTTATCTCTAAAATTTGAGCATCGAAATTTTTTGAAGTGCCCTCATGATGAATAATTAAAAAAGTTTTATCAATTAGTTTTCCTAGGTTTTTAAATACTTTGGACTCTGTAATCTTATCTAGTGCATTTGTTGCCTCGTCTAAAATCATTATTTCAGATTTTTTGTATAAAGCTCTAGCTATACCAATTCTTTGTTTTTGCCCTCCTGATATTTTAGAACCGACTTCACCTATTATTGAGTTCTCATTGTTAGGAAGACTGTTGACAAAATCGGATAGTTCAGCAGCTTTTAAACATTCAAAAAATCGTCTTTCATTAAAATCTTTATCATCCTCACCTAAAGTAACATTATTTTTTATAGTGTCATCAAATAGATATATAGATTGCGGCACGTAACTGATATTACTTAGCCAGTTATTTGATAATTTTTTGATATTTTTATTGTCAATAATTATTTCGCCAGAGGTTACATTTTGTAAACCTAAAATTAAATCTATTAAGGTTGATTTCCCTGCACCTGTAGGACCTTTTAAGAAAATCTTATCGCCTTTATTTATTTCAAAATTGAGGTTTTCTAATGCATTATCGTTTTTTTCAGGATACTTAAAATACACATTTTTAAAAATAATTTTGTCCTTGAATTTTAGGTTAGGTGCTTCCTCTAAAGAAAAATTTTTTTCTTTTTCTATAAGATTTTGTTTGTAATAATCAATTGGCTTACTAGAAAATTTAAAGATGTTTAAAGCATTTAGAACTGAATAAACATGTGGAATTATCTTTATAGCTGCAATAGCAAAAACACTTAATAAAGCAAATACTTTTGGCTTATCAGATGTTCCTTCAAATAAAATAAGTGTTAAAATTATTATCACAACCAAAACTAATGTTTCTAAAAAAACTTTTGGTAGTTTAACAATAAGCCCCCTTATGGCATAAGATTTAGCGACAGTATTTGTTATATTGGCGTAATCCTTAATAAATAAATTTTTCAGTAAAAAAGTTTTAATTTCTTTAATTCCACTAAAGCTTTCTTGTAATTTTTTAGTTCTAGCTATTTCATGTTCTTGTCTTATTCTACCAATTTCTGAAGTTTTTTTTGATGTAAACTTATAAAATAAAGACCCTAATATCAAAAAAGTCGCTGAGGTAATGCTAAAACCTAATGGCTCTAAGAATATCAAAAAAAACATTATCCCGCTTATAAAAATAATACTTTGGATTAAATTAAATAATGCATAAATTGACTCTCTTATCACAACACTATCGGTTCTGATTCTGGTAATCAGATCTGCAGAATTATTCTTTAAATGAAATGCATAATCTTTATTTATCAGATTAGAAAAAAGTCTTTTTGAAATTTTTTCTTGAGTTTGATACATGAATTTGCTTTCTTCCCAAAAGAAAAAAGATAGAAATGTATTTTTAATCAAAATGATAATTAATAGAACAAAAAGAATAAAAACAGAAAAATAAGATTTTTTAAGTCCAAATAAATCATATATTTGATTTATATACTCATACTTTTCCAAAAAGTTATTGTCTACTAAACTATATATAAAAGGAAAAATTGTACTTATGCTAATTATCTCGAGTAATAAAACAATAACACTAAGACAAATTAAAATAACAAAAGTTTTTTTTTCACTTTGTTCTAAAAAGTTCCAAATGTAATTAATAACCATTTATCTAATTTTGTGATATTTCTTGAACCATTTAACAAAATTTTCAAGACCTTTTTTTGGTTTAATTTTAAATTTTAAATTGTAATCTCTAATTATTTTTTTTGAGTTTGATCTTGTGTCAAGTACATCTCCGTCTTGTAAGCTTAAATATTTCTTCTTTGATTTTATTTTTAAGTAAGTTTCTAAATATTTTATTAAATTTTTAAGTTTAAGAGGTAAATTGTTACCAAGATTGTAAATTAGATATGGTATATTATCTTTATTTCTATTTTTATTCAAAAAACCTTTTTTTATAATAATTTTTAAAGAATTAACTACATCATCAATATAAGTGAAATCACGTGAGTGTTTTCCATAGTTGTATACCTCTATGAATTCTCTATTTATAATTTTCTTAGTAAACTTGAAATATGCCATATCTGGACGTCCCCAAGGTCCATACACAGTAAAAAATCTAAGCCCAATAGTTGGTAGATTAAATAATGAGCTATAAGAATGTGCAATTACCTCATTTGATTTTTTCGTAGCAGCATAAAATTGAAGTGGGAAATCAGTATTTATATTTTCTTTAAATGGCATTTTGTTTTTCATTCCATAAACGCTACTTGTACTAGCGTATATAAAGTTTTTGATTTTATAATTCTTACTTAAATCAATAAGATTAAAAAAACCAATTACGTTACTCTTTAGATATTGTGAAGGTTTTTTTATTGAAAACCTTATACCTGCTTGAGCAGCCAAGTTAACCACAACATCAAATTTATTTTTTTGAAAAAATATATTTAGTTTTCTAAAATCTGAGATATCTATCTTTTTAAACTTAAAAAAAAATTTATTATTTTTTGCTCTATCTTCGATATTTTTTAGTCTATCTTTTTTTAGTTTAACGCTGTAATAATTATTTAAATTATCGATTCCATAAATTTTATTTTTTTTTGAGAGTAAAGAGACGGTTAAATGATAACCTATGAAACCGGCACAACCTGTAATCAAAATTTTCATTTAATCGAAAAGATAGATTTTTTTTTTGCACTAATAAGTATGCTAGATGAAAATTTTTTGTCATACATAAAAAAACTTGTATCATCACTTTCATATGCAGAAAAAAATAATCTTAAAAAATATTTACTTTTTAGTTTTGAAAACTCAAGCATCGCAACAAGGGCCGACAAACTTTTATCTATCTCGAAAATAATTGATTTTTGATTATCTCCGACTATAAACTTACCGCTTGTTACACCAAAAGAAGTATTAGAGCTGGTATAATTTGAAACATTTTCAATTGAAGACCCATGATTAAAATCTGTATCTATTTTAAAGGATTCTAAATTTTTGCCACCATTGTGAGTTTTAGAAGTCAGTTTTCCTAAATTGAAAACATTTGGATTTATTGTCATTTTGAAAAGTCTTACAATACTATCTGGTATATTTTTGAAATTAAGTTTAATTCTTATTTGTCTTTTTGATAGATCTATATAAATCTTCTTACTTATGATTATCTTGGAGTTATTATCTTTAATTTTTGTGGTTAATAAAAATAAATTCTTATTTATATAAAATATGTCATATTTGCATGGAAATAAATCAGTAAACCTAGATAAATTTTTTTTTTTAAGAATTGATAAATTGCCAGAAAAAAAATCACTACTACTTCCATAGTTTTTTATTTCTCCCTGAATTATTGTGCCAATTAAAGACTTTTGCGAGACTTTCTTATCAATAAAACTATTTAGAGCGAGGCCTTTTTTTACATTAAATGTGGCTATAAATTTGGAATTCCTAAAGGTAATAAAATTTTCATTTATTGAAATTTGTTTATAAGATTTTAAATTTACAATTTTTTTATATTTTTTTTCAGATGAATTAATTGGTATTTTGTATTTTTTTATTAATTGTTCTAATTTACTTTTGCATTTAAGCCATTTTTTTTTAGTTGTATGGGTTCTGAAATCACTTCCCCATAGTTCACATAATTTTTTCCATGATTTGTGACTACCTCTTTTGGTTTTTAAATATTTAAAAATTTTCCAACAATAAGTATTAAGCAGTAAACTATCTTTACCACACACTGCCCATCTATTTACATTGTATTTTGCTTGTTTTTTAACAATTATAGGATTTTTTATATTAGTAATATTATAGGTCTTTTTTATTTTTTTTTCTGTCAAATGAGAAAAATTTACAAACTGATATTTTTTTTTATCATTAAAATAATCATAAATTTTCAAAATTCTTTTCCATTCGTCAAATAATAATTTATTTTCTGTTCCGAACCTTTTAGCTCTATAATTGAAAATTTCTGCGTCATTAGAGTAAATACAATTATAACCGCTTTTTTTATTGAGATTTACGTAATTAACAAAACTTTCTAACCCTATTTCTCCAAATACTGCCCTTTGAAATTTTTGGAATGAAATTGAATTACTCCAGATTACTCTTATTTTATTGTTATAATCATCTTTTAAATAACAAGGACCTGAATTTATTTGAATTGAATTTTCATCTATATTGGATTTAGCATTTATCCAATCAATTATTATTGCTTTATAAAATTTTTTGTAAATTTTTATCATCGAACTTGAAAAAGCTTGTTCGTTGATTAGCCCAACAGTAGGTTCAAAATTTAAGATTTTTTTATATATTTGTTTTCCAATTTCAAGATTTTTTTTTGTGATTTCCTCAGGCACAAGGGGCCCTATTATTTGCGATAATCCAGATCCAATCAACTCACATTTTTTTTTACTCAACAGGACTTTAAATTTCTCTATCCATTTTTTATCAAGAGCATTGATATCTTGAAGAGTTTTTCCACCAAGCTCTATACCAATTTTAAATTCATTTTTATCAATCAACTCTAGTAGTGGCCAATAACATTTTTTTATGAGTTTTTTTTGATCTTTCTCTTCTATGGAAGAAAAGGAAGTGTTGAGATGAAAGAAACTATAAAGTTTTACCATTAATTATATCTTTTTTTAAATAATACTGAAGTTATTCCCATGTTTAAATTAACAGAGGGTGAATATTTAGTATGTTCTCTAATTTTTTTGATATTTGGTTGTCTAGTAAAAATTTCTCTTTTCAAACTTCTATCACTTTTATTAAAAGGGATTTTTACAATTTTTATTTTTTTATTTGAAATCTTAATAATTTTTTTTGCAAGCTCTATTATTTTTGTAGGTTCATTATCATTTCCTATATTGTAAATTTCATTTTTTTTTCCTTTACTAATAACTAAGCTTACTGCTTTAGCCGCATCATCAATATGACAAAAGGATCGTATTTGATTTCCAGAACCAAATATCTTAATAGTTTTATTTTCACTTATATTTTTTTTAAATTTTGAAATTACAAAATCATCTCTTTGGTTAGGCCCGTAAACATTAAAAAACCTTATTATATTATATTTCAATTTATATTTTTCATAAAAAGCTTTGACGTAATATTCTCCAGCTACTTTGCTAACACCGTAAGATGATTTTGGCATTAATTCTGAATCTTCTTTTATAGGTCTATTTTCACCATTTCCGTAAACCTCCGAGGAAGACGCAAAGATAATTCTTTTTACTTTATTTTTTACACTTGCTTTTAATACATTTTTTGTGCCTTCAATATTTACATTGAGACAATCATAGCTATTTTTTTCTGTTTTCTGGACTCCAAGGTTAGCAGCTAAGTGTAATAAAATATCAATTTTACAATTCCTTAAAGCGTTATAAATACTTTTTTCATTAAGAATATCGCCTTTAAAATAAGATACTTTTTTGGTGTTTTTATATTTAATAAATTTATCAAATGAATATATTTTATGGCCTTCTTTTTCAAGAATGCTTACAACTTTCTTTCCTATCAAGCCATTGCCTCCGGTTATAAAAATTCTCATTTAAATGATTTTAATTTTATTTTCTAATTTATCAAAACTATCTCTGCTATCGAAAATAATTTTAAAATTTTTTGTTATTTTTTTATAATTAAAAGTATCGTGATTTGAACCTATAAAACATAGATCAAATCTCTTAAAAAATTTTTTGCTATTAAGCTCCTTCAAACTGACAAATTTAATATTTTTTAAATTCTTTTTAGTAAAATTACTCAACATTGGATCACAAACTAGTATTTTATTTTTTATTTTTTTATTTAAAAAATTATAAACTTTTAAAATTGGGGATTCCCTTAAATCATCAGAATTTTTTTTGTAAGTTATACCCATTATAAGAATATTTTTTTTTAATTTATGTTTTTTTACATATTTCAATATTTCTTTTGATATTTCATTTGGCCTATTGTCATTAATTTTTCCCGCTAATTTTATAAATTTTGTATTGACTCCTAGTTGTTTAGCTTTGTAAGTAAGAAAGTATGGGTCAACAGGAATACAATGACCTCCAACTCCTGGTCCGGGATAAAATGAGTTGAACCCAAAAGGTTTAGTCTTAGCAGCTTTTATTGCATCAAATATATTAATATCCATTTTTTTGCAAACTGTATGTAGCTCGTTAATCAAACCAATATTCACTGATCTATATATATTTTCTAGAAGTTTTGTAAACTCTGCAGTTTTAATGTCGTTACATGAGTAAACTTCGTTAGATACTTGTTCATAAATTGCTTTAACTATATTTCTACAATTTTTAGAATATCCAGAAACAACTTTTGAAAGATTATTTTTTAAAATCGAATAATTTTCGTTACCTGGGTCTTCTCGTTCAGGTGAGTACCCTAAAAAAATATTTTTTCCTACATTAAATTTCTTTTTTTTAAATATTGGCAGAAAATATTCTTCTGTAGTTCCAGGATAAGATGTGCACTCAAATATAATAGTTTGAAATTTTTTAACATATTTGTCTATTTGTTTTACAACGTTTTTAACATATTTCATGTTAGGCTTCTTGCGTGAGTCTATTGGAGTTGGGACACAAATTATAATAATATCAGAATTTAATATTTCCTTAAAATCGTTTGTGGGAATAAATTTTTTGTAATCCAAATTTCTAATTTGAGAGTTTTTAATTGTTGAAATATAGCTAATTTTATTTTTTAAAAGTTGGATTCTTTCCGCATTGTTATCAATACCAAAAACTTTAAATTTTGCTTTAGACAAAGCTAGACAAAGAGGGAGCCCTACATAACCGAGACCTATTACTGAAATTACAACTTTTTTTGAATTAATTTTTTTAATGATTTTTTTTGAAAAGTTTATTTTCATAGCTCCGCACTTTGTAATCTTTTATAATAATTACAATTAAACGTCATATAGTAAGTAAAAATCAAAAAATAAATTGAATTAACTGACAGTAAGAAAAAAATTATTTTTCTTTTTGACTGTTAAATTAAAATTATTAAATGAAGTTTTTATAAATTTCTTTTTATTAACTATAATATTCATAATTTGATTCACAAAAGGCCCGTTCAAAAATTTTATTTTTTGTTTGTCTAAATTGTCAAAAAAAGAAGTTTTAAGATTTCCGTTTTCATCTTCGTGAGATTTGCATCTTTTTATAAAATTCTCTATTTCAATTTGTGAACATTTAAAATGCTCCAAAATATATTTTACGCCTCGAAAGTACCTTAATTTCATTAAAGTATCATTTTCAGAAATATCTTTAATATTAGCAAAGAGATAGTCATCAGTGATATATTTAGAAATGTATCTTATCTTGTTATTAACTATTTTTTCGTAGCTTATTTTTGGCAAATAATAATCAAAATTATTTTGAAGTTTTTTTTTAAACTCTGATTTTAACAACTGAAAATCCTGTTTTTTAAATTTTATTACTATCCACATTTTTATTTTTTTTTAGTTTTTGATATTCTTTTTCAAGCTCATCGTACTCACGCATTTTTTTTCTCATAAAATTTAAAGTTAGTTTAGCTTTTTCACTAAAACCTTTGGGAGTTAGTAAATATGCATATCCAGCTTTATTTGGATTTTTATTGAAATTATTTATTTTGATCAGACCCTTTTTTTTAAGTTCTTTTAAGCAATAATTAATTTTTCCTAGGCTGAAACCTAGTTGTAAAGCTAGTGTTCTTTGACTTTTAAAGTTTTTTTCATCAATTTTTCTTAATAGTTCAAATTGATCGCCTAAATTTTTGCTCATTTTTTCTTTTGTTCAAATTTTGAACACCATAGTGGATACAAGTAAATTTGTAAATAGTTTCGTTAAGCTAAATTCTTAATACTTTTTTGATTTTTTTATTACCATTATCAAAATCCATCACTGGCCTGATAATTTTATTAATTAAGTGTTTCCAATTGTTATTACTTACGTGTCTGATGTAATCTAGTATCCTAAAAATTTCTCTCTCCCCCAAACTGTGTGTCCAAAAATTTCCCTCCTTTTTAAGCTTTTGAGGATATCCAAATCGTAATTCTTTGTTAGGCTCTTGAATTAAAGATCCATAAATAAATGCTACTCTTTTATATTTTGTTGCCAATTCATATCCTAATGTAGAAGTAAAGGATATAAAGTAGGAATATTTTTCTGAATTAAAATAGTGTCCTAAAGTTTTTCTAGAATAGTATTTAAAACTTACATCCTTAAATACTTCTTTGTAAAAGTTTTTTTCATCTTGTTCATAAGATGAATCGGCTCTTCCAAAAATGACAATATTGAATTTATGTAACTTACAATACTTTGCTATAGAATTTAAAGTATTTATCAATTTATAATATCTAATTTTGTAAATATTTAAGCTGTTAGTATAATGAGAGATTATTACTAAGCTATTTTTATTTTGTTTTAATTTTTTAGTTTTAAAATTATTCCTAATACATCCACACATAATAAATTTAGTATTAAAATATTTTTCATAATACTTAAGCAACTTTTTTCCAAAAATAAAAAAATAATCCAAAATGAGCTTACCTTTGTTATTTTTTTTTAATAAAGATAATTTTACAATTTGATTTTTTAGTGTCCCATGAGAACGATAGGAGTTTTGAAAAATAATAATTTTTTTTTTAGGAAAATAATTTTTTAAAGTCAAGAAAAAAT
This sequence comes from uncultured Pelagibacteraceae bacterium, assembly GCA_902523185.1. GTDB lineage: Bacteria > Pseudomonadota > Alphaproteobacteria > Pelagibacterales > Pelagibacteraceae > Pelagilacustribacter. The sequence continues at coordinate 86,246 of CABYYJ010000005.1, read as the reverse complement.
GATTATAATCAGTAAATGTAATTATATATTTAGGATCTAGCCATTTTATTGTCTCTAAAATATAAATTTGTAATATCGTCAAGTTTTTTTGTTTTATAAAAAAGATAAATAAAGATTTTATGAAGATAAAAAAATAAAACTCTTCGTATCGAGTGAAAAGAGTATTATAAAGTGTTTTATTAAGAAAAAATTTGTGTCTATAGAAAGTCTCATTATCAAGGGCCAAAATTTTTTTGTTTTTTGGTTTTAGAAATTTTAATTTAGGTAATTTTATTTTCATATTTATTAGGTTTTTAAATATATAAGTATTGTGTTCAATTATTGAACTATGCTAAAAATATACTATGTATAAAAATAAATCTATCATTATTTTTTGTGATATTAATAAAAAAGTAGGAATAGGTCACTATAGTAGGTCAATTACTTTAAAAAAACTAATTGAAAAAAATTTCCTTAACACAAAAGTTTTAATTATTTTAATTACAGCAACTAGAAAAAAATTTAGTGGAAATTATAAAAAAGTTTCACCTAAGAACCTAAATAACAAGGTTGGCAAATTTATTCATACTACAAGACCTTCACATATTTTTTTTAATTTTAGTCCTGAATTTGAAACAAATAATTTTAAGAGTTTTATTAAAATCTTTTTAAACAAAGGTATTAAGTTAATAGCTATAGATAATCTATTTAATTACAAAAAATTTTTATATCATATTTGGGTTCCAAATGTGTATTTAGATCTTAAATATAAAAAAGATAAGAAATTTTCTTTTGGATGGAATAAACTTTTAATAAATGAAAAGAAAAAGAAAAAAATTTATGCAGATAAATCAATATTAATTTTAACAGGAGGAACTGATAGATATCAAATAAGCAAAAAGCTTCCTAAAATATTAGAAAAAAATTTGCAGGCTGGTACAATTATAAAATGGGTGATTGGCCCATTTGCTCAAAAACCCAAAATAAAAAATTCTAAGTTAAAATGGATTTTTTATCGCAACCAAACAAATTTATCCAAAATTTACTCAAAGTCCGGCTTAGCTTTTGTTCAATTTGGAGTTTCTTTCTTTGAAGTTGTTCATCATGGTATTCCTTGTGCAGTTTATTCTCCAAAATTAAAAGAAAGCATCAAACTTCAGAAAGAAATTAAAAAAAAATTTTTTTTAGACAATGATCTAACATCTTTAGTAAAGAATTTAAGATTAAAACTAGCAAATATTCAAAAAGAGAGGTTTTTAGCGAGAAAATTATCAAAATTAGTGAACCTAAAAAAAAGAGATAGTTTTATAAAAAAATTAATTTAAGGTTAAATATATGAATGAATTTCAAGACCAGTATGTAAAAAATCTCTCAAATTATTTTGGCTCTAAACTAGAAGATGACAAAAGAATATTTAGAACAATTAATAGATACCTGGACTACAATAATTTAACAACTTTAGATAAAATACAAAGTCATCTTGATTTAGGTAGTGGAAAAGGGACTTTCGTAGAAGTTTGTAAAAGTAATGGAGTTAAATCTTGTGGTTTAGATGGAGCAAAAGACAAAGTAAATTTTGAAACAGATAAATTAAAATTTGAAGATAATTCATTTGATTTTATATCCATGATTAATCTAATCGAACATTTAAAAGATTCTAAGGTTTTAATGGATGAAGTTAAAAGAGTCGCTAAGAATAATTGTATTCTAGTAGTATGTACGCCTAATTTTAGATATTGCTATAAAACTTTTTACAATGATCCAACACATGTGTCTCCATATACTGATACCTCTTTGAGAGAATTTTTAACAAATCATGGAATGGAAAAAGTTAATATTGGACCTATGGTTGTAGATAAAAGCAAATTATTTTGGAAGTTAAATTTTAAATTTTTTCTTGCATCAATTATACCATTCACCAATCACTCTTTCAGAAAATCCAAATTAATACCAGGCTTTCTTCGTGGAAAATCGACTTCTTTAATTTCAGTTTCTGTTATTAAAAAATGAAAATTAAAGTTTTATTACAGGCGAGAACTTTTTCTAAAAGATTGCCCTTCAAATCACTTCACTCGATATATGGTCTACCTACTGTTTTATTATGCGTTAAAAGATTATCAAATACTGGAGCTGAAGTGATTGTTTTAACATCAAATAAGACACAAGACGATGAGTTGGTAAAATTATTAAAGTCATTTAATATAAAAGTATTTAGAGGTTCATTAAAAAATGTTTATGCGCGTTTCATCAAAGCAACAAAAAATATGAAAAATGACGATATTATTGTAAGAGCTACAGCAGACAATATATTTAATGACGGCTACTTGATTAATCAAATGTATAAGAAATTTAAAAAAGAAAAACTAAATTACTTGTCTTTGTCGAGAAACCATAATGCGCCTAAAGGTATAGGGGTTGAATTAATTAAACTAAATATTTTAAGATCGTTAAATAAAAGAAAATTGTCTCCATCTGATAAAGAACACGTTACTTTCTCTATCAGAAAAAAAGCTGAACTTAAAAAATTTATTGAGTTCAAAGACTTTAAATTCAAAAAAAATATCGGTAAAATTAGGGTAACAATCGATACAATTGAAGATTTTATTAAAATAAAAAAATTTGTTGAGGATCAAGAGAATTTTATAGAAATTAAATCTAAAGATTTAATTAGAAAATTTATAAAGCAAGATAAAATTCTTCAAAAATATTTTAAAAAACAAATTAAAAAAAAAAGATTACTTATTTTAGGCGCAAGTCACGATCAAGTTGGCACTATAAATATTGCAAAAAATATGGGGCTACATACGATTGCATTTGATAAAAATTTTAATGCTGCAGGAAAAAATTTAGTCGATCAATTTATTTTATTGTCTAATAGAAATTTAGAAAGTCTCAAATTTTTTGTTAAATCACTAAAAATAAATGGTGTAATTTCTCAAGGATTAGATTTACCTCATATAAGTTCGTCCCTTGAAAGACAAATAGGTATAAAAAATATCCCTATAAAAACCTCTTATATTTGTACCGATAAATATAAAATGAAAAAATTTTTTAAAAGAAATTTTATCCCAGTTCCTAAATTTTTTCTTCAACCAAAAGATAAGAGGCTTAGAAAGATTGAAAAATTTCCAATAGTCATTAAACCGCTAGATAAATCGGGTTCTAAAGGTGTTTTGCTATGCAGAAATATTAAAGATTTTCAAAAACTCAATAAAAAAACTTTTGCTGAAACTGAGAAAAAAAATATTTTAATTGAAGAATACCTTGAGGGTCCTCAAATCAGTACTGAAAGTCTTATATATAATGGTCAAATTTATACAGCTGGTTATGTCGATAGAAATTATGAAATGCTAGATGCAACTGAGCCTGCAATAATAGAAAATGGTGGAACTTATCCTAGTAATTATTTTAAATTTTATAATCCTATTAATAATTACATACACACTCTAGCAAAAAAACTTAATATAAAAAATGGAGTAATAAAAGGTGATTTAGTATTAAATAAAAATAAAATTTTCTTTATAGAGATTGCAGTAAGATTATCTGGAGGTGATTTTTCTGAAAGTGTAATTCCACTCTCATCTTCATTTAATTTAATAAAAAATTCAATAAAACTTGCAATTAATAAGAAAATTAAAAAAGAAGAATTAAAAATAAATTTTAGAAAGATTTATTACGCTAATAGGTACTTTTTTGCAAAGAAGGGTCGACTAATAAAAATAGACGGAATTAAGAAAGTTGAAAATAAACCTTGGATAAAAAAGATCCAAATTTTTAATAAATTAGGCGATAAGTTGAAAAAAACTTCTAATCATTCTAATAGACTTGGTGTTTTTGTTCTTTCAGCTCCAAGTATTGGAGTTTTAAATAAAAGAATAAAATATGTTTATAGCAAGATAAATTTTAAAATAGAGACTAATTAATTAAATTTTCTTTTTTATTGCATCAAATATACTCTGGTAATCTAAATTACATTCAGCTGTACATTCCTTTGTATTTCCAGCATTCACAAACTTATCTGGAGTTCCAAATCTTAAAATATGTTTATGCAATTTTTTTTCATTGGAAAATTCTAATATAGCAGACCCTAAGCCTCCGATAAGTGTATTTTCCTCGATGGTAATTATAGTGTCAAATTTTTCAAGTGTTTCAAATAAAGCTTTCTCAGGTAGTGGTTTAATAGATCTTATTACTTTTATGCAAAATTCTTTTTTTAACTCTTTTGATATTTTTTGTTTTAAGTTTATCGCAGTGTTTAGAACATTTCCTGGGACTAATAAACATCCGTCATCTCCATTTTCATAGTTACTCAAGCCACTTTCGTTTCTATCATCTACTAATACCTCTTCTCCTTGAATAGGTTCATATTGATGTAGAATTGCCATAGGACCATCAGAATTTTGCGCTCTTTCACTCAAAATTTTTCTTAAATCATTAGTATCTGAGGGAAAATAAATCTTTAAATTAGGTATTGATCTCAAATAAGACAAATCTAGTAAGCCATGATGTGTGGGTGAGTCATACCCAGCAAAACCAGTTCTTGCTACTAAAAATGTTACGGGTAGGTTCATGCAACAAGCATCGTGATAAATTTGATCAAATGCTCTTTGCATGAAGGTTGATTGAAAACAAGTAAAGACGTTATTTCCCTCTAATGCCATTCCTACAGCCATTCCAACAGCCTGTTGTTCTGCCATACCAACATCAAACGCTCTTTTTGGAAAGTCTTTAATTAAATCATCTAGATTATTAGAGTAAGGGGTTGCAGGAGTAATTACATAAAGATTTTTATGTTTCTTCATTAATTTATAAATTTCATCAGCTCCCTCACCTGCATAAGTTTTTCCAGTTACGGTTGGGTTGGCTCCATCTCCAGTTTCTCTATTAAACGGACTTGAATAATGCATTCTATAAGGGTGTTTTTCAGCTATTTTTAAACCATTTCCTTTCACTGTTTTGATATGAAAAACAGTTGGTTCTTTAATTTTTTTTATTTGCTCTAATTTTCCCGTTAATTTTTTTATATTATGTCCATCTGCTTCAGAAAAGTAATTATAACCGAGACCTTCAAAATAGCCTCTAGATTTATTTTCCCAATTATTACCACTAGTTAACTTTAAAATTCCTCCAACATTGGGTGCAATTGCCCAGCTATTATCAATAAGAATAATTACTAAAGGAAATTTTTCTTGTACACCATAATTAAGACCTTCGAAGGACATACCTTCAACGATACATCCATCTCCAATAATTGCTACCGCATGAGAGTCAGTTCCATTGTCTAGAAAAGATTTAGCAAAACCAGTGGCTATCGGGATTGAAGTTCCTGCATGAGAAACATCTATAACATCGTGAGGCCCTTCTCTTTGTTCTACAAATCTTGCCATACCTTTATATTTATTTAAATCTTTAAATCTTGATGCACGCCCTGTAATAATCTTATGGGCATATGCTTGATGTCCGACATCAAATAAAAATTTATCATTTGGAGAATTAAAAACTTTATGTAAAGCTATAGAAATTTCTAAACTACTTAAATTTGCTCCAATGTGCCCCCCTGTAATGGCAGTTGAGTCAATCATAAATTCTTTCATGCTAGATGCTAAGTCATCGAGTTGTTTAAAATCTAACTTTTTAATTTTTTCAATTGATAAGTTTTCTAAGTTCATAATTAACCTAAATATAATCCCCCATTAACATTTATTACTTGTCCAGTAATATATTTCGATTTCTTTGTAGCTAAAAATAGAGCAGCCTCTGCAATATCTTTAGTTTCCCCAATTTTATTCAGGGGAACAGATCTATTAATAGCTGATCGTCCCTCTTTAGCAATCATTTTTTTTACTAAATCAGTTTCGATAATGCCAGGTGAAATAGCATTTACCCTTATATTATAGGGTGCCAATAATTTAGAAAAGGATTTAGTTAAAGAGAGAACAGCAAGCTTTGCAGCAGCATAATGTGGAGCTTTAACCCCACCAGTTTGGCCTCCAATTGAAGAAATATTAATTATATTTCCTGTTTTTTGTTTCATTGCTAATTTTGCATAGGACTGTATCATGAAAAATACTGAAGTTAAATTTACATCGATTGTCTTGTACCACTGTTTTTGATCAATATTTAAATAATTCATTTGCTTTAAATATCCAGCATTATTAACTAATATATCAATTTTTTTATGCTTTTTAGTAATTTTTTTTAAAAAAAGATCAAATGTTTTTTTATTTGAAAGATCTATTTTTTTAATCTCACATTGTACCCCTTTTTGAATAATAAACTTTTTAACTATTTCTGCTTTTTTTTTATTTTCATTATATGTAAAAATTATATTTATTCCATTTTCAGCAAATATTTCAGCTATTGCCTTACCAATGCCTCTTGATCCACCTGTAATTAATGCAAGTTTATTAATTTTTTGCATTATTTTAAAAACCTTTCATATGACGTAACATTTTTAAAATTAAGTGACTTAGCTTCTTTAGCTATTTGACTATATTCACTATTAGAGCAAATCACAACCTTATAATCTTTTAGTTTTTTTAGTTCATCTTTTTTTAATAATTTTAAATTATAAAATTTTTTAAAATATTTATAAAGATGTTTATCGTAAAGCTTATAATTTAAAGAAAATTTAATATTTCCATACTTAAATAGACCATCAAATATTCTTCCAGCACCCCAAAACAAAAAACTATTGCCATCTTCTTTTAACTTTTTACCAAAATTTTTAAGACGATCTCTTTTTTTTTTCAAATTTTTTTTGTATTTGGTTAATGCATCTTTTTTATCAAAAAAACTCAAGGTTTTATTAAAAAAAAGATTATTATTTTTATAATGATTTTTATTTTCTGATTTTTGTAAATAATAAGTAATATCGCTCTTTTCGTCTTTTTTCAAAATTTTAAATCCAATTTTATTGAATAAATTCACTAAAACGTTGTTCGTAAAGTGGAAAGTATGTGTGTCTATGAAATATTCAACAATACTATCTTTGGTATAATAATTCATGTTAGGAACAACGATGAAAGCTGTACCATTAATCTTTAATGAATTGTATATTTTACTTAGTGATTTAAAACAGGAAACAAAATGCTCTAATGTATGAACGCAATAAACGAAATCATATGAATTTGATAAAATTTTACTATCCTCAAATCTATCATTTATAAACTTTATATATTTACTTTTTTTGTGATTAAAAATATTTTTTTTAGACTCTATTGCTGTAATTTTTACTTTTTTATTTTTTGTTTTTAAATAATCTACAAATGAACCTCTGTTTGAACCTATGTCTAATACATGGTCAAATTTTTTAAAGTTAATTTTAAACTTTTTAAATAGAGCTATATTTCTTGGTAAAAACCTTGTTTTTGTGTACATTATACTTGATCTGTCTGCATCAACTGACATTGAGGGCTTAGGGTGGGACTGAAATTTTTTTTGAGGTATGCTTTGTATCAACAAACAATTTTTACATAAAAAGGTTTTAATATGTCTTTTTGTTTTTATTGGAACATATTGACTAGATAATTTGGTTTGGCAAATATCGCAATAATTTTCTTTCGAATATAGTTTTGTGTTTATTGATTTCATTATTTTGAGAATAAAAACCAATTTGTATCATCACATCCGCCAGAAAAAAATGGATCTTGTTTCCATTGAAACCCGTAATTGATTAATTTTAAGTTTGGATATAATTTCCAAATTTCTTTTGCAAAGTCTCTTTTAAATAGTCTTTTTCCTTCATTATGATATTGGATTTCTACAGGTTTGGGATTGAAATACTCGCTTATATAAATGTACTTTTTAGCCAAACTGTACATGTTTTTATAAATTTTTTTCAAATTTTTAGGATTTTGATGCATAAGTACTCCAGTAATAAGAACAAGATCAAATTTTTTTTTAGATTTAAAATTTACAATAGATTTATTAACGCATTTGTGCTTTTTTTTTAAAATTGAGTAAGCTTTTTTATTTATCTCCACGCCAAAAGTATCAAGATTTGGAAAAATTCTTTTTAAGCCATCTAAATTCAGACCTATATTTGGGCCAAGCTCTACTGCGCTTTTTATTTCAATACGATTATCAATTAGATCTTTTCCAATAACTAGATGTCTATTTGAAATTTGGTTTCTATTAATATAATTGTCACCAAATTTACCTTTCCAAAATTTTTCTTGATCGCTCAATTTCATAATTTATTATTTATATTTTACTTGATAATATTCATTGCTTTTGTATCCATTTAACACCATCTCTTTTTCACAGATGCTTTTAAATACTAGTTCTTGTTTTTTTGTCAATTTAAAGTTTTTTGGATATTTTACATTTACTGGCTTTTGAAAGGTTTTAAGCACTTTTGAGAAATTTTTTTTAATACCAATAAACTTTAATAGTTCAACAACTTTATTTTTTTTATTTATATCTTCAAATTTAAAGAAAAATTTGTTACCAGGTTTAACTTGATTTAAATTATTTCTTATATTCTTGTTGACTTCATTCCAATATAGACAAATTCTATAAAATTGATCTTTTTTAATAAACGTATTAAAGGTTGAATTATCTTTTGGAATAGGTCTCCAATATTTTTTTTCAGACGATAAAAATCTTATTTTTTTATCAGTAAACTTTTTTAAAAGAATAACATCATCTCTGTTATACATAATATCACTATATTTGTTGAAAAAAGATGAAACTACTTTTCTACCATTTCTGATTAAAAAAATAAATTTCGCATTTTTAAATTTTTTAATCAGAGGTTTTACTATCCAGGGTAACGCATTCGATGAGTCAATCCAAATTTTTTTTTTTGAGTTTTTAATTGAAAATGCATGAGCAAAATCTAAAAAATTTAAAATTTTTTTTTCATTTATTAGTCCCATATGATATGAAACAGAGTGTCTTAATGTTTCATCAAAAAGAAACTCATGATATATCTCTATCTCTTTTTCATTTTTAAGTGCATTAAAAAGTGAGTATGTTCCAGATCTTCCAGAGGATAGTATAAAAATAGGTTGAGAACCCATTTTAAAATTCCTTCTTTTTTCTTAACTTAAATAGTAGCTTTGCAAATTCCCAGTCTTCAAGATTGTCTAGATCTACAGTATCCCAAATAGGTAACTCGATTCCCATCCTTTTAATTCTATCAGGTTTTTTTGACCAAAGACTTTTATGAGAAAAATAAAATTGACCTAAATCGTGATACTTTGTTGTAAAACTTTGTGTCATTAAAGTCATATTTTTCTGGTTTTCAACGCGAATAAAATTATTTTTATCCATTGTTAAAGATCTTTCTGGAGGATGTCTAAACTTTAGAACTGGATGCACTACACAATTTTTTCTATTTTTTAAATAAATTAAAGCTTTTTTTAAATTTCTAATTCTTAAAAATGGGCTGCATGGGAAAATGCAACACGTATTTTTAAAATTAATTTTATTTTCTAGATATTTTACAGCATGATCCATTACTTCTCTTATACCTATATTGTCCCCAGACAATTTTTTCGGTCGGTGTATAAATGATTTTATTCCTATCTTTTTGCAAACTTTTATAATTTTTTTACTTTCGGTAGAAACATATATATGTGAAAAAATTTTAGCTTTTTTTAAAATTTCATAAGTCCATTGTATCATTGGTTTAGAATAAAAATTTTTTATATTTTTTTCTTTTATTCTTTTGCTTCCTAATCTTGCTGGTAAAATTGCTATATTTGTCATTAATAAAAATTTAGTTATATCCTTTGTTTAAATTTCCATCAAAATAAACAGTTGATCCTGAAATATATTTTATTTTTTTTTCGATTATGAATTTTACAAATTCTCCAATTTCTTTTGGATTACCAATTTTTTTTGTCGGTAGAGTTTTTTCATAAGCATTTAGATTTTTGACTAACTGCTTAACTCTATTTGTTTTAAAAGGTCCTGGTGCTATGTTTATTGTTGTAATTCCATAGGAAGATTTTTCTAATGAAAAAGATTTCAACATACTGCTCATAGCAGATCTAAGCGATGATGAGATAATAAGATTATCTCCAGGTTCTTTTATTATCGATGATGAGATATAAAAAACATAGCCACCATTATTTATCTTAATTTTTTTTAATAAAATAAAAAAACTTAAAAAGAGCTGATTGAAATAATATTTCCAATCCTCTACTTTAATTTCTTTAAATTTTAAAGGTGGTGGACCGCCAGTATTTAATATTAAAATATCAGTGCTTTTATGATTTTTTGCAAACTTTTCAACTGAAATCATATTTGATGTATCAATTTCTTTTCTAGAACATGCAATTGTTTTTATTTTAATTTTTTTTAAGCTTAAAGAAATCTCCTTACCAAGTCCTCTACTTCCGCCAATAACAATAGCTTTTTTAAATTTTAAAGTCATTTGTAAAAATCTTTACCTTTTTAATTTTTTTAATTTTTTTATGCATTAAATCATAATCTTGATACTTGTTTTTTATTTCTTCTAGCTCTTTAAAATAAAAAGCATGTCCATGATCAGGATATACTCTACCTTTTTTTTTCTTTTGTTTACAGTAAAGAAAAATTGCATCAGGTTTATAAGCAGATAATAAGTAAATATTATTCTTATCGTTATTATGATTGCTATATCCTGTTTTAAGTTTATGTTTTTTTTTAATCTCACTAACCCTATCAAGGTGTAATTCTTCAGGTGTGTAGGTCATCGGGGCATGCAATAAAGTAATTTTTTTTTTGTCTTGAAATTGAGATAAACATCTTTTTATATTATTCTCAGAAGCTTTGTGACCAGTTGAAATGAAAATTGGTTTGTTTTTTTTCTTTAATAGATCAATTAATTTAAAATTATTAATTGCTAAACTTAGTAACTTGTAAAAATCGAATTTTATATCGCTAAATTCTTTGAAAGTTTCCTCTGAACATACAGCAATGCCTAATTTCTTCTTTTTTTTATGACATTTGTTAAGTGCTTTTACGTAAAAATTTTTTTTCAATCTAAAGTCTATACCTTTTCTTTTATGCTCCAAGTAAAAACTTTTTGATTGAATCATAAAAGTCAAATTAGAAAAATCAGATTTTAAAAAGAAATTTAGAATTTTGTTTGCTTCATCTTCTTTTCCAAAATGATTTGTGCCAGCTTCTATAAAAAATAAGCTCATAGCTTAAATTAAAGATAATTTTAATTCATATCATAGTGTTCAATCTTTGAACAGTAAAGAAGAAATTAATTAATTTTGTTATTTTATTTCATTATAAAAATTTTTTTCAGTGCATAAATCAAGCCA
>CABYYJ010000005.1:0-72500 GCA_902523185.1 uncultured Pelagibacteraceae bacterium | reverse complement strand
ACTAACGGAATCTCAATTGATTTCTTTTCCTCCGGTTACTTAGATGTTTCAGTTCTCCGGGTTAGCTCATCAAACCTATGAATTCAGTTTGAAGTACCACATAAAGTGGTGGGTTGTCCCATTCGGAAATTTTCGGATCAAAGCCTGCATACAGCTCCCCGAAACTTATCGCAGTATACCACGTCCTTCATCGCCTTTCAGTGCCTAGGCATCCGCCATACGCCCTTAAACGCTTGATTTATGCACAGAAAAAAATTTTCTGTATAAATTAAATTTTTAAAACAAATATTCATCTTTTCGAATACTTGTAGATTGTTCATCTATTCGAACAATCGGATATAGATATTGTTTGATTGCTCAAATTTTTGAACAATCAAAATTGATAATAATTATTTACAATTTAAAAAAACTAAAAGTGATCCTGGTGGAGGATAGCGGGATCGAACCGCTGACCTCCTGAATGCAAATCAGGCGCTCTCCCAGCTGAGCTAATCCCCCGTGAAAAATGGTGGGCCGAGGACGACTCGAACGTCCGACCTCACCCTTATCAGGGGTGCGCTCTAACCACCTGAGCTACCGGCCCCCTAGCATTTATGAGACACTTTAATTAGATAAGAAGAGAAATGAGGACGGCCACATTAACTTAATTTTTTGAGACCAAAAGAAATATTTTGGTCTTCCTTAGAAAGGAGGTAATCCAGCCGCAGGTTCCCCTACGGCTACCTTGTTACGACTTCACCCCAGTTGCTGATCGTACCGTAGTCAAAGGTATAAGCTTTGCCTTAAGGTGTAACCAACTTCCATGGTGTGACGGGCGGTGTGTACAAGACCCGGGAACGTATTCACCGCGGCGCGCTGATCCGCGATTACTAGCAATTCCAGCTTCATGCACTCGAGTTACAGAGTACAATCCGAACTGAGACACATTTTTGGGATTAGCTTAGAGTCACCTCTTTGCTTCCCATTGTAAGTGCCATTGTAGCACGTGTGTAGCCCAACACATAAGGGCCATGAGGACTTGACGTCATCCCCACCTTCCTCCAGCTTATCACTGGCAGTTCTTTTAAAGTGCCCAACTAAATGGTGGCAACTAAAAGTAGGGGTTGCGCTCGTTGCGGGACTTAACCCAACATCTCACGACACGAGCTGACGACAGCCATGCAGCACCTGTGTTTCGTCCAGCCGAACTGAAGAAACTAATCTCTTAGTCTCGCGACGAACATGTCAAGCGTTGGTAAGGTTCTGCGCGTATCTTCGAATTAAACCACATGCTCCACTGCTTGTGCGGGTCCCCGTCAATTCATTTGAGTTTTAACCTTGCGGTCGTACTCCCCAGGCGGTGTGCTTAATGCTTTCGCTGCGACACTGAAAAATATATTTCCAACGTCTAGCACACATCGTTTACGGCATGGACTACGAGGGTATCTAATCCTCTTCGCTACCCATGCTTTCGCTCCTCAGTGTCAGTAGTGACCCAGTAAGTTGCCTTCGCATTTGGTGTTCTTTCTAATATCTACGAATTTCACCTCTACACTAGAAATTCCACTTACCTCTATCACACTCTAGCTAAAAAGTTTTGATGGCAGTTCCAAGGTTGAGCCTTGGGATTTCACCATCAACTTTTTTAACCACCTACGAGCTCTTTAAGCCCAGTAATTCCGAACTACGCTAGGTCCCTTCGTATTACCGCGGCTGCTGGCACGAAGTTAGCCGGACCTTCTTATTCGGGTACAGTCATTTTCTTCCCCGACGAAAGAGTTTTACAACCCAAAGGCCTTCTTCACTCACGCGGCATCGCTGCATCAGGGTTTCCCCCATTGTGCAAGATTCCCCACTGCTGCCTCCCGTAGGAGTCTGGGCCGTGTCTCAGTCCCAATGTGGCTGGTCTTCCTCTAAGAACAGCTATTGATCGTTGCCTTGGTAAGCTTTTACCTTACCAACTAGCTAATCAAGTGCGGGCTCATCTTTCGGCATTAAAACTTTCCCCGTAAGGGCTTATTCGGTATTAGCACAAGTTTCCCCGTGTTATTCCAAACCAAAAGGCAGATTCCCACATTATACTCACCCGTTTGCCACTCAGTATTGCTACTGCGTTCGACTTGCATGTGTTAGGCGTGCCGCCAGCGTACGTTCTGAGCCATGATCAAACTCTCAAGTTTAATAACGGCGCACACTAGCTTTTATAACTTTAAGGTAATTAAAGTTATATTTTCGTTAAAGCGTGTACGACAATTTCTTTATTAACCTAGCCGTCCACACTTCTCTTCTTAAATTTACAATTTAAAAAAGCTAAGATTTTAACTAGTAAAATCTACACACCTCTGGCGCTATTAATTATTAATTACGTAAAGGTGAGCGCTCGTTTTATTACAATTTTATTATAAGTCAAGGCGTATATTGGTCAAATTACCTAATAAAATAGAGCTTTTTTGACTTATCTGCATTGCAAAGCTGACAGAATTTTTGTAGAAAACAACTATGACGTTAATTCAAAAATTAAACTACTTTTTCAAAAAAACAGCTAATAAACCTCAACCATCAATTGTACAAAAATTAAGAAATTTCAATCAAAATTACTTTGTACTTTTTTCTATATTGATTTTTTTTTCAATAATTTTTTTCGTTTCTGGAAATTTGATTGAAAAAAAAAACTTTAAAAACGCAAAAAATTTTAAAGATACAACCAAATCAACCGAGTTTATAAATTTATCAAATTTCTTTATTTCAAAAATTAATAGTCCTTACAAAGTAGAAAAATATTTAATAGAAAATAATGACTCTGTTGAAAAAATTTTGAAAAAGTTCAAAATTAAAAAAGATGATATTAAGAATATATCTTTAAAACTTAAGCAAAAAAAATTATCAAATATATATTCAGGCAGAGAACTGTTGCTCATTTTGAAGAAATTAAATGATGGATCTAATACAGTTGTCAACCTTAAGTTTCCAGTTAGTAATACCATAAGCATAGAAGTACGTAAAATTGAAGATAATTTCCTTATTAAAGAGAAGATTTTAAAACTTAATAAAAAGGAAGTCGTAGTAAAAAATGTTATTAATAATAATTTGTATAGTTCAGCAGTCGAAAAGAATATTGAGCCAAATATAATTGTAGAGTTTGCAAGAGTCTTCGGCTTTGAAGTAGATTTCCAAAGAGATATTAGAAAAGGAGACTGGTTTGAGATTTACTATGAAAAATTTGAAGATGATAACGGTAAAGTAAGAGATACTGGAAAAATAATTTACGCTTCTATGAAAGTAAACGGTGAGGAGATAAATCTTTATAATTTTAAATATAATAATTATGAGGAGTATTATGACATAAAAGGAAAAAGCATTACAAAATCATTAATGAAAACACCAATTAACGGTGCACGTTTATCGTCATCATTCGGTATGAGAAAACATCCAATACTAGGATACAACAAGATGCATAGAGGAACTGACTTTGCAGCGCCAAGTGGTACACCGATTATGGCATCAGGATCAGGGACTATCACTAGAGCAAGGTGGTGTGGTGGTGGGGGAAATTGTGTAAAAATAAAACACAACTCTACCTATCAAACAGTTTATGCCCATATGAAATCTTTTGCAAAAGGTGTCAAGGAAGGAAGAAAAGTAAAACAAGGTCAAATAATAGGCTATGTTGGTTCGACTGGATTATCAACTGGCCCTCATTTACATTACGAAGTGATAGTAAATGGAAAAAAAGTGAATTCTCAAAGATTAAAGCTTCCATCAGGAAAAATATTAAAGGGGATCGAAAGAGAAAAATTCGAACTGGAAAGAATAAAAATTGATCTAAAACTCTCTGAATTACGTTAATTAAACTTTACTCGGTGTTTCGGGATTTTCAAGAGTCTTGCTTTTTTCATTAAAATTATCTTTTCTATTGTTAAGCTCGTTATATCTTCTAAGATAATGGTCAGCGTGTTGTAAATAATTTTGTGCTAATACTGGATCACCATTACTTTGAGCATCTTTAGCTAATTGTTGGAATTTTTGCATAGTTTTTTCAACGCTGTGAATATTATTCATAGATCCGTTTCTGTTGAAATTAACGTTACCGTTATTGTTGAAAGAGCTAGGATTTGAAGAATTCATTGTTCCATTTCTCCTTCTAAAACTATTTTTCTGATTTCTAGGTCTAAAATTTCTTCTTCTTGCGTTATTCATAATCTTATCTGATATATTTTGCTATTAAACACCTGGTATTATTCTTATAATCTCTAATATTATGTTCTATTCTATATAAGTTTTTTAATAATAATGTAGAAACTTTTCTTAGTTGTCCATTACCTATTTCTAGGGCAAGTAAACCATTTACTTTTAAGATTTCTTTCGATTTGTAGATAACTTTTTTAATGACGTCAAGCCCATCATTTCCTCCATCTAGGGCTATTTTAGGTTCATAGTATTTAATAGATCTGTCTAAATTTTTAATGTCTCTTGTTCTAATATAAGGAGGGTTTGAAACGATTAAATCAAATTTTTTATGGTAAAAATTACTAAGTGATCTGTTTAAAAATTTAATATTATTTTTTTGATTATTTTTTTTGGAATTTTTTATCGCTATTTTTAGAGCTTTTTTTGAAATATCTATTCCTATACAGTAAGATTGTTTCAACTCGCTTAATAAACTAATTAAAATACATCCACTTCCAGTGCCGATATCTAAAATATTTATTTTTTTTTGTTTATATATGTATACTAATTTTTCAACCATCAGCTCTGTCTCTGGTCTTGGTATAAGCGTGTTATTGTTAATTTCAAAATTTCTACTCCAAAATTCCTTCTTTTTTAAAATATAGGCAATAGGCTCATTAAGTGACCTTCTGCGTATCAATTTTTCAAATTTTTTAACATTTTTCCTATCTATGTTTTGTTCAAGATTAATCAGAAGATTTTCTCTCGTTTTATTCAGGACTTTTGAAAGCAAAATCTCTGAGTCTAATTGATGAGAAATTATATTACTTTGTTTTAATTTATAAGATCCCTCATTAATTAATTTTAAGGTATTCATTAATTTAAATTCTCTAGTTTCATATTTTGCTCCTCTAATCTAAGTTGTTGATTCATCTCTTCATGAATATCACCATTTAAAAACTCATCAAGTTTATGCAATGTAAAATTTATTCTGTGGTCAGTTACTCTGCCTTGAGGAAAATTATAAGTTCTAATACGTTCTGATCTATCCCCAGTTCCTATTTGACTTTTTCGATTGCTAGATCGCTCAAGGTCTTTTTTTCTCTTTTCTGCCTCATAAACTCTTGATCTTAAAATCTTTAATGCTTTGGCTTTATTTTTATGTTGAGATTTTTCATCCTGTTGACTAACAACAACGCCACTTGGAATATGAGTAATTCTTACGGCGCTGTCAGTAGTATTTACAGATTGACCACCTGGTCCGCCCGCTCTAAAAACATCAATTCTTAACTCAGACTCCTTAATATCAACATCGACCTCCTCAGCTTCTGGTAGTACAGCAACTGTAGCAGCAGATGTGTGAACTCTACCTTGTGTTTCTGTTTTAGGTATTCTTTGAACTCTATGAACACCTGACTCAAATTTTAAGTAAGAATAGATATCATCTCCATTCACAGAAAAAATCACCTCCTTGAAACCACCAGCATCACTTCTAGAAATACTAATTACCTCTAATTGCCATTTTTTTTTTGAACATACTTTTTCATACATTTTAAACAAGTCAGCACAAAAAAGAGAAGCTTCTAAACCTCCAGTTCCAGCTCTTATTTCTACTATTGCATTTTTATCATCATCATCATCTTTAGGTAATAGAAAGATTTTTAGTTTACTTTCGTAAATCTCTTTTTTTTTTTCCATGTCACTTAAGTCTTTTTTAGCCATGTTTACTATTTCAGTATCATTGTCCTTATCTTTTAAAATTTGTTCCAAATCCATTTTAGTTTTTTCAAAATTTAAATATTCCCTTGCAACTGAAATTATGTTTCCAAAATTTGAATATTCCTTTGATTTTTTTGCAAATAGTTTTGGATTGACGCTACCTGAAGAAAGTTCTTTTTCTAAATTATCGTATTTGATAATTATATCTTTTACTTTTTGTAATGGTATCATTGCTTATTTTCTCTTACTTTTTCCTCAACAAGCTTCACAACTTTGTCAATAATTTCTGAGCTTGCCACCTTTTTATGTGGAAGTCCTGAAAGATAAAGTAAATTATTATCTTGCCCACCACCGGTTAATCCAATTTCAGTTTGAGCAGCTTCGCCTGGTCCATTTACAACACAACCAATTATTGAAAGGTTAATTGGTTTAGTTATATGAGAGAGTTTTTTTTCAAGAGTTTTAACTGTTTCAATTACTGGAAAGGCTTGTCTTGCGCAGGAGGGGCAAGAAATAATATTTACTCCTCTAGATCTTATCCCTAAAGACTTTAATATTTCATATCCAGCTTTTACTTCATCAACTGGATCTGAAGAAAGGGAAACTCTAATTGTATCACCAATTCCATCCATTAACAATTGACCAATTCCAATTGAAGATTTTATGCTTCCTGTAAACAGACTTCCTGCCTCAGTAACACCAAGATGGAGAGGATAATTACAAATTCTAGAAAGTTTTTTGTAAGCTTTAACGGTTAAAAAAATATCTGAAGATTTCACGCTTATTTTAAAATTAAAAAAATCATTATCTTCGAATAACTTTATATTATAATTTGCACTATCAACTAGTGCTTCAGGACATGGTTCTTTGTATTTTTCTAATAATGATTTATCTAGGGACCCAGCATTTACTCCAATTCTTATGGAACAATTATTATCTTTTGCCGCCTTCAAAACCTCAACAATTCTATCTTTTGATCCAATGTTCCCAGGATTAATTCTTAGGCAACTTGCCCCCATTTGTGCAGCTTCAATTGCTCTTTTGTAATGAAAATGAATATCAGCTACGATTGGAACATTTACCTCTTTTACAATTTTTTTTAAACTTTTAGTGGACTCTTCATCTGGGCATGAAACTCTTACTATATCTACCCCAGCTTTTTCTAAGCTATGTATCTGACTTACAGTTGCCTTCACATCAGAAGTTAATGTATTAGTCATTGATTGAACGCTGATAACGGACTTTCCACCAACAGAAACCTTTCCTACTTTAATTTCTCTGGTTTCTCTTCGATTAATAATTCTATGAGGCCTTATGTTCATTTTATTCAAGCTCAAAAATTGTGTGTAATTTCTTCACTGCTTTAAGAGTATTTTCTTCATTAATAATTACAGATAATTTAATCTCAGAAGTTGAAATAGCTAAAATATTAATTTTATCATCTGCTAAACCTCTAAACATCTTATATGTCACTCCTGGAGTAGATACCATGCCAGCGCCTACTATGGAGACTTTTGCAACCTTATCATTATATGTAATTTCTTTATATTCAATATTTTTATTTTTTTTTAAAATATCTTGTGTCTTTTCTAGATCATCTCTTTTAATTGTAAAAGTTATATCAGTTGTTTTTTGATTTGAAGAGATATTTTGTATTACCATATCTACGTTAATTTGAGCTTTATTTAAAGGTTCAAATATATTTGCAGCTACGCCGGGCTTGTCCTCCACACCCATTAATGTTATTTTTGCGTCATCTTTAGAATAAGCTACACCAGTTACACTTTTGGAGTAATCTATATTTTGTTGATCAAATATTTTAGTTCCTTCTCTATTAGTAAAAGTAGATTTTACCTCGATAGGAACGTTATACATCATTGCAGTTTGAACCGCAGAAGGTTGCATCACTTTTGCGCCAAGAGATGATAGTTCCAACATCTCATCGTAAGAAATATTTTTTATTTTTTTTGCAACTGGGATTTTATTAGGATCACTAGAATAAACTCCGTCAACATCTGTATAAATTTCACAAGTTTTTGCATCAAATAATTTCGCAAAAGCAACAGCTGTAGCGTCAGATCCGCCGCGACCAATAGTTGTTATATCTCCTTCTGAAGAAATACCTTGAAACCCTGGAATTATAGCCACACCATCATTTAAAAATTTATTAATTTTTTCTACGTTCATATTTATAATTCTAGCGTTATTATGCTCTCCTTCAGTTAAAATAGGTATTTGCCAGTTCAACCACGACTTTGCTTTAATTTTTAATTTTAGCAGTGCGCCGGCTAGTAAAGCACAAGTAACTTGTTCTCCTGAGGATAAGAGAACATCAAGCTCCCTTTTATCAAAATTATCGTCTATATTTTTTGAAAAGTTGAACAGCTCATTTGTTTTCCCTGCCATTGCAGACACAACAGCTATTATTTTATTACCTGCTTCAACTTCACCCTTGATAATATTAGCTACATGTTGGATTCTTTCAATCGTGCCAACAGATGTGCCGCCAAACTTTAATACTTTTTTTATCATTTAAGAGTTTATATAATTTAAAAAGAATTTAATGTAATCTAATTTTATAAATTATTGTATGACTACTATAAATAAAGAAGAAATTCAAAAGTTTTCAAATTTAGCTGAAGAATGGTGGGATGTTAATGGTAAATTTAAACCATTACACATGTTTAATCCTATAAGAATTGAGTACATTACACAAAAGATAAAACATCATTTTGAGATACTAGGCAATAAAGAAAGTTTTTTAGAAAATTTAAATATACTGGACATTGGATGTGGCGGGGGCTTAATGAGTGAACCTCTATCTCGTTTAGGAGGTAAGGTAACTGGAATTGATGCTTCTGAAAAAAATATAAAAGTTGCATCTCTTCATTCTAAGAAAAATAATCTTAAAATCAGATACCTTAACAAATCTCCTGAACAACTTGATGAATTTGAAAAATTTGACGTAATTTTAAACTTAGAAATTGTAGAACATGTCGAAGATGTAAGCCTTTACATTAACTCTTGCTATAAGCTATTAAAACCTAGAGGTATAATGTTCACCGCGACAATAAATCGAACTTTAATTTCATATATAAAGGCAATCATCGGGGCAGAGTATGTATTAAGATGGCTACCAATTGGAACACACGATTGGAATAAATTTCTAAAACCTGAGGAACTTGAAAAATATTTATTAGAAAATAAATTTAAAACTATAGATATTAAAGGTTTAGAATTTAATCCATTGAATAGAAAATGGAAGCAATCTGCTAATTTATCTGTAAATTATATCATCTGTAATACGAAAGTTTAGTTTTCTTTGTCTACCCATGGTATACTCAATAAATCAATGCCTTCCTCTCGTAATTCATCTCTCTCTTCAGGAGTCGTGGATCCATAAATAGTTTTTTTACTATTTTTATCGTAGTAAATTTCTCTTACTTTTTTACTAAAATTTTTACCAACATACTCAAAATTTTTTTCAATGTACTTTCTAATTTTTATTAATTTCTGTTTTTCATTTTTTAGTGATTTTTCTAATTTTTCTAAATTCTTATTTTTTTGAATAATGGATACGTTTGGAGACATTATTGACTTGCTTATTTTTTTTGAAGAACAGTAAATGCATTCAAGTAATTGTTGATTTTTTAGTCTTTCAAATTCGATTGAATCGGAAAACCAACTTTCAAATTCATGGTTGTTTTTGCATTTTAGATTGTATTTAATCATATTTAATTTCTGTAGTCTGCGTTTATATCAATATAATCATGGGTAAAATCACATGTAAAACATTTAAAAGCATCGTTACCGAGCTTCAAATTAATTTCAAATTCAACAGAATCCCATAACATGTATTCTTTAATTTTTTTTTCATCATAACTGTCAGAAATTTTACCATTCTCAGCTACAATATATTCTCCAATTTTAACCTTCAATTTTTTTGTATCAATTGCCTCACCAGACTTTCCGATACCCATTATGATCCTACCCCAATTTGGATCTTCGCCAGCCACTGCCGTTTTAACCAAAGGTGAATTAGCGATTGAAAATGCAATATTTTTTGCACTACTCAAAGATTTAGCGTTAATAACATTAATTGTTAGGAATTTTTTTGCTCCTTCTCCATCAACAACAACTTGCTTAGCTAAATTCAAACATAATTTTTTAAGCGCTAATTCAAATTTTTGAATAACATTATCGTTTAATGATAAATTCTGACCTATCTTTAAGGATCTCGTTGAAAAGATAGAGACCATATCATTTGTCGACTGGTCACTGTCTACAGTTATCGCGTTAAAAGAATTTGCAACTGCTCTCTTTAAAAGAGTTTTTAATAGATTTGAATTAATGTCAGCATTCGTAAAAATAAAAGACAACATTGTAGCAAGATTAGGTGCAATCATGCCTGAGCCTTTGGCAATTCCGCATATTCTAATCAGCTCATCGCCAATTATGACCTCTTCGTAGGCTACCTTAGGTTTTGTATCAGTTGTCATAATTGCTGATGCAATTTTCAACCAATACATCTTATTTTGCTCTTGTCTTAATTTCTCTACTAAGTTTTGAAGTCTTTCTCTAATTTTTTCAACTGGAAATTCCTCTCCGATTACTCCAGTAGATGCAAATATAAGGTCTTTTATCTTCACTGTCTCAGTAGTGCCTTTTTGAGACTTTGATTCTTTAATAGTAAGAATTCTTGATAAGTTTTTTGCTAAATTGTCTAAACTTTCTTTTCCTTGTTTTCCTGTAAAAGTGTTCGCATTTTTAGTATTCACTAACAAACCTTTTATGATCTTTTTATGTGAATTATTATTCCAAGGTATAAATTCTGCTGTGATACTGTTAGAGGTCGTCAATGTAGCGTAATTCGCTCCCTTGCTAAAATAAAATAGTGCTAAATCATCTCTTCCATCACCGTATAAATCAGCAGAAATTGATGCCATTTCTAAGCCATCTATTTGCTTTAGATTTTGAAACTCTCCCATTTTAGATAATTTAGATTTATCTTTTAAGAAATTTTTGATGTTTATCGTCATAATTGCTATTTAATTTCAGTTATAAATACATATATAGATGTATAATGAATTTATTTACAAGGACTTTTAGTAAAATATTTAAAAGCTCTAATCAACAAGAATTAGATAAACTCAAAAATTTAATTACAGCGATAAATGATAAAGAAAAAGAGTGTAAATTACTAACAGACAGCGATTTTAAGGAAAAAACCTCTTTATTTAAAAAAAATGTTCAAAATGGTTCTATTGATATTGAAAAAATTATCCCTGAAAGTTTCGCGCTTGTAAGGGAAGCTGCGAAAAGAGTATTAAATGAAAGACATTACGACGTTCAATTAGCTGGTGGATTAATATTACATAAAGGGAAAATAGCAGAAATGAAAACTGGTGAAGGAAAAACTTTAGTTTCAACTTTACCAGTATATTTAAATGCATTGACAGGAAAAGGTGTGCACGTTGTTACAGTTAACGACTATTTAGCTAAGAGAGACTCGGAATGGATGGGCAAGGTTTTCAGTTATCTTGGTATATCAACAGGTTGCATTGTTAATAATTTGGAGGACTCTGATAGGAAAAAAAATTATGCATGCGATGTTACCTATGCAACAAACAATGAGCTTGGTTTTGATTATTTGAGAGATAATATGAAATATGAACTAGAGGAAATGGTTCAAAGAAGTCATGAATATTGTATTGTCGATGAAGTTGATAGTATATTAATAGATGAATCTAGAACTCCTTTAATTATCTCAGGTAAACTTGAAGACAAGACAACTCTTTATAATATTTCAAATAATTTTATTAGTTATTTACAGAAGAAAGATTATGAATTAGATGAAAAAAACAAAAATGTTATTCTTACAGATGCAGGCGTAGATAAAATTGAAAAACTTTCAGTACAAAAAAATATTTTAAAAAATAATAATTTTTATGATCCTGCTAATTTAGATCTTGTTCATCATACCAACCAAGCTTTAAAAGCTAATTTAATTTTCAAAAAAGATACAGATTACATAGTTAAAGATGGTAAGGTGCAAATAATTGATGAATTTACTGGTAGGGTTCTGGTTGGAAGGCGATTTTCTGATGGATTGCATCAAGCGATAGAGGCAAAAGAAAATGTAAAAATTCAAGATGAAAATCAAACCTTAGCATCTATTACTTATCAAAATTACTTTAGACTTTATAAAAAATTAGCTGGGATGACTGGAACTGCAATGACTGAGTCGGAGGAATTTTTTGACATATATAAATTAAACGTAGTTTCTATACCCACAAATAGAGAAATGAAAAGGAAAGATTTTAATGATAAAATTTTTAGAACAGAAAAAGAAAAATACAACGCTATTACCTCAAAAATAATTGAATGTAATAAAAAAGGTCAGCCTGTTTTGGTTGGAACAACAAGTATCGAAAAATCAGAAAAAATTTCTAATCACCTTAATGATAAAAAAATTAAACATAATGTTCTAAACGCCAAACAACACGAGATGGAGGCAAAAATAATTGCTGAAGCAGGTAAAACTGGAGCTGTAACAATTGCAACCAATATGGCTGGTAGAGGAACAGATATAAAATTAGGTGGTAATAAGGATTTTTTAGAAAAAGAGGATTCTTTTAACAAAAACACTCATATAGAAAATGAAAACAATGTTAAAAATTTAGGAGGACTTTTCATTATTGGAACTGAACGACATGAAAGTAGGAGAATTGACAACCAATTAAGGGGAAGATCAGGAAGACAAGGAGATCCCGGATCCACAATCTTTTTTATTAGTTTACAGGATGAATTAATGAGAATATTTGGAGGAGATTCGATTGATGGAATGCTTAAAAAGTTAGGTTTGAAAGAAAATGAGTCTATAGATCATCCATGGATAAACAAAGCTATGGAGAGAGCCCAAAAAAAAGTAGAAAGTCGAAATTTTGATATAAGAAAAACTTTGATTAAATTTGATGACGTAATAAATGACCAAAGACAGGTTATTTTTGCACAAAGACTTAAAATTTTAAAAAACGATAATATAAGCGAAATACTTGATAATTTTTATACCGAAATAATACAAGAATTAGAGATTATTGCTAACAATTATAAAAAATCTAATGATGAAAAATATTTAACTCAAATTAAAAATATAACTGGCAACTCATTAAATGATGAACAAGTTCTAAAATTGTTATCAAAAGAAAAAAGTATTTTTTTTACAGACTTAAGAGATCTGTTTAATAAAAAGAAAAAATCAAGAATTAATATTTTAGGTGAGGAACAAAATAAGATTTTAGAAAAAAAAATTTTTCTTCAGATTATAGATTTTTCTTGGAGATCGCATCTCCAATATTTAGAACAGTTAAGACAAGTAATTGGTCTAAGACAATACGGCCAGAAAGATCCTCTCTCTGAGTTTAAAAAAGAGGCGTTTGTTCTTTTTGAAGGTTTGCTAGCCAAGATTAAAAATGACTTAATTAAGCTTATGCTTAATCTAAACATTGTCATTAATGAAAATAAAGAGGAAACTGATCAAAAAGCAATATACAAAGAAAAGAGTGATCATAAAAAAGTTGGTAGAAACGAGAAGTGTCCTTGCGGTTCAGGAAAAAAATTTAAGCATTGTCACGGAAATATTTAATTATATATTTTTAAAAGCTTCTAATGCTTTTATCCTAGCTTGCTCATGTACTACTATTGGAAAAGGATAATCTTTGCCTAACTTTAATATTTTTTCATCATTAATTTCCCAAGGTTTATGTATAAATTTTTTTGAAACGTTTTTTAGTTCTGGTACCCATTTTTTGACATAATCCCCATTTTTATCAAATTTTTCACCTTGCAAAATAGGATTAAATATTCTGAAGTATGGAGCGGCATCAGCCCCACACCCTGCAACCCATTGCCAACCAGATACGTTATTAGCTTGACTGTAATCTAGTAAACAATTTTTAAAATACTTTTCTCCTTCTACCCAATTAATAAGTAAATGTTTTACTAAAAATGAGCCTGTGATCATTCTCACTCTATTGTGCATCCAACCAGTAGAGTATAATTCTCTCATTCCAGCATCAACTATTGGATAGCCAGTTAATCCTTTTTTCCAAGCAGTTAAAAATTTTAAATTTTTCTGCCAAGGAAATTTATCAAATTTTTTTGAATAATTTCCTTCTAACATATGTGGAAAAAAATTTATCAATGAATGGTTAAATTCTCTCCATCCTATTTCAGCTAAAAATTTACTTACGCCTTTTTTTTTAAATTTGATACACTTTTCCCAGATTGTTTCTACATGTATTTGACCATGTTTTATAAATGGAGATAATCTTGATGTGCCAAGTACACTAGGTATATTTCTTGAATCAGAATAATTTTCAATTTTATTTTTTATAAAGATGTTAAGTTCTTTATGAGCATCTTCTTCGCTTGGTGACCAGTATTTATCAAATTTCTTATACCATTTTGTTTTAGGAAAAATATCACTAAAACTTATTGTTTTTTTGAAAAAAGAAACCTTTTTTTTTACATTTATTCATCTTTTTTTCTTTGGAAGGTATTTTCTCAAGATAAAACTTTTCTGCATTTCTCCAAAAGGGAGTGAATACTTTAAATGGGGTACCGTCTCCTTTTTTCACCTCACTAAATTCGTTTAAAACGTTCCCTTTGAATATCTTGTATTTAGTATTTTTAGCGTCAAATTTCTTAATCAAGTATTGATCAAATTTAAGATATCGCGGCTCATAAGTTTTATTCCAATAAATTGAAAAATTATCTCTATTAAACAATTTTTCAAAAAAATTTTTATATGAGTCAGTCTTAATTATTTCAATTTTAATGTTAAATTCTTCAAGTTTTTTTTCAAATTTCTCTAATGATTTACTTATCCACCATTTTTGAGCTTCTTGATTTTCAAATTTTTTTGTTTTGTATAAATAAAAAACTACAACATGCTCGTGTTTTTTTGTAGCTTCTATTAATGCCAAGTTTTTGTGTATTCTAAAATCATCTTTAAGCCAAAAAAGCCCAGTTTCTTTTAACATATTTGTTTTTAGCAAATTTAAATTAAAATTACGATGAATATAAAAATCGCAGTATTTTTGGTGGTGGCCTTGGTAAGAATCGCACTTACGACACATACCTTTTCAGGGTACTGCTCTACTACTGAGCTACAAGGCCTAAAATCTAAAAGTAATTCTACCTTTAGTTAAATCATAAGGTGTCATTTCAACCATAACATTATCACCAGCTAGCACTCTTATTCTATTCTTTCTAAGTTTACCAGCTGTATGAGCTAGAATTTCGTGATTGTTTTCAAGTTTCACCCTAAACATAGCGTTAGGTAATAATTCTGTTACTTTGCCTTTAAACTCTAAAGTCTCTTGTTTTACCAACTAAAAATCCTTCTTTAATCTTATTTTTACTGAATTAGCATGACCTTCCAAATTTTCATGCTCAGCTAATTTTATAACTGATGGACCTAATCTTTCAATACCTGATTTAGATATTTTTATCAAAGAATATCGCTTCAAAAAGTCATTGACTGACAAGCCAGATGAAAATTTTGCTGATCCGGAGGTTGGTAAAACATGGTTAGGACCTGCAATATAGTCTCCCATCGCCTCGGGGGAAAATTTTCCTAAGAAAATTGAACCTGCATTTCTTATTTTTTTTAGGATATTCATATAATTCTTTAAATTTATTTCCAAATGTTCAGGGGCAATAGTATTTATTATATTTAAAATATTTTTGTAATTAGTTGCATGAATTGCTAATCCATAATTTTGAATGCTCCTGGAAGCAATTTTTTTTTTTGGTAAATTTTTTAATTGTAATTTAAGATAAAAATTAACTGATTTAATTAATTCTTTGCTATTTGTTACTAAAATAGACTGTGCGTATATATCATGCTCTGCTTGGGCAATTAAGTCTGAAGCAATCCATTCCGGATTTGAATATTTATCAGCTACAATAGTTACCTCTGATGGACCAGCTACCATATCAATCCCAACTTCTCCAAACACCTCTCGTTTTGCTGAGGCTACAAACGTATTTCCAGGTCCAACAATTTTATCAACTTTTTTAAAAGTTTGAGTACCATAAGTTAATGCTGCAATTGAGTGTGCGCCACCAGTTTTGTAAATTTCATTAACTCCACATTTTTTAGCTGCATAAATTATTCCCGGATTTACATTAGAACTTAAGGCAGGTGTCGTTAAATAAATATTTTTAACTCCTGCTACCATTGCTGGAATACAGTTCATAAGGACAGTGCTTGGGTAGCTAGCGGTTCCTCCTGGCACATAAACTCCAACTTTTTCTATTGGGGTAAATTTGTAAGATAGCTCGTTTTTATATTTATCCTTGTATCTAAAAGAGGAAAATTTTTGCTTTGAGTGAAATTGTTTAATTCTTTTGAACGCTATATCAATTGAATTTTTTAAGTTTTTATCAATTTTTTTTGATATCATTTTAATTTCATTTTTAGAAAATTTAATGTTTTTTGGTGATAATTTTATTTTTGAAAATTTTTTTTCATATTTAATTACAGCTTTATCCCCTCCTTTTCTAACATCATATAGAATTTTTTTTACACTAGACGATTGATTTTTTTGTTGTAATTTCCTTACACTCAAAACAATATCCAATTTTTTTAAATAATTTTTTTGATTTGCATTAAAAAATTTTAGCATTAAATTTCCTTATGTCTTGGCATATTTTTTGTTTCCCAAGGCTCACCTTGGTCATCAAGGGTTACCTCGATTACTTCAGAAATAATCTTTATAATTGCGTCTCCAGCAAAAACTATTTTCATTTCATAGTTATTATCAGGCATTAAATTAGTTTCAATAGTCAGAAAATCCAAAAATTTATCCTTTTTTGATTGGTTTATATTTTTAGAATGAACTTTTATTACATTTTCAAATTTTAAAATAGTTCGAATTCTTTTATTTTTTCTAAAAACTCCTTTTTCAACGTCCTCCCACATAAATCTGTTGAGTTGCATAAGAAACATTCTATTTTTCAATAAGTTAGCGACATCTGATATATTGGCTATCGAGTCTTGTAAATGCGCTGAGACAACTTTTAAATCCTCGTCTGTCCTCGCAATTAATTTTAAATGTTTAAATTTCATATTTTGCTCGTTTAATATCTGCTTTGCACCTTTTAAGTTTAGCCTCTAATGACTCGTAACCCCTATCTAGATGATAAATCCTGTTTAAAATAGTTCTATTGTCAGAAATTAATCCTGCTAAAACTAAGCTTACAGAAGCTCTCAAATCCGTAGCCATTACTTCCGCTCCTATTAATTTTGTGGGTCCATAAATATAGGCCGTTTTATTTTTAATTTGTATTTTTGCACCCATCCTTTTTAATTCAGGTACGTGCATAAATCTATTTTCGAAAATATTTTCTTGAATTTTGGAAACACCTTTCGCTTGTGTCATTAAAACCATTAATTGAGCTTGTAAGTCGGTAGGAAAACCTGGATAAGGTTTGGTTGAGATATTTATTTTTTTTAAACTTTTATTTCTGCTTACATAAATAATATTTTTTTTAATTTTAATTTTAGCACCCATTTTTTTTAACGTTTCTACTTCAATTTTTAAGATTTTTGGGACTATATTTTTTATAAAAAGTTTTTTACCCATGAGAGCGCCAGCCACTAAATAAGTTCCAGCTTCGATTCTATCAAAAATAACTTTGTGATTGACTTTTTCATTAATTTTATTGGTTCCTGCTATTATAATTTTTCTTCCTATAACTTTAATTACACTACCTAATTTTTTTAAAAAATTTATAAGATCTAAAACTTCAGGCTCGATAGCGCAATTTGATAGAGTTGTAATACCTTTTGCACTGAAAGCTGCAAGTAAAGCATTTTCAGTTGCGCCAACTGAGATGGATGGAAATCTTATTTTACAACCAGTTAAACCTTTTTTAGCTTGAGCAATGACATATCCATTTTTGATTTTTATTTGAGCTCCTAATTTTTTCAGTGCTAATAAATGTAAATCGACAGGTCTAGTTCCGATAGCACACCCCCCTGGTAAGGACACTTTTGCTTTTTTATACTTAGTTAATAATGGACCCAGTACTAAAACCCCGGCTCTCATTGTTTTTACAAGTCTATAGGGAGCTAAAGTATTTATGTCTTTTTTCTGATTCTTAAGAACTATATTTTTTTTGTTATATTGAATTTTAGTTTCGACACCTATAAATTCAAGCAATTCCAACATTGTAAAAATATCTTTTACAAGAGGAACATTTTTTAGTGTCACACTTTTTGCTAAAATAGTTGCTGCTAAAATTGGTAAAGTCGCATTTTTTGATCCGGAGATAGATATTGATCCACTTAATTCTCTCCTTCCTTTAATTAAAAGCTTTTGCATTAAAAAATTTAGACCTTTGGAAGTGTGACGCCTTTTTGTTTCATGTACTTACCTTTTCTTTTTGCATAAGAAATTTCAGGTTTTTCGTTCCCTTTTATAAATACAAATTGAGCCACACCTTCATTTGCATAAATTTTTGCAGGAAGAGGGGTTGTGTTAGAAAATTCCAAAGTAACATGTCCCTCCCATCCAGGTTCTAAAGGGGTTACATTAACTATTATTCCACACCTAGCGTATGTGGATTTGCCTAAACAAATTACCAATACATCCTCGGGAATTTTGAAGTACTCGATAGTTCTAGCCAGTGCAAAAGAGTTAGGTGGAATAATACATTCCTTCCCTATTTTTGTTACAAAGCTTTCTTTCTTAAATACTTTAGGGTCTACAATCCCAGAATTAACATTTGTAAATATTTTAAATTCGCTAGAAACTCTTGCGTCGTAACCGTATGATGAAAGGCCGTATGAAATTTTTCCCCTTCTAACTTGTTGTTTAACAAATGGTCTTATCATACCTTTTTTTGCAGCTCGTTTAATCCACTTATCTGATAGGACAGGCATTTTTTCCTTTTTTTATTAATGATTTATTTTTTTTTCTTTTTTTCAGGTTTTTTTTTAATGCAGCCTCACGTTTTTTTAAAAATGAATCTTTTGTATCAAAAGATTTCATATTAAAGCTAATCTTTGTCTGGATTTGTTAAATCCTCTAGAGTGATTGGTTTATTAATGTCATGCATAGTCTTTTCTTCTAACTCTTTTGGATTTGAAATAGATTTTTTCGCTCTTCTTTGCTCAATACGTGCTTTACGTTTAGCTTCTTTCTTCATGGCTTTATCACCTCGTGTTGATTTATAGTCATAGTGAATTCCCATATCAAGCGCTCCTTCATTTTATTTGAACTTACTTCTTGAGTCGTCTTTTTTCAAGTATCTTGATTGAAGCATAGCTATAATTATAAACAAAAAGGACAAAAATACGGCAACAAATACATCCTGCAAAGGGGAGGCCTGTGGAAATCCGTAGTTCCACAAAATTACTAAAATTAACCAAGCTACCCAATTAATTTTTTTAGTCATCCACTTTGCAACCTTGCTCATTACAATTTTTTCCACCTTTTATATTATTAAAAAAGTCAATAGCTCTTAATGAACTTATCATATGGCTTTTATAAATATTTAAATAACCATTTAAACTTATTGAAAGTTTTTTTGCCTCTTCCATCATACGTAATCTAGTAAGATTAACTAGCATTATAGCATTTCCATTAGGGATTGTATTATCTCCGATATCAATTGGTTTAAAAAAAACATCGTCATTTTCTTTTGGATTTTTTTGAAAAATATCTTTCTCGTTAATATAAAATTTTTTCAAGGCCTCTAAAGTAATTTTTTTTGCAAAATTTTTGTATTTGAAATTCATAGTTTTATCAGAGAGATCAATGCATGTATTTATTAAATATGCATAATCCTCTAAAAAGACTTTTTCTACTGCGTAACTGTGATAAATTTTTGAATTAATATATCTTTTTTCAATTCTTGAGAAAAATTGTTCAGCCAATTTTAAATATTTTTTATCTGGAAAAATATCACTTGCCGCTACTAGAGCACTGATCCATAAACAATTTAAATCTAGCTGAGTTTTATTATCAAAAAAAGGTTTTTTTCTTTTCTGTCTAATTGCTAAAAGCTTATCTAGTATTTCACTGGATGGTTTCATTTTTTCAACGAGAATGATTTTTTTTTCCCAATTGCCATCCGGTTTAATATCAAAATATTTTTCAATATTATCTATATTTTTTATTTCCTCATACTTATAAACATAATATTTCCCTTCCTCGCCTTCACTGTCAGCATCTAGAGCAGATCCTAAAAAACCATCGCTGTTGAGAAAATTTTTACTTAAAAAGTTGATAGTTTGCTCTAATTTATCCTTAAAATATTGATCATTGTTTATCTTACAATATTTTGCCAATAATAAAATAAATTGACTATTGTCATAAAGCATTTTTTCAAAATGTGGCACTATCCAATCCTCATCAATAGTGTACCGCGCTATACCGCCCTCGACATGGTCGTAGATACCCTTAGAACAAAGCTGCTTAATCGTAATGTTTAAGGGTTTAATATATTTTGTATCTTTTGTTTTGTTGAAAAAATAAAGTAATGTTTCTAGTAAGTTAAAAGTTGGAAACTTTGGAGCGCCTTTATAACCTCCTTTTAATAAATCTAAGTTATTGAGAGTAATTTTTAATATTGGTTCAAGATCTTGATTTAAAACAGAATTTTTTTTCAATTCTAAATTATTAATTATCAATTTTTTTTGTTTAATAATATTTTCCCTTTGATCCTTGTATACTTCAGCAACTTTTTTAAGAACTTCTTTAAAACTAGGTAGACCATGTGTTGAAGTTTTTGGAAAATATGTGCCACCCATAAATGGAACACCATTTTCATCTAAGAACATCGTTAATGGCCAACCTCCGCTACTTTGATTAAATAGTTGAAATGAGCTTTGAAAAATAAAATCTAAATCCGGTCTTTCCTCTCTATCGACTTTAATATTTACAAACAATTTATTCATTAATTTTGAAGTTTCAATATCTTCAAAACTTTCGTGAGCCATCACGTGACACCAGTGACAGCTTGCATATCCGATGCTTAGTAAAATGGGTTTTTTTTTATTTTTTGCGTAATCTAATATTTCCTTAGTCCATGTTTGCCAATTGACTGGATTTTTTTTATGTTGAAGTAAATATGGACTAAGATCACCAGATAAAGAATTTTTATTTATTTCTAACATTAAAAAATTTTTTTTTTATAATAAATGATAATAATATTAACGCTAAAAACATTATAATCGGAGTGTATATTTCAGGGGAAAAAATTAGCTTAAATAAACTAAAGCTCTCAGACTTTTCTACATACTTGCTTAAGCCATCTCCAACTGTATTCCAAATAAATACATGTGGAATAAAACCAAAAAGACTGGCAAAAAAATAATTTGATTTATTAATTTTAAATATAATTGGTAGTAGATTTTGCAAAAAGAATGGTATTCCAAGACCTCCTGATAGTCTAAATGCAAAAAAGTAAATAAATTCATTTTCTTTAAATAGATGTATGTATTTTGAAAATTTTTTATTCAGTATTCTCTGAACCAAATCTGAAAAAAACAATCCAGCAAAAATGTAAAGAATTAAAGCGCCAATCGAAATTGATATAGTAGTTGCAAATGTTCCAATCCATTTACCAAATAAGATACCTGATATAATTAAGATTGGGGAAGCAAAACCCAACATGAAAACCCAAATTATGCAAAATATAAAAAAATAAATCAGGTTTATAAAATTGTTAGAGTTTACATAGTAATTAAGATTTGACTGAAGTTCCTTATAATATGCAAAGTCGTTCAATCTTCTAATTTCTATATATGAAAAAACATAGTAAAGAAAAACGGTCAATATTAGTATGTACGAAATTCCTAAAAAAAATTTCAAATATTTACTCATAATTTACCTGTACAATACACATCAATTAAAATATATACCTTAAAATATTTATGAAAAGAACTTATCAACCAAGCAATTTAGTTAGGAAAAGAAGACACGGGTTTAGAGCTAGAATGGCTACTAAAACAGGAAGACAACTTATCGCTCGTAGAAGGGCTAAAGGAAGAAAAACTTTATCAACGTAAATTTAAATGGTTAAGCTTGAAAGTTTAAAAAAAAGCGACCAATTCAAAAAAGCTCTTAAAGAAAAAAAAGTTCATACAGACTATTTTTCTATTTTTGCTGCAAGAAATTTTATTTCACCAAAATACAAAACAAATTTACTTATCAGTTTTGTGATGAAAAAAAAAATTGGAAATGCAGTTAAAAGAAACAAAATTAGAAGAAAATTAAAATCAATTGTTCAAAAATTATTGAAAAAAAAGGGTGCAATTAACAAAGATTACACTTATATAGTTTTCGGTAAGTCTAATGCTTATTCTCAGAAACAAGATGTGCTTTTGCCATCAATGGAGAAAAGTTTTAGTAAATTGAATAAATAAAATGACAAAAATTCTTATTTTTATAATTAAAATATATCAATATTTTATCTCACCACTTTTTGGAAATAAATGTAGATTTATTCCCACTTGTTCAGAGTATTTTATTGAAGCACTTAAATCTCAAGGTTTAACAAAAGGATTTATTCTAGGGATAAAGAGAATCTTAAAGTGTCATCCATTTGAAAAACTGGGAGGCAGTCAAGGCATTGATTTTGTGCCAATTGAAAAGAATGCTAATAGGCAAGAAAGATTTAAAAAAATTGTAGATGACTTACAAAGAGCTGGGTGGAAATTAGAAGACAAAACGGAGAATAAAAATGGATAGAAACGTTTTTGTAGCAATTGCTCTTTCGATGTCTGTTTTGCTTTTCTGGGGTGCTTTTTTTGAAACTCCCAAAAAAACTTCTAAACAACAAACAAATCAAAAATTAGAGCAAAGGAATGAACAGAGCTCTATTGCTCCAACAATTAATCAACCACAAATGATAAAAAAAATCACTAGAGAAGAGTCTATCAATTCCAGTGAAAGAATAAAAATTGAAAATAGTAGTGTAGTAGGTTCTATTAATTTAAAGGGTGCTTTGATTGACGATATATCTTTTAAAAAACATAAACAAAAAGTTGAAGATGGAAAAAATGTTATTTTTTTAAATCCGTCTAATACCGAAAACGGCTTTTATATAGAGACTGGTTGGACGAGTATAGGGAATAAAATTAAAGTTCCAACTAAAGAGTCAAAATGGACTGTAAAAGGTAATAATATATTAAGTGATAAATCTGCAGTTATTTTGCAATGGAATAATAAAGAAGGTGTCACATTTGAAAAAAGAATTGAGTTGGATGACAAATATCTTTTTAAAATATCTCAGCAAGTAAAAAATAATTCAAATTCACCTATCGATCTATTTCCTTACGCTCAAATGACAAGAAATAAAATCCCTGATGATATTCAGAATTTTTATATTCAACACGAGGGATTTATCGGTGTATTCGATGATGAATTAAAGGAAGATGATTATGATGATGTGGAAGAGAAAAAAATAGTGAGAGAATCAAAAGAAGGGTGGCTTGGAATAACAGATAAATACTGGATGACAGCTTTTGTACCCGAGGCTGGGAAAAATTTTAAATCATCATTCCTTTATGACAATGGGTTTAAAGCAAATTACATCATTAATGAGCCGGTTAAAATAAATAAGTTATCTGCTGGATCTAATCAATTAAGATTATTTATAGCTGCTAAAGAAGTAGAAACAATTGATGGGTATGCTGCAAATGAAAATATAAACAAATTTGACTTAGTCATAGATTGGGGATGGTTCTATTTCTTCACAAAACCTTTATTTTTCGTAATAGATTACTTGTTTAAGATTTCAGGAAATTTTGGAACGGCGATTGTTTTATTAACTGTAGCAATAAGACTAATTTTTTTCCCCTTGGCTAACTTTTCTTTTAGATCAATGGCAAAAATGAAAGCAGTTCAACCAGAGATGATGAGACTTAAAGAGTTGCACAAAGACGATAAAGTTAAATTACAGCAAGAGATGATGGCCTTGTATAGAAAAGAAAAAATCAACCCTGCGTCCGGTTGCTTACCAGTTTTAATTCAAATACCTTTCTTTTTTGCAATTTATAAAATGCTTTTTATTTCTTTGGAAATGAGACACCAGCCATTTTTTGGTTGGATAAAAGATTTATCAGCACAAGATCCTACAACTTTATTTAATTTATTTGGTCTGATCCCATGGGATCCTCCTGGTTTTATGATTATAGGTATTTGGCCAATCTTAATGGGAGCCTCAATGTGGGTTCAACAAAAGTTAAATCCTGCTCCAGCTGATCCTATTCAAGCGAAAATATTTGCCTTCTTTCCATTATTTTTAACAATCATACTTGCTTCTTTCCCTTCAGGATTAGTTGTTTATTGGACAATAAATAATATTCTTACAATTGCTCAACAATACGTGATTGTTAAAAAAACGACTGTGAAAACAAATTAGATGTCGAAAAATATTTCTCTCGATGAAATAAAAAAGTTTTGGCCTGATAAAGCTCCAGATATCAACATCGTTCAAAAATACATAAAAAAATATGAAAAAGAAAAAATCGTAATTAAATATGGAGGAAATGTTCTTATAGATAGAAAAGTTTTTGATAACTTTATATCTGATATAAATGTTTTAAATAAATTAGGTCTTTCTATTATTGTAGTGCACGGTGGCGGCCCAAGAATTAAAAGAGAGTTAGATAAGAAAAAAATTATATCAAAATTTGTTAATGGTTTAAGAGTTACTGATAGTAACATAATAGATACTGTGGAGGAGGTATTAATTGATTTTAACAAAGATATAGTTAACTCTCTAAAAAAATTAGGATCTAATGCAGCTTCGTTTCATACCAAAACTAAGAATATAATAGAAGTTGTGCCTGAAAAAGAAGAACTTGGATTTGTTGGTATACCAAAAAAGATAAATGATAATTTCATTCAAGACGCACTCAATGAAAATAAAATTCCAATTATAGCTCCTTTAGGTTTAGGTAAACACGATCAAACTTATAATATTAACGGTGACACTGCAGCAAGTGCTATAGCGAAAAAGTTAAAATCTAGAAGACTAATATTAATGACAAACGTTGAAGGTGTTTATGATGATCAGGAAAAATTAATTACAGAAATTAAACCTTTCGATCTAGAAAATCTTATAAAATGGAAAGTTGTCCAAGG
This sequence comes from uncultured Pelagibacteraceae bacterium, assembly GCA_902523185.1. Taxonomy (GTDB): domain Bacteria; phylum Pseudomonadota; class Alphaproteobacteria; order Pelagibacterales; family Pelagibacteraceae; genus Pelagilacustribacter. The sequence goes on along the minus strand of CABYYJ010000005.1, from coordinate 47,466 downwards.
GGGAATGATACCTAAAATACAAAATTGTGTCGATGCTGTGCAAAATGGAGTAAGAGGTGTAGTTATACTAGACGGAAGAAAACCTCACTCAATTTTACATGAAATTTTTTCTGACAAAGGATCTGGAACATTAATTAGAGAATGAAAGATTTAGCAAATATAAAATTTTGGTTATTCGACTTGGATAATACTTTATATGATGGAGCTACCAAAGTTTTCGATCAAGTAGATAAAAAAATGTCACAATTTATCTCTAAAAAACTGAATGTTAGTATTGATGAGGCAAGAAAAATTCAAAAGAATTATTTTCAAGAATACAACACAACTTTGAATGGGATGATAAAAAATCACAAAATTGATGCTGATGAATTCTTAGAGTTTGTTCACGATGTAGATCTTAGTTTTTTGGATAAAGATAAAGAATTAGAAGATGAAATTAAAAAATTAAACGGAAAAAAAATAATATTTACTAACGGCTCTAGGACACATGCACTGAATGTTACTAAAAGAATTGGAATAGACAAGCTTTTTGACGGAATTTTTGATATTAGGGATTGTGAATTTATTCCTAAACCTTCTAAAGAGCCTTACAAAAAACTTGTAGAATGTTACAAAATTGAGCCACAATATTGTATATTCTTTGAAGATATTGCAAGAAATTTAAGGCCAGCTCACGAATTAGGAATGAAAACTGTTTGGATTAAAAATAATGAACCCTGGGCAGCAAAATATTCAGACTCGGATTTCATTAATTACAAGACTGACAATTTGGCAAAATTTTTGAAGGAAATAAATGAATTACGATAAATTAGAAAAAATAATTAATGAGAGTTTCGAGATTAAAGAAAAAGTAAGCCCGAAATCAGATAAAAAATTGATTAAAGCTATTAATGAAACTATTAATTTAGTTGATGGTGGAAAAATAAGGGTAGCAAATAAAATTAATGGAAATTGGATTGTAAATCAATGGATTAAGAAAGCTATTTTATTAAGCTTTAGAATAAACAAGATGGAGATGATGAAAGGTCCTTACACTACTTGGTATGACAAAGTACCTGGAAAAACAGTGAAGTGGAAAGAAAAGGATTGGAAAAAAGCAGCTTACCGTCATGTCCCAAATGGAGTCGTAAGAAAAGGAGCATACATTGCTAAGAATGTAGTGTTAATGCCAAGCTTCGTAAACTTGGGCGCCTATGTTGACGAAGGCACAATGATTGACACTTGGGCCTCTGTAGGTTCATGTGCTCAAGTTGGGAAAAATTGTCATATTTCAGGAGGCGCAGGCATCGGAGGTGTCCTAGAACCGCTTCAAGCTGGCCCAGTGATTATTGAAGACAATTGCTTTATTGGCGCTAGATCTGAAATCGCAGAAGGTGTTTTAGTTGAAGAGGGAGCAGTGTTATCCATGGGAGTTTATATTGGTGCATCTACAAAAATAATTGATAGGAACTCAGGAGAGATACACTACGGTAAAGTTCCAGCGTATTCAGTTGTAGTTCCTGGGAGCTTACCTAATAAAACTAATCCGAGCGGACCCTCATTGTATTGTGCCGTTATAGTTAAAAAAGTTGATGAAAAAACTAGAAGCAAAACCTCTATTAACGATTTACTGAGAGATTAATGACTGTAGTAAACGAATTACAATTATCCAAAGATTTAATAAGATTTCCAAGTGTTACTCCAAGAGATGCAGGGGCTATTAAGTTTTTAAGTAACAAATTAAAAAAATTAGGCTTTAATTGTAAAATACTAGAATTCAAAGATAAAAAAAGTAAACCAATAAAAAATCTTTACGCTCGAATTGGTAAAAAAGGACCAAACTTGTGCTATGCGGGTCATACTGACGTGGTGCCACCTGGAAATTTAAAAGACTGGACTATAAATCCTTTTAAACCTTCAGTTAAAAACAATTATTTAATTGGCAGAGGTGCTAATGATATGAAAAGTTCAATAGCATGCTTTGTAGCGGCTGTAAGTAAATTTTTACAGAAAAGCCAAAAATTCAATGGATCAATTAGTTTTTTGATTACTGGTGATGAAGAAGGATATGCAATAAATGGTACTAGAAAAGTTGTAGATTATTTAAAAAAAAAAAATGAGAAAATTGATTTTTGTATTGTAGGCGAGCCAACAAATCCAAATAGACTTGGAGAAATGATAAAAATTGGAAGAAGAGGAAGCCTATCAGGAAAAATTGAAATTACTGGTACTCAAGGACATATAGCGTATCCACATCTATCTAATAATCCCATAAATACTTTGGTTGCTATATGTCAAAAACTTAAGGAAAAAAAACTTGATAAAGGTAATAAAAATTTTCAGCCTTCCAATTTAGAGTTTACGTCCATAAATGTAGATAATAAGGCTCACAATGTAATTCCAGCTAGAGCAAAAGCTCAATTTAATATTAGATATAATAATTTACATACATCTAGTTCTTTAAAAAAAAAAGTAAATTTGATTGTAAAAACAATAAGTAAAAAAAATAAATGTAACTATAAAATTGATTATATGGCAAATGGAGAAGCTTTTTTAACAAAACCTGGAAAAACAATATTTATGGCCAAAAAAATTATAAAAATGATAACTAAAATAAATCCCAAATTATCTACAACTGGAGGGACTTCTGATGCAAGATTTATAAAAAAAATTTCTCCTTGTCTTGAATTCGGCTTGGTAAATAAAACAATGCATAGGGTCGATGAGTGTGTCTCTTTAGCTGACTTAAAAAAACTTACAAAGATATATCACAATATTTTGATTGAATACTTTAAGTGAAATTGTATAAAGTTAAAAAATCTAAAATTGATAAAAATGGTTTATACGCAAGTCGTAATATAAGCAAAGGTACTAAAATCATTGAGTACAAAGGTAAAATTATAACTAGAAAACAATCGGAAGAAAATCCCAAATTTGATAATGACAAAGCTATTTATCTTTTTAACCTTAATAAGAGATATGATTTAGATGGTGATTTTAAATTTAATACTGCAAGATTAATCAACCATTCTTGTGATCCTAATTGTGAAGTAGCCGGATCTGGATTAAAAGTATGGGTTTATGCAATTAAGGATATCACGAAAGACGAGGAGCTCTCATACGATTATGGTTTTAGTTATGATAAAGATTACAAGCAATTTCCTTGTAAATGTAAATCAGTAAAATGTGTCGGGTATATTGTAAGAGAAGGATCTAGATGGCGAATAAAAAAAAAAAGAAAATAGAGATTGATATAATTTTACCAAATTACAATAGTGCAGATTTCATCAAAGAAACAATACAAAGTGTATTAAATCAAACTTACAAATTCTGGAAATTAATTATAGTTGACGATTGTTCAAACAATAAAACGCAAAAAATTCTTAAAAAATTCTCAAAAAATAAAAAAATCAAAATTTATTGGCTTAAAAAAAATAAAGGTGCTGGCTACTGTCGAAACTATGCTATTAAAAAGTCTAAAGCACAATATTTAGCATTTATTGACTCTGATGATTTGTGGATGAAAGACAAGTTAGAAACACAAATAAGATACACAGAAAGGAACAACTTTAGTTTTACCTACACAAATTACGAAACGTTTGGGATTAAAAAGAAATATGTTTATCCAAAAAAAGAATACAACTTTAAAAAGTTTATTCATGATACATCGATATGCACAAGTACGATGTTAATTAAAAGAAATATTATCGAAAATATCAAATTTACAGAAACAAAAATTTGTGAAGATTATTTCTTTAAATGCCAAATTCTAAAGTCTTTTAATGCGCATTGTTTAGACGATTTTTTAACAAAATATCGTGTAAGAGAGAATTCATTACAAAGTAATAGATTAAGAAACTTTTTTTGGATATGGAAAATAAATAAGCAATTTAATAATTTAAATTTTATTCAAAATTTTTTTTCATTATTATTTATTTCTTTAAATTCTTTAAAAAAATATGGTTTTAAGAGATTATAAAAATTTTAGTATCTAATACTGTGAAGATAAAGTCCGCTTGCTGGAGCTGGTGGAGCACATCTATTTCTTTTTTTAGATTCAAAAGCTTTTTTAAAATCTTTATAAGTCCACTTTCCACTTGATAAATATTTTAAGGACCCAACCATTGAACGTACTTGGTTTTGCAGAAATGATTTGGATTTAAAAATTATAACTACCTGCTCTCCGTTCTTTCTTACTTTTACTGAATTCATTTTTTTAATCGGAGATTTAGCAGAACAAGATGATGCCCTAAATGTTGAGAAATCATGAGTCCCCTCAAAAAGTTTAGCTCCTTTTTTTAACAATTTTATATCTAGATTATTTTTAATATGCCAAGCTCTATTATTATTTAATGATAAAGATCCCTGTCTGTTTATTATTAAATATTTGTAAATCCTCTCTTTTGCATCATATCTTGAATTAAAAGATAGTTTTTTTTTGCTAATTTTAATAATAGAAATTGAATATTTTGATAAAAAAAAATTTAAAGAATTGATAAATCTTTTTTTATTTTCAATTTTTATTTCACTCTTAAAGTTAGCATGTTGACCCAAAGCATGAACACCTTTGTCGGTTCTTCCGGCTCCTATAATTTTGATTTTAGAATTAAGAACTTTTGATAAAGAATTTTCAATTTTATCTTGTATTGATTGTCCGTTTTTTTGAGTCTGCCATCCAACAAATTTAGTTCCGTCATATTCTATTTTCAATAGATAATTATAGGTTTTAACTAACATTTGATCCTTTAATTAATTTATTGCCTTTCAAATACTCGGCGACTTTCATTTTTGATTTTCCCTCTTTTTGAAGCTCTAAAATTTGTATGGAGTTATGTAGACATGCAATTGTAAAATTTAAACTTATTATTTCTCCCGGATTACCTTTTTCCTCAACTTCAATTGCTTTTATTACTTTATGTCTCACGCCATTATAATAAAACCATGATCCTGGACTGGGATGAAGTGCATTGATCTTAGCTATAACTTTCTCTGCCTCAACGTTCCAATCAATTTTACTCTCTTTTTTGTCAATTTTATTAGCATATGTTACCTCTGCCTCATCTTGATCTATAAAATTATCCTTCTTCTTTTCAATCAAATTTATAGCTTCCAATGTTAATTTTGCACCTAATTTTGACAATACATTACTTAATTTTTCAAAATTAATATTTTTAGAAATACTGATTTTTGATTTCAGCATAACAGGTCCTGCATCTAATTTAGGAATAATTTTCATTATAGAGATCCCTGTTTCTTGATCTAGATTCATGATTGATCTTTGTATAGGCGCAGCACCTCTCCATTTAGGCAGTAAAGAAGCATGAACGTTTATAAATTTTATATTTGTCAAGTTTAAGAGCTTCACTGGTAAAATTTTTCCGTAAGCTGCGACTATTATGACATCTGGTTTGCTATCCCTCAAAAATTTTAGTTCATGATCAGCATCTAATTTTTCAGGAGACCTGACTATTAATTTGTTTTTATTAGCAAAATTATGAATAGGTGTAACACTAATTTTTTGGCCACGATTCTTTTTTTTGGGAGGCTGGGTATAGACCTGTATAATCTCATGTTCTGATTTGTGCAAAGCCTCTAGAATAGGTACAGAAAAATCTGGGGTGCCCATAAAAATAATTTTTAAAGCCATTTAATTTAAATAATAACCTTATCAACTTCTTTTTTATATTTTTTTAATTTCTTAATGATCATATCTTTTTTAAGTTTAGATAAATAATCGACAAATAAAACACCATCTAAGTGATCAATTTCATGTTGGATACAAGTCGATAATAAGCCATCTGCTTTTAAATTTTTCTTTTTCCCATTGTAATCCAAATAATCTATATGACACTCAGATGGACGCTCTATCTCTGCAAAATGTCCTGGAAGAGAAAGACAACCTTCTTCATGAATCGATGTGTTCTTTGATTTATAAATAATTTGAGGATTCACTAAAAAAAGTGGGGCTTTTTTATTATCATCTTTTGAGACATCAATTACTATTAATCTTTTTAAGATACCGACTTGGACTGCCGCTAGTCCAATACCTGGAGCTGCATACATAGTTTTTAACATGTCATCCATAAGTTTTCTAAGTTCATTATCTACTTTTTCTAAACTTTCACTTTTTTTTCTAAGTATTGGATCAGGTTCAATTATGATTTTTTTTGTAGGCATTTTAGGGGTATTATATTGTAATTAAACTCTTTGTGGTAGAGCAGAAATTAAAACTTTATTTCTAATTTTAATTAAGTCCATTTTGTTCAAAAGACTGGTTATAAAATAAATAGTTTCAGGGTCTAGTTGATATGGCTCATCTTCGCCAATAATCTCAACAATTTTTAACGCAAGAAAGGCATTCTGTTTTTTATCAATTAATTGTAATAAATTTTTAGGTACATCGTATTTTGAGGCAAGTTCTTTTTGATTGAAATTATTTGGAATTTGAAAGCCATCTTTCAATAATGCGTCTACAAGAGCAAGATCTTTTGCGGAATAAAAATATTTCCTATTTTTACTTATTTTTTTAAAAACTTTATCGATATCTTTTTGAATTTTTTTCCCCTCTTCTCTATCAATATAAAACTTTATTATTCTAGATTGATGTAAAATTTTATCATTAAATTTAACTTTTCCTAAACTCTCTTGCTTTTCATCAATAATTCTATTTTCTACAACTTCTTTAAATTCCTTAGGAATATTTTGAAATTCGATTTTAAGAAGTTCATCACTTAAAACTTCAGAGTAAACGTTTTGTAGTTTATCTTTTTTAAATAATTCTTCGAGTAGAAATAAGTACTTCAGTTTTGAATTTATATCTTCAGATAATAGATATTTTTGATAAATTAAAGATCTTGCTTCACTAGGATTGTATGTTTGGTATGTATTTTCAGCATTTACAAGAGCATTAATGTTAAATAATTTTTGTTTATAGAAACCGAAAATTATTTTGGGATCAATATTTCCTTTATTAGCAGCTTGTTCTAATTCTTTAATCTTCTCTTGATCATTAATATCATCCAATTTTATTAAATTAGCTGCATTTAAATATCGCCATATCTCTCTCTTGGTTTTTACTGTGGGTTTATAATTAAAATCTTTTATTGTGACACTTGATAAATAAAAATTAAGTAAATTTTTTTCATTAATTTTATTAGTTGTTTTGTCTGAAATACCTAGTAAAAAATTAATCTTATCATCAAAAAATTTATCAGATTTCTTTTGTTCCCTTAACAAATCCAATAAAAGTTGAGCTTGAGATTTTTTATTTTTGAACACTAGGCAATAAATTTTAAACTTTTCCAGATATGCATCTTTGATTGTACTATCGATAAATTCAATTTTTTCACATCCTTGGTTAATGTTTGCTTGGGCAATATTAATATCTACAAGGTACTGAACTGCTTTACTTTTATTTGCAAACTCTTTATTTTGTTTTAAAAAGTCCTCTATTAATTTTATTTTATTGTTATTAATTAGCCAATTAATTTTCAGTTGCACAAATTCATCTTGGTTCATGCCTTTTGGTGGATAGGAAAAAGACAATAAAACATTTTCCAATATCTCTTCTGATGTCTTTGATAACTTAATCTTTTTAATTCTGTCTAGGCTAGCTCTTAAGTCCTCTGCATTAGTAGTTGACCACATATTAATATTAAAATCAAAATCCGAGGGGTCGTAAATACCAAAAATTTTTTCGTCATTTTCTCCAGCTATAGGGCCATCCTCTATTTCTATAATCTCCGAGGGTTTAACGCTCAATCCTTTTTTGATTCCATTAATTTTTTCGATTTCTTTTTTTTTGTCTATTTTTTCTGTTTCCTTAGTCGCTTTTTTTTCATTCTTCCAGATATCTATTTTTTCCTCACTCTTAATTGGTGAAAATATTATTAAAAAAATAAATAAGCCTAAAAAATATTTAAAGCTTTTTAATTTCATTAGTTATATCAATATTGAATTTTTTTTCTGGACTTGGAAAGCTAATTTTTTCAATTAAAAAAATTGATATAATAAAAATAATTATTATTAGTAGCAATTTTAATATTGTTTTAAACAATGATTTTCCAAAACTTGGTTGTCTGTTGTATTTCAGTTGCATACTTTTTGAATTAATTTAAACTTAATAAATAAGACATAATTATGAAAAATCAAATTCAAAATCGGATGTTTAATTGAGAAAAAACCTTGTATTAACAGGAATGATGGGTGTAGGTAAGTCTACAATTGGTAAACGAGTGGCTTCGAGACTTTCTTTTAATTTTATTGATATTGATCAGCTAATTGAGCAAAAAGAAGGCTGCTCAATAAATTTAATTTTCAAAAAAAAGGGTGAGAATTATTTTAGAAAATTGGAGAATGATATTACTTTATCGCAACTTAAAAAAAATAAATCTGTAATAGCTTTAGGTGGAGGAGCTTTTTTAAACAGAAATATAAGAAGAGAAACTAAAAAAATATGTTTAAGTTTTTGGTTAGATTTATCAACTGATGAAATTATTAATAGGTTGAGAAAATCAAATAAAAGGCCTTTATTATTAAAAAAAAATTTAGTTGAGACAATTAATAAAATTTACTTAGAGCGAAAGAGAACTTATAATGAATCTAGTTTTAGAGTTCGTTGTAATTTTCTAAAACCTGAAGAAATAGTTGATAAAATAATTCTATTTTATGAAAAATCACGAAATTAAGTTTAAAAACCAAAATATAAAATATTCTATAATTATTGGTAACAACATATTAAGTTCACTTAAAACAAAGATTAGAATATTGTGTCCAAAAACAAAAAAAATAGCTTTAGTTTTTGATAAAAAAGTGCCGAAAGTATTTAAAAGTAAATTAAAAAAAATTTTAAAAAAATACGATATTACATTTATAGATTTTAACGCTAGCGAAAAACAAAAATCTTTGAAGATAGCCAATTTATATTTGAAAAAACTTTTAAAGAAAAATTTTAATAGATCAGATTTAGTCATTAGCGTAGGTGGGGGGATAACAGGAGATTTGATTGGATTCGTAGCAAGTATTTTTAAAAGAGGTATTAATTTTATAAATGTTCCTACAACTTTGCTTGCGCAAGCTGATGCAGCTATTGGTGGAAAAACTGGTGTAAATTCTGTTTTTGGAAAAAATCTAATTGGTTCATTTTATCAGCCTAAGTTAGTTATAAATGATACTGCATTTCTTAAATCTTTGCCCCGAAAAGAGTTGATTTGTGGATACGCAGAAATACTAAAGCATTCTATTATTAAAGATAAAAAATTATTTATTTGGCTCAAAAAAAATACAAGAAAACTTTTGTCAAAAGACCCCAAGAAACTTATTTATGCGATAAAAAAAAGTTGTGAGATAAAATTATTTTTCGTTAACAAAGACGTTAATGAGAAAGATTTGAGAATGATACTTAACTTTGGTCATACATTTGCGCATGCTATAGAGGTAAAAAATAATTATTCAAAAAATATTTTACATGGAGAGGCAGTTTTATCAGGCATGGTACTAGCTGCAAGATTATCAAATTTACTTAAAATTTGTAATAATAAAACTCTCGAAGATATAACTGAAATTTATAAAAGCAATAAACTTTCCTATACTATAAAAAAATATTCTAATTATAGAAAAATTAATGAGTTATTGCCTTTTTTATTGCATGATAAAAAAAATGATAATGACAAAATCAATTTTATTTTGTTAAAAAAAATAGGTCAAACTACAATGCCAAACAAGTTCAAAATATCAAAAGAAAAAGTGAAAAATTTGAGTCAGTCTATGGCTTTATACTAATCTCAAGTGCATGGATTTTTTTTTTTAAATCTTCTTTAAGAATGTTCATTACCAATCTCTGGGCGCTAAGACTATTTAAAGAAGCCAAATACATAGATTGTATTTTTATTTGAAGATGAAATTTTTCTGGACTATAAAATTTGTGATGCATATGCTTACTTGAGTTATCTATAATTTCTATATTTTCAATTTTAATTTTTTCTTTTAATTTTTTTTTAATATTAAGAAAATAATTTTTCATTTTTTTAATTTTACTATATAGATCTAAATAATGAAAATTATTTGTGATTGGGAAAATTGTAAAAATACAGGAACTTATAAAGCTCCTATTGAGAGGGATAATAGTAAAAAATTTAGATTACTTTGTCTTGAACACATTAAAATATTTAATAAAAACTGGAATTATTTTGAGAATATGAATGACCAAGAAATTGAGTATTTTATAAAATCTGATTTGACATGGCACAAATCAACAAAAAAGTTTGGTTCTTCTGAAAATTTTTTTAGTATTTTATGGAATAATGCTCTTGAGGATAAATTAAACATATTTAACAGATCTAACTATAAAGAATATAAAAAAATGAAAATTTCACAAACTGATAGAGATGCACTTCAGGTTATGGAGTTAAATGAGGATGCAAAATGGGATAAAATTCAATCAAAATTTAAAGAACTTGTAAAAAAATACCACCCTGATAAAAACAAAGGTAGTAAAAAATTTGAAGACAAATTGAAAATAATTACTTTAGCTTATAGCCAATTAAAAAAAACACTGGGTAAAAAATGAATACAGAACAGCTTATACAAAAACCTGATATAAAACTTTCAGTTAAACAAACTTTTGGTTTCGATAGCGATATGAAAGTTGGAGCTTTTTCAAAAAAGAATGAATATGTTCCAAAAATAGATCCAGATTACAAATTTGATAAAGACACAACTTTAGCTATTTTAGCAGGATTTTCCTTTAATAAGCGAGTTTTAATTCAAGGATACCACGGGACAGGTAAATCTACACATATTGAGCAAGTTGCAGCAAGATTAAACTGGCCGTGTATAAGGGTCAATCTTGATAGTCACATAAGTAGAATTGATTTAATAGGTAAAGACTCAATAAAATTAAAAGACGGAAAACAAATTACAGAATTTAAAGAAGGATTACTTCCGTGGTCAATTCAAAATCCGGTTGCACTAGTATTTGATGAGTACGATGCAGGAAGACCTGATGTTATGTTTGTAATTCAAAGAGTTCTTGAAAGTGATGGTAATTTTACTTTATTGGATAAAAATAAGGTTTTAGAACAGCATGATTTTTTTAGAATATTTGCAACTACAAATACTGTTGGTTTAGGAGATACAACAGGACTTTATCATGGCACACAACAAATTAATCAAGGTCAAATGGACAGATGGAATATTGTTTCAACTCTTAATTATCTTCCTTTTGAGAAAGAATTAGAGATAGTTTTAGCAAAAAATAAAATGTTTAATAACAAAGAAGGTAAAGAATTATTATCAAACATGATAAAAGTTGCAGACTTAACTAGAAAAGGTTTTATCAATGGAGACATTTCTACAGTGATGAGCCCAAGGACCGTTTTGCATTGGGCAGAAAATACAAATATATTTAAAGATAAAGGCTATTCATTTAGGATAACTTTTTTGAATAAATGTGATGACCTGGAAAAAAAAATTATTTCTGAATATTATCAAAGATGCTTTGGAGAGGATTTGCCAGAGTCTTCAATAAATATCACAATATAAAAGTGGATACTAAAAAAGAGAAGTTAGAAGATTTTAAAACAGCAATAACCTCTACTGTTAGATCTCTATCTAATTCAGAAAAAATTGAGGTTATTTTTGGCAATCAGACAACGAAATCATTAGAAAATTCAATAAGATTGCCTGAACTTGATAGAACTGAAAATAAATTAAACTACGAGGAAATTAGAGCTTTAGCTGACTCAAAATCTTTAAGGTGGAGATTTTCAAATAAAGAGACCCTTAAAAAGTATGAACCTGAAGGAAACATATCTAAAAAACTTTATAGTGTTTCTGAAAAAATCCGGTGTGAAAAAATTGGAGCAGGTTATTTTAAAGGTGTAAAAAGCAATATAGAGAATTTTTATCAAAAAAGAATCGCAGGTTTGGACCTTAAAAGTAGCGAAGATAAAATTATTGAGTCTTTCGAGAACTATTTGAGAATTAAATTTTTAGATTTTAAGAGTGAAAGTCAAATAGATAAAAAGTTAAAAACTTATAAAAAAGATCTCAACGATAAATTTAAAAATAGTATTGTGGAATTAAAAGAGTCCACATTAGATCAAGAAAAATTTAATGCTCTTATTTCTCAGTTAATTTCAGATATGAGTTTGGATGAAAATACTGATAACGAAGAAAAAAACGATGAAGAGAGCAACAATGATGATAAGCAAGCGAAGCCTCAAAACCAGGAGCAAAAATCTAGGCAAAAAGAGGAGATACATGAGGAAATGTCTATAGATAGCAGTGTATTAGACCAAGACCACCAAACGAAAGACTCTGATAATGTAGAGGAAGAACTTGAAGTCGAAGATAGTTCAAGACCAGACATTAAGAAAAGAGGAAATACAAATTTTGGTGATATTAAATATAAAACTTACACAGAAGAGTTTGACGAAATAGTAAAAGCTGAAGATCTTGAAAGTGTAGATGAGCTGGCGAGATTAAGAAAGAATTTAGACCAACAACTACTTCAATTAAAAAATTTTATATCAAAATTAGCAAATAAACTTCAAAGAAAACTATTAGCAAAACAAAATAGATCTTGGAATTTTGACCTAGAGGAAGGATTGCTAGATACATCTAAACTTACAAGAGTTATTGTGGATCCCTTCAATTCATTGTCATTTAAAAAGGAAAAAGATATCGAATTTAAAGATACTTTAGTTACAATATTAATTGATAATTCCGGTTCAATGAGAGGTAAACCTATTTCAGTTGCTGCTATTTGTGCTGATATATTATCAAGGACTTTGGAGAGATGTATGGTAAAAGTTGAAATATTAGGATTTACGACTAAGCATTGGAAAGGTGGTTCATCCAGAGAGAAATGGATGAAAAATAATAAACCAAATTTACCTGGAAGATTGAATGATTTAAGACATATAATTTATAAATCTGCAGATACCCAGTGGAGACAAGCAAAAAATAATATGGGGCTTATGCTGAAAGAGGGTTTGCTCAAAGAAAATATTGATGGTGAAGCCTTAAAGTGGGCTTTCAATAAAATGAATAAAAGAAAAGAAGATAGAAAAATTTTAATGGTAATTTCAGATGGGGCTCCTGTAGATGATTCTACGCTTTCAACTAACACTAGCGACTATCTTGAAACAAATTTAAAAAAAACAGTCAGATGGATTGAAACAAAATCAAACATTGAGTTATTAGCTATTGGTATTGGTCATGATGTTACTAGATACTATGATCGAGCTATCAAAATCACAGATGTCCAAGATCTAGGTGATGTAATGATAAATCAGTTAACCGATTTATTTGTTGAAAATAATAAAAAAACCTTGCATTAAGACTCTACTCTTGGATTTGAGTTATCTGTATAATCTCGAATCTTATTCAACAAAAGCCTAAACGGAATTAACATAAGTAAAGTTATAAATAATTTAACCGCTAAATCTCCCATTGCTAAAGAAACCCATGGGACCCCGGTAGCGTAAAAGGCAATAGAAAAAAATAAAAAAGTATCCGTTACCGAACCCAAAATAGATGATGTAAGAGGAGCAACATACCAATTTTTTTTTCTAAATCTATCGAATACCTGTACATCTAAATTTTGAGCAATAAAGAAAGCTACTCCTGAACCAATTGCAATTCTTATTGATATGATGTCTTTAAAGTTTGTAGAAACGAATAAAGTCAGTAATATTCCTATGATGAAACCTAAATAAACGACTTTCCTTGCGACGGCTTTACCATATGCGCGGTTAGCTAAATCAGTTATCAAAAATGTTACTGGATAACTGAATGCCCCATAAGTTAATATTTCACTTAAACCAAATTGTTGAACTGGGAATTGAACAAGATAGTTGGAGAGAACAACAACAATTCCCATTAGAATTGAAAGTTTATAATATAGATTCATTTTATAACTTTGCGGAAATAGAGGCTTTAAGTTTTTTTACTTTTTTTGATAACTTTGAATTTTTTGCCGATATTAGATATTTGTCTAGACCTCCTTTAAAATCAACAGTTCTTAAAGCTGCATTAGCCACGTTCAGTTTTATATCTTTTTTAAGTGTATCACTTCTAAAGGTTACTTTTTTAAGATTTGGCAGAAATCTTCTTTTAGTTTTATTTTTAGCATGACTCACGTTGTGCCCCTTTAGGGGGGATATTCCAGTTAATTCGCATCTTTTAGACATAAAAGTTCCTTAAGTTATATAAGTGTAGAGGTAAGAGTGGTCAAGCATTAATTCCGACGGCTTCATTAATATTTTTGAGATTTTCTTTTTTTAAAATTACAATTAACTCCTTTTTCATCTCTCTAACCACTCCAGGACCCTTATAAACCATCCCCGTATATAATTGTACTGCATTAGCTCCAGCGCATATTTTTTCAAAAGCTGCTTGACCAGAGTCTATGCCACCCACCCCAATTATTTGGATATTTCCTTTAGTTTCTTTGTAAAATTTTTTTATCATATTTGTAGATAAATTTCTTAAAGGTTGCCCTGATAATCCTCCTATTTCGTTTTTTTGTATATCAAATAAATTTTCACGATTTCTCTCTGTTGTATTAGAAACTATTATTCCATCAATTTTATGTTTAATAATTAATTCAATTATTCTACTAATTTCAGCGTCATTTAAATCTGGAGAAAGCTTGACTGCAATTGGTTTTACAATATTTTTTTCTCTTCTAATTTTATTTATTCCCATTAGAAGTTTTTCAAGCTCATTTTGTTCGTGAAAATCTCTTAATCCCTCAGTATTTGGTGAAGATATATTTATTGTTAAATATCCAGCGTAAGAGAAAAGTTGAGATAGACAGATATAAAAGTCTTCCTCTTTTTTTTTTGTATCTTTGTTAGGTCCAATATTAATTCCTAAAAAGCCTCTTGGTAGATTTTCTGATATTCTTTTGGACACAACTTTAGATCCATGATTATTAAAACCAAGTCGATTTATAAGAGCTTGATCTTTTTCTAACCTAAAAATTCTAGGTTTAGGGTTACCAAGTTGTCTTTCTGGTGTCACTGTACCTACTTCTACGAAGCCATAACCGAGTTTAAATAACGAGTTGTAAACTTCAGCACTTTTGTCAAATCCCGCTGCTAAACCAATGGGATTTGGTAATAACTCATTAAATAAATTAGTTTCTAATAGTTCTTCGTTATCTACTTGAAAAAAATTTTTTGGTAAAACATTAAATTTTAAAGAATGAATAGCTAAATCATGTGCAGTTTCAGGATCAAGCGAAAAGATAAAAGGTCTAAAAATTGAAAACATTATTTTATTTTATTACTTATTAATTCAATAGTCTCTTTAAGTCCAAAAAAACTTATAAAAAATCCCATTCTAGGTCCATTTTCTTCTCCAAAAACAACTTGATAAATAAGTTTAAACCAATCTCTTAAATTTTTTTGGTATCCATTTTCTTTTCCAACAGTATAAACTAAGGTTTGAATTTCCTCTGGGCTTAATGATTTTTCAATTTCTTCCAATTTTTTTATCAATTTTTCCAAAGCCTTTTTTTCATCAACGCTTGGCTTTTTAAAATTTTTTTTTGGCTCAACTTTATCTTTAAAATAATTAATGGCATAATTTGTTAGTCCATCAAGTATCTTGTGGTCTTTTGGTTTTATCTCTTTATGAAATCTATTAATAAATTTCCAAAGAATTTCTTTGTTCTTTGCATTGCTCGAGCCTACTAAATTCAACAACATCGAAAAAGGCATGACTATTTTTTCTTTTGGAGGATTTCCGTTATGTACATGCCAAACTGGATTCAACAATTGTTCTTTTTTTTCTTGAGTCGGATATTTTTCAATAAAAGAAAGATATTCATCTACAGTTTTTGGTACAACTTCTGAATAAAGTTTTTTTGCTCTCTTAGGATTTGGATACATGTACATAGCTAAGCTTTCTGGCGAAGCATACCTCAACCATTGCTCAATTGATATTCCATTACCTTTTGATTTTGAAATTTTCTCTCCTTTTTCGTCTAAAAATAATTCATACGCGAATCCATTAGGGGGATGTTTTCCAAGTATTCTGCAAATCTTACTGGATAAAATTGCGCTTTCAGTCAAATCTTTTCCATACATTTCAAAATCAACATCAAATGTAAACCAACGCATGGCCCAATCCACTTTCCATTGTAATTTGCAATTACCATTTAAAATATCTACTTCTAGTTTTTCCCCTTTGTTATCGAAGATTATTTTTCCTGACTGTTTATCCATACTTAGCAAGGGAATTTCTAGAACGACTCCTGTTTTAGGGCAAATAGGCAAAAATGGACAATATGTTTTTCTTCTTTCCTCTCTTAATGTCGGTAGAATTATATTCATTATTTCTTCATATTTTTCTAAAACCCGTGATAAAGAATTATTAAAAACTCCTTTTCGATAATTTTCAGTTGAACTTTTAAAAATGAACTTAAAATTAAATTTTTTTAGGAATTCTCTTAGCATCTCGTTGTTATGCTCTCCAAAACTATTATATTTTTTGAATGGGTCAGGAATAGATGTAAGAGGTTTTCCCAAATTTTTTTTTAATACCTCTCCATCAGGGACATTATCCGGAACTTTTCTTAAACCATCCATATCATCTGAAAATGTTATCAATTCATGATCAATTTTTTGAATATGGTTTAAAGCATTGATCATCATTGTGGTTCTAGCAACTTCACCGAATGTTCCAATATGTGGTAAACCACTGGGCCCATAGCCTGTTTGAAACGTAATTTTTTTTTTTTTTTTAATTAATTCTCCTCTGTCTTTTAGGAGCTTCCTAACTTCAACAAATGGCCAAGAAGAAGTTGATTGAATTAAGTTGATATCTAACATAATTAAGGTTTATTAAATTTTATACGCAAAATACAGATATAATTGCACTATATTAAGTTGAATTTTAGAACTATTTAAATAATCTCAATTATACAATGGCTACAAATAAAACCGTATTTTTTTTAATCGGCATATTACTTATTGTCTTAGGTGCGTCCATGTTAGCACCTTATGTCTTACAGGTTGTTTTGGATGAAGGTAGTCATAGCTTTATATCTGCATCTTTTGTTACAATTTTTATAGGGATTTTATTTATCTTAGCTAATCTTGAGAAAGAATTTAAATTAAATTTAAGGCAAACTTTTTTATTTTCTTCGCTGGCTTGGGTTACAGTAGCTGTTTTTGGAAGTCTACCATTTTTATTATCAACTCAAAATTTTTCTTTCAGTGAAGCTTTTTTTGAGAGTATGTCTGGTATAACTACGACTGGTGCAACAATAATATCTGATTTGGATAATAGTCCCAAAAGTATTTTACTATGGAGAGCAATTATGCAATGGTTAGGTGGAATTGGGATAGTTGTAATGGCGATTACAATTTTGCCTTTATTAAAAGTTGGTGGAATGCAACTTTTTAAAATGGAGGGACCAGATAGTACAGAAAAAATTCTTCCTCGAACCATAGAGGTCGCAACTATAATAATATCAACTTATATAATTTTAACTTTAATGTGTGGTTTTTTTTATTGGATATTTGGTATGACAATTTTTGATAGCGTGAGTCATGCAATGACGACTATTGCAACGGGAGGTTTTTCTACACATAATGACTCCATAGGTTTCTTTAAAAGCTCTAACATTGAAATGGTAGCTAGTATATTTATCATATTAGGTAGTATTCCATTTATATCTTACTTAAAATTTACTCAAGGAAATAAAAAAATTTTTTTTCAAGATATTCAAATAAGAGGATTAATTTATCTGCTTTTAATTTCAATAATCATAATGTTTTTATACCTTTTGCTAATAAATGATGAAAGTAGTCTATTTGATAAAATTAGAATTTCCTCTTTCAATGTAATTTCAATTCTATCTGGAACTGGATATGTTACAGATGACTTTGGGTTATGGGGAAAATTTTCTTTAATCTTTTTTTTAGCTCTGATGTTCATAGGTGGATGTGCAGGCTCAACTGCATGTGGAATTAAAATTTTTCGTTTACAAATGTTATTGATATTTTTAAAAAATCAAATTAAGAAAATTATTTCACCAAATAGTGTAATTATAACAAAGTATAATAATCAAAAAATATCAGATAATTTTATTAATTCTGTAATAATATTTATTTTTACATTTTTATTCATTTTTCTAATTATAGCTATGCTTTTATCTATAAGTGGTTTAGACTTTATTACATCTATTTCCGGAGCAGCAAGCTCAATTTCAAATGTAGGGCCTGGCTTAGGTGATATTATTGGACCTAACGGAAATTATAAAGATATTCCAGATGCATCTAAATGGATTTTATCAGCAGGCATGTTACTAGGAAGGCTGGAATTATTTGCAGTTTTAGTTTTATTCTTTCCATCTTTTTGGAGAGGCTAAGTTATGGAAATTTATAAAAAACAATCTTTTTCTGAAACTTTTAAAGTTTATTTCGATCAAAGAATGATCAAGATATTATTGTTAGGAGCAATTAGTGGATTCCCATGGGTAATAATTGGAAGCAGTTTAAGTCTTTGGTTAAAAGAAGATGGTTTAAGCAGAAGTACCATTGGTTGGGCGGGATTGATATTCGCAGTCTATGCTTTCAATTATTTATGGGCTCCAATCATAGATAGAATTAGAATTCCTTGGTTAACTAATAAAGTGGGACACAGACGGGGATGGATCATATCTATGCAGACAATAATTTTAATCTGTCTAGTTGTTTGGAGTCTCATCAATCCAACAGCAAATTTAGCTTTAGTCATAAGTATAGGTCTTATAATTGCTATTGCCTCAGCAACACAAGACATTACTGTTGATGCTTTAAGAATAGAACAAATTGGCGAACATGAAGGAAAATCAATGCAAGCTGGTGCGGCCATGGCGGTTGTTGGCTGGTGGACGGGTTATAAATTAGGTGGTGTTGTTGCTTTAAATGCAGCTGAGTTTTTTCAACAAGCAGGATTTAATAACTACTGGCAAATTACTTTTTTAGTTTTGGGAATGCTTATAATTGCTTGCAATATCGGTCTAATGTTTGTCCATGAACCTTTGCCAATTGATAGAGCAGAAAATCAAAGACTGACTGATAATATGATTGAAGCAAAATTAGGATCTTCAAATATCTTAACGAAAATAATCGCTTGGTTAACGGGGACAGTAATTGGTCCGGTAATAAGTTTTTTTAAAAAAAATGGATTTAATATTGCTTTGGCAATTTTAGGATTTGTTTTTTTATTTAAAATAGGTGAGGCTTTTTTGGGAAGAATGTCTGTAATCTTTTATAAGGAAATAGGTTTCACTAAGTCAGATATTGCTTTGTATTCTAAAGGTCTTGGTTGGTTAACAACTGTTATATTTACATTGCTTGGTGGGTTATTTGCTATACGTTCTGGAGTTATTAAAGCGATGTTCGTTTCAGGAATACTGATGGCCTCTACAAATCTATTATTTTCACTATTAGCTTGGTCAGGAAAGTCTGAATTATTATTCGCAATCGCAGTTATATTTGATGATATGGCAGCAGCTTTTGCTACAGTTGCATTTGTTGCTTTTATCTCAATGTTGGTTGATAGAACCTACACTGCAACTCAGTACGCTCTTCTAGCTTCAATCGGAACAGCTGGGAGAACCACACTTGCAGCATCCTCTGGAGCCTTGGTAGATTGGTTAAATGGCGATTGGGGTATATTTTTTATTATTACGGCTTTAATGGTTATCCCGTCTTTAATATTTCTATTTATGATTAAAGATAAACTTAAACTAAATGACTAAATATTTTACAAACAATTTTACTGTCACCAGCGTTTACAAAAAACCTACAATTAAATCTGAAATAGTAACTCAAATGATTTATGGAGATAGCTTTTCAATATCTAAAAAAAGTAAAAAATGGTTAAAAATTAAGATCAAAGAAGACGGTTACATTGGTTATATTAAAAATAGAATATTCACTGAATATTTTAAACCTACTCATAAAGTTTGTATCTTAAAATCCAAAGTTTTTAGTCTACCTTATAAAAGTAAAAAAATTAAAGAACTGTCTTTTGGTTCAAAAATCAAAGTTATAGATAATAAAAAGAAATTCTTACAATTTTCAAACGGATGGCTGAATAAAAAGGATGTTAAGCCAATTGCCTATAAAGAAAAAAATCTGTTTAGAAAAATATCTATTTTTAAGAATATAAGGTACAAGTGGGGTGGTAAATCTTTTCAAGGGATTGATTGTTCAGCTTTAATACAAATTTTTTTGAATTTTAATAATAAATTTTGTCCTAGAGATGCTAAGGATCAAGTTAAATATTTCAAAAAAAATATTAAATTTAAAAAGATAAAGAAAAATGATATTATTTATTGGAAAGGTCACGTAGCTCTAGCTCTCTCAAACAAAAAACTTATTCATGCCTATGGCCCAATGAAGAGGACAGTTGTTATGGGAATAAAACAGACAATCAAAAGAATTGAAGAGACTGCTAAACTAAAAGTGATAGGAATTAAAAGGTTGTAAAAAGTAAAGGCAGCTTCAGTCTCCCTCCACTGCCCTAAGATATATATTAATTGATTCGATCTAAAATAATTAGACTCTTTATGGTTGTATGTGGATAATGAGTGGCGGAGAGAGAGGGATTCGAACCCTCGAAACGGTTTCCCGTTTACACGCTTTCCAAGCGTGCGCCTTCAACCACTCGGCCACCTCTCCCTTAATTATTTTTTATAAAGTTTAATTTCGTTTATACCAAAGTTTAATTTTTTAAGTTTAGAAATATCAATTACTACTTCGTCAGTAAATTGATTTTTTTCAAATTCAATTGTCGACCAAAATGGATATTGTTTTAGAATTATTTTATAATTGTTAATATCACCTTTATTGTTTAGAAAAATTGGTAAATCGATATTTTTGTCATTTACATGTGATGATAAAATCAACAATTTTTTAATTTTTGAATTTCTATCTATTTTTAGAACTAATTCATCTTTATAGCTAGAATCAAAATTAACACTGTCTTCACATATATCTTTTGAAACACTAAAATTGTTGATCTTTTTAAATCTAGGATCGTTAGTTTGAAAATTTATTAATTGATCGTCAAGTTTTTTAAAATTTTTTCTCAATAAATAAAGATCAGGACAATTTTGATCAAAATTATTGATTTTTAAGTACTCTCTGTTAACTATTTTACTGATCGGAGAATTTGAAATACCTTGATTGAGATTATTATAGTAAAAACTTTTAGGTTTTACATAATCCAAGATTAAATTTGGTTTATTCTTTTTTATATCTTGAATAAGCCTGTTATTGAAATATTCTTCGTTGGAATAATTTTCAATATTCTTTTGTGAAATCGTTGCTCTATCGGAAGGATATAAGTTGCTTATAACGTAAATTTGTGGGCTCCATCCCCATACAAATATATTGCCTTCTTCAATCTTTAAAAATTTGAAAATATTTGGCGAATTAAAAATTATTTTATCAATTTTGAAGGCTATCTTATCATATTTTTTTGAATAGAATTTTTTGTTTTCAAAAATAAAAGTAGACATAAAAACAATTAGTAAAAAATAAATTGGCATTTTTTTTAATTGTGACACTAAAATTACGTCTTTGTTTTTTATAAATAATATCCCAGTAAATAAAATCGTTAAAGGAACTAAAGGTATGAAATAGTGCCTATAAATAGCTCCAGTGACTAAGATAGAAATCAATACCATTATTATTGTTACTGATACCAATATGAAATGAATATTAAGATATCCTTTGATTTTTTTAATACTCAATGAAAATCCAATTAGATAAAATGCTAATAAAATTTGAAAATAAAAAAAATGAAAGACTGAATTATATAAAAAATGATCAATAATATTTCTTTTGTTTACAATATTAATTTTAGTACCGTTTTGACTCAAAATATTTTCTCCTAAAGAATATTTAGAAGCTACCGCCTTGGAAAATTCAAAATAATTTAAAAAATAGTCATAAAAAAATCCAGTTAGAATATATGCACCAAAAATTAAAATAATCGGAAGACAGAATAAAAAAATAATATTTCTTAAAAATTTAAAATTTTTTTTAATCAAAGAGTATAAACAAATAGAAAAAGCCAAAAAAGAAGCCGTTGGAATTATTTGTGTTTTTGCGAAAAAAATTAGACTAATTGAGGTCATTCCTAAATAAAAAATTTTAGGATCATTTAATTCAAAATATTTTTTATATCCGTAAAGACAAATTAATAAAAAAAGAGTCGGTAAAAGTTCGCTAGAATAATGGAGATAGTCTGGATCATGAGTTAGAGAAAAAAGTGCTATTCCAGGCAAAATTAATAAAAAAGACAATTTTCTATTAAGATCGAAACGAAAATATAAAAAGCAAAGGTAAAAAATCAAAGATAAAATAAATATTGCAGTAATTCTTGTGCTTAGAAAAGTTACATCATATCCAAAAATGTTTGGCCAATTCAATACAAGCGAATTTAGAAAACCTGAACTGGTACCATCGAATTCAAAAATATTGTACTCATTTTTTTGAAATCGGACTGCATTGGCCATCATTTGGGACTCGTCAATATTTAGTAGTTCATATCCAAGTAAAAAAGAGTTAGACCTAGAAATCAAAATTGTAAAAAAGATTAGAACGAATATCAGCATTTAAAATTAAATTTAATAAAATTTTTTGTTGCAATTCATATCATGTATTATTATTTGGATAAATGAGATTAATTTTTAAATATTTTTACGATTTATTAGATCATCTATTCCACAGACGAAAAATAAAAAGATATTTATTAAGTTTAAATTTATCATGTAAAGTTGTTGTAGATGTCGGCTCACACACAGGTGAAAGTATAGATTTTTTTAAAAATTTATATAATAAATCTAGAATATACGGATTCGAACCTCAAAAAGATTGTTTCAAAAAGCTCAAAAATAAATATCTCTATAATAAGAGAGTAAAAGTAATAAATTATGCTTTAAGTAAAAAAAAAGGTAGTAAAACGCTTTTCAAAAATTACCTAACCACGACATCTACCTTCTCGAATTTAAATACCAACTCCAAACATTTTAAATTAAAGACTTTTATAATCGGAAGCTCAAATGCTGGGTACTATACAACAGAGGAAACAAAAACTCAGACTCTTACTTTTTTCTTTAAAAAGTTTAATTTAAAGAAAATAGATGTTGTAAAGATTGATACAGAGGGACATGAAATTGACGTTTTACAAGGAATGGAAAAAATTATTGATAAAGTTAAGATAATTGTTATTGAGCATAATTTCACTGATTACTATAAAAATTATGATTTAAAAAAGATAAAATTATTCTTAAAAAAA
Organism: uncultured Pelagibacteraceae bacterium; assembly: GCA_902523185.1. Taxonomy (GTDB): domain Bacteria; phylum Pseudomonadota; class Alphaproteobacteria; order Pelagibacterales; family Pelagibacteraceae; genus Pelagilacustribacter. The sequence goes on along the minus strand of CABYYJ010000005.1, from coordinate 24,171 downwards.
AATTCATTTGTAAATTCAAAGAATTTTAAATTTCCATTTATGAAATATACAGATGCAGTATATTTTAACTCTAAAATTTTTGATTAAAACCTCAATCGTATTGGCCAATTGCTTTAGTAAATTGCTCTATGAATTGTCTGTTAGTAGGTAATTTATTTTTCATCATATCTTTTTGAATTTTTGTATAATTTTTTTTGATAGTTTTCAGTGTCATAAAAAAATTTGAAAAATTTCTTTTTGAAACAAAAATTCCTTTTTTATCACCAATAACATGGCTGATTTCTTCAAAAATTATAACTGGTCGCCTTCTTGCTAAAGACTCTAATAAAACCATAGGATGACCTTCAGTGAATGAAGGTAAGACAAAAATGTTATTATCGTCATAATATTTTATTAATTTGGCTTTGTTACTCTCTGTTATCTCAATTTTAATATTACTTTGGTTTATTTTATAATCTGTTTGTCTCTCAGCACCAACTATCGTAAGTGATATATTGGGTTTATTTTTTATTAAATTCACTAATGAGAAAACTCCTTTTTCTGTTTTTATTCTTCCAACGTAAAGAAGTTTATAATCATTGATCTCGATATTTTTAGGTTTTCTTAGCCATAAAGAGTCTAATTGGGATGGATAAATTACTTTACCCTTCTTTCCTCTAAGTATGTAATTTCTACAACTTATAAAATTTGAGGTTAAGGCAGAAAAATTGAACATTATGTAATATATAATGTAACCCAGCATTCCTAAAATTGCTTTATACTCACCAAAACCATCGCTTCTTAAATAAATTATTGGAGTTTTTCCTAAAAGTTTGAGAAATAAACTTATAAAAAAAGTATAAGGCGATATTGAAATTATTAGATATTTTGCGTCCTTTATTTTTGTAGATTTAAATACCTCTGATAAATACGAAAAAATATTTGAAAAAATTTTAATTTTTTTTATCTTAATTTCGTGTGCTCTTTTTTTTGTAGAGTTCCGGGCAAAAAGATTTACTTCAAACTCTTTATTTAAACCTTCTGGACTAGATTTTAAATCAATATTATCACAAAAAAATTTATTATTCTGTGAGAAGATGCTTTCGTTTGAAAAAATAAAAAGTTTTTTTTTCATTAAGTCTCTTTATTTATTTTTAAAACACCTATAAAAGCTTCTTGTGGAATTTCAACTCTACCAAACTGTTTAGATCTTGCTTTTCCTTTTTTTTGTTTTTCTAAGAGTTTTCTTTTACGATCAGTAGCCCCTCCACCATGAATTTTCGTTAAAACATCTTTTTTAAATCCTTTAATTGACTCTCGGGCTACAATTTTTCCTCCAATGGCTGCTTGCACTGGTATCATAAAGTTGTGTCTTGGAATTAAATCTTTTAACTTTTCACAAACTTGCCTACCAGTTTTTTGAGCAAAGTCTTTATGAATTATCATTGCTAATGCATCGACAGGTTCTGAATTAACCAAAATTCCCAGTTTCACTAAATCACCTTCCCTGTAACCGGAAATCTCATAATCAAAACTTGCATAACCACTTGATACAGATTTTAGCCTATCATTAAAATCAAATACAACCTCATTAAGTGGCAGGTCATATGATAATACTGCTCTACTTCCCGAGTAAGATAAATTGGTTTGGATACCTCTTTTATCTTGGCAAATCTTAATAATTGATCCTAAATACTCATCTGGAGTAATAATAGTAGACTTAATCCAAGGTTCCTCAATTTTTTCGATCTGAGATGGATCCGGCATATTAGTTGGGTTCTGTAAATCTAAAATTTTACTCGATGTTGTGTGAACTTTGTAAATTACACCTGGAGTTGTTGTAATTAAACTTACATCAAATTCTCTCTCTAGCCTCTCCGTTATTATCTCAAGATGTAGCAGGCCTAAAAAACCGCATCTGAAACCAAGACCTAGTGCACTTGATGACTCAGGTTCATAGGAAAAACTTGCATCGTTTAATTTAAGTTTAGCTAAACCATCTTTTAATTTTTGGTACTCTGAACTGTCGACTGGAAATAACCCACAAAATACAACTGGCTTACTTGGTTTGAAGCCAGGTAGGGGATCATCAATTGGGTCGTTGGCATCACATATTGTATCCCCAACTTTTGTTTCTGATAAAGATTTAATGCCAGTAATTATGAATCCAATTTCCCCTGAATTTAAATCACTGATATCAGACGGTTTAGGAGTAAATACTCCTACTCTTTCGATTAAATGCTCTTGATTATTAGACATAAGTTTTATCTTCATGCCTTTTTTTAATTTACCATTGATAACACGAACCAGAATTACTACGCCAAGGTAACTGTCATACCAACTATCCACCAATAGACATTTTAGCTTATCATTTGAAGTACCTTTAGGAGCTGGTAACTTATTTATTATTGCCTCTAAAATATCATCAATACCTTCACCAGTCTTTCCTGAACAAGGAATCGCATTTGTCGTTTCGATACCTACAACATCTTCTATTTCTTTTTTTGTTTTTTCTAAATCAGATGCAGGTAAATCTATTTTATTTAATACAGGTATTACTTCATGATTTATTTCTAGCGCTTGATATACATTAGCTAAAGTTTGTGCCTCCACGCCTTGGGTGCTATCTATTATTAAAAGTGAGCCTTCGCATGCAGATAATGATCTGCTAACTTCATAGCCGAAGTCTACATGTCCAGGTGTATCGATTATATTAAGTTTGTAAATTTGACCATCTTTTCCTTTGTAATCTAGTTTTACCGTTTGAGCTTTAATTGTAATACCACGCTCTCTTTCTATATCCATTGAGTCTAAGACTTGTTGTTTCATCTCACGATCTGATAAGCCACCACACTTATGGATTATTCTATCTGCGATAGTGGATTTTCCGTGATCAATATGCGCAATTATAGAAAAATTACGAATTCTTTTTATATCTGACATTAGGACCTAATTGTAGCGCCTGTTTTTTCTTTAACTACATCAATAATTTTTTTACTAATCTGATCTATATCTTTTTCAATCAAAGTTTTATTTGGAGACTGTAAAGTAACATTAATTGCTACTGATTTTTTATCTTTAGGAATATTTTCTCCCTCGTAAACATCAAAAGTTGTTACTTCTTGAATAAGCGACTCATCTATTTCTTTAATGATCTTTTCTAACAGCCCTATCTTAAAAATTTTATCAATTACAAAGGCAAAATCTCTTTGGGATTTTTGAAAATCTGAAGGTTGGAAACTTTTTTTTGTTTGCCTTATTTTTTTATTAGGTTCGGGTATATTTTTTAAAAATATTTCTAATCCATAAATGTTTAGCTCTTTAAAATCTAATTTTTTTATTATGGCAGGATGTAATTCTCCAAAGTAAGCGAGGTGAGGTCCTTTTTCTGATTTTAAATTTATAGAACCAGATCTTCCTGGATGGTAACACTGTTTTGTATTATCGCTTATAAAAAGATCTTTCTCAGATAACCCAAGTTCAATTAAAGTTTTGACCGCGTCACTTTTAATGTCAAACACATCTATATTTCTCTCCTTTTCAATCCAGCTTTTTCTATTTACTTTCCCTGATTTTAAAGCACCAACTACAATTTGTTGTTCTCCTGGATTTTTTCCATAAAATATTGGCCCTATTTCAAATAGAGATACATCCTCATAACCTCTATCTTGATTTTTTTTAAGATAAATTGAAAGATTTGAAAAGATTGATCTTCTTAAAACGTCAAGATCAGAGGAAATTGGATTAAAAATTGGAATTTCTTTTTCACCTTTTGAAAATTGACTATCAATTTTAGAGTTAGTAAATGACCAGGTAACTGACTCGAGAAATCCTTTTGATGCAAGAGATCTTTGCGACAAATGAAATAGCTTTTGTTTAAAATTTAAAGTTTCACTTTCTCTAATTCTCTCAGGGGTGACTAATTTTATATTTTTGAAACCTTTAATTCTAATAAGTTCTTCGATTATGTCTACATCTTGATTAATATCTGGTCTCCATGAAGGAATTTCTACTTTAAGATCCTTTTTTCCTTTTTTGCAAATGAAACCTAATGAGATCAAAATTTTTTGTGCCTCATTAATAGATATAGGTATACCTATCAAATTTTCAAAATTATCGATCTCAAATTTTATAATCTTATTCTTTTGAGAATTTTTTCCTGTGATCGTAAACTTGCTTGCTTGCCCACCACAAATCTTTAATATCATTTCAGTGGCAACTTGAAGACCCTCTATTACAGAGTTAGGATCTATGCCTCTCTCAAATCTATATTTTGCATCAGTATTAATTGCTAATTCTCGAGATGTTTTTCTAATTGAAGATGGTAGAAAATATGCAGACTCAAGTAAGATATTTTTTGTATCAAATTCTGTCGAAGTTTTTGTTCCTCCTATGATACCACCAAGGCCAAGAACACTAGACTTATCAGTAATAACGCACATACCTTTTTTAAGTTTGTATTTCTTATTATCTAATGCTTCAAACTCCTCACCTTCTTTTGAGTTTCTTACAATTATCTCTCTATCAATTTTATCTGCATCGTAAGCATGTAATGGACGGTTCAAATCAAACATCACATAATTTGTGATATCAACAACAGCAGAGATTGGTTTTAAGCCAAGAGTATGGAGTTTGTCTTTCAACCATTTTGGACTTTCTTTATTTACAATATTTTTAATATAACAACTTCCAAATGTAAGACACCCTTGATGCTTATCTTTAGTTATTGATATCTTTACTTGATGCTTAGAGCTTTGTTTTATCTTTTTTCTTTTTGAGGTTATTAATTTTCCTATTCCAGTAGAAGATAAATCTCTTGCAATACCTCTTATACCTAAACAGTCTGGTCTATTTGGTGTAATTGCAATATCGATTACTTTTTCTGACTTACTTTTAAAGTAGCTTTTTCCTATCTCTTTTTCTTTAGAATTTAATTCAATTATTCCGTCGCTCTGATCTGATAAATTCAGTTCGCTCTCAGAACACAACATACCACGAGACTCTACTCCTCTTATTTTGGCGATTTTAAGCTGAAACTTAGTTTTAGGTATAATAGCTCCTGGCGGAGCGTAAATTGTTACGAGTCCATCTCTTGCATTAGGCGCTCCACATACAACTTTTAAAATTTCCTTTCCGCCAATATTTACATCACATACTTTCAATTTATCTGCGTTGGGATGTTTCTCAGCTTTGATAATTTTAGCTATTTTAAATTCACTTAGCTCTCCTGAGTTTTCTTTTACACTTTCAACCTCTAAGCCTATATTAGTTAGTTTATTTATAATTTCGTTTTCTTTTGCATTAGTTTTTAAATGCTCTTTTAACCATGGAAGTGTAATAATCATTTGCTTAATCCTCTATAGTTTGTTGGCACATCTAAAGGGTCAAAACCGAAATGACTTAACCATCTATAATCTGTTTCAAAAAAAGCTCTTAAATCGTTAATTCCATATTTTAACATGGCCAAACGATCAATGCCCATCCCAAATGCAAATCCTTGATATTTTTTTGGATCAACTTTTGCATTTTTTAGAACATTTGGATGAACCATCCCGCAACCTAATATTTCTAACCATTTATTTCCTTCACCAATTACGATTTTTTCATTCTCAATTCTGTATCCGATGTCTACTTCAGCAGATGGTTCTGTAAATGGAAAATGGCTGGGTCTAAATCTCATTTTAACATTTTTAACTTCAAAAAATTCTTTAATAAAATAATCTAAACATCCCTTTAGATGACCCATAGTAATATTTTTATCAATGTGAAGCCCTTCTAATTGATGAAACATTGGAGCGTGAGTTTGATCACTATCGCATCTATAAGTTCTTCCAGGAACAATTATTTTAAATGGTGGTTTTCCATTTAGCATTGCTCTAATTTGTACTGGAGAAGTGTGTGTCCTTAAAAGAAGTTTTTTATTTTTTTCCAAGTAAAACGTATCATGCATATCTCTTGCTGGATGATCCTCTGGTGTATTGAGTGCTGTAAAATTATTATACTCAGTTTCAACATCCGGACCCTCAGCAACAGTAAAACCAATTTCAGAAAAAATAGAAGAAATTTCATCTATGACTTGAGACACTGGATGTATTTTTCCTTGTTGATACGGTCGGATCGGCAAAGTTACATCAACTTTTTCATTTTTTAATTTATCGCTAATTTCTGCATTCTCTATTTCAAAACTTTTCTGTTCAATCTGATTAGATAAATCATCTTTAATTTTATTTAAGTTTGAAGCGAACTCTTTCCTTTTATTAGGTTCCAATTTCCCAAGTGTTTTGAACTGCAGAGTAATTTGCCCATTTTTTCCGAAAAACTCAGTTTTAATATTTTGTAAATCTTCCTTAGTTTTAACAGAGTCAATTTTTGCATTAAAAATAGAATTTATTTTATCCAAATCACTCATGTGGTAATTGATTTTTTATATTAAAGTTTGTGTTAAATCAAAGACCCTTTTAATTAAGGGAGGATTGAACCTTTTTTACAACAGATTTAAACACTTCTGGATTATTGTAGGCTAATTCAGCCAAAACTTTTCTGTCTAATTTTATTTTAGATTTAGCCAAACCATTAATAAATCTAGCGTAAGTTAATCCCTCCGATCTCACTCCAGCGTTTATTCTCTGAATCCATAAAGATCTAAATTCTCTTTTTTTTGCTTTTCTATCTCGGTAGGCATACTGCATAGATTTCTCCATTGCCTGACGAGCTATTCGTATTGTATTTTTTCTTCTTCCGTATTGCCCTTTTACAGATTTTAATACTTTTTTATGTTTTGCTCTACTTACAACACCACGTTTTGTTCTTGCCATCTTATCCTCTTAAATTGTAAGGCATATACGATTTAACAATTTTCGAATCCTGTTTAGTCATAATCGTTGTACCTCTTTGTTTTCTTATTTGAGAGTTAGTTCTCTTAATCATGCCATGACGTTTACCTGCTTGAGGCATTTTAATTTTTCCTGAAGCAGTGAACCTAAATCTTTTTTTTGCTGAGCTTTTAGTTTTTAATTTTGGCATAAATATTTCGGTTTTATATAGGCAATAGACTATCTTATCAAGTCGCTATTATGATTGATTTAGATAGGCTGTATGATCATTACCATTTGTTTACCTTCAAATTTTGGTTGGCTTTCCACTTTAGCTATATCTTTTGTCTCATCAATTATCTTATTCATTAATTCTTTTCCGAGCTCTGTGTGTTGCATTTCCCTTCCTTTAAACTTTACAGTAAACTTAACCTTATCTCCTTTGCTGATAAATTTTTTGGCATTTTTAATTTTAAAGTTGTAATCATGTGTTTCAGTGCCTGGTCTAAGTTTTATCTCTTTTAATGAAACAATTTTTTGTTTTTTCTTTGCTTGATTAGCTTTTTTTTGTAAATCATATTTGTATTTACCGATATCCATGATTTTGCATACAGGGGGATTTGCATTGGGTGAAATCTCTATTAAATCTAAATCTTCTTGCTTGGCTAATTCAATGGCCTTAGACAAAGTCATAGGGCCAAGGTTGGTTCCATCACTTCCTATCACTTGCACATCTAAAGCTCTTATTCGCTCGTTTGCTCTAGGACCTTGAGGTTTTGTTCTTCTTTGAAAGTAATTTGGTTTTGAGTTTGGCACTTAATTTAAGGGAAGCTTATTTAAGTCTAACATATTTTTAATCAAGTCTTGTTTTTTCATAATTTCTTGTTTGTCTGAGCCCAATTTTCTAACATTTACAGTGTTTTCATCAACCTCTTTTTTTCCGCAAACAATTATATAAGGAATTTTAGCAAGAGAATGTTCTCTTACTTTATAATTTATTTTTTCATTTCTTAAATCCACTTCACATTTTATACCTTCTTTAAACAAATCTTCAAATAATTTTTTAACATATTTATTGTTCTCTTCTGCAATGGAACATACTACAGCTTGTGCTGGAGATAACCAAAAAGGTAACTTACCAGCATAGTTTTCAATTAAAATTCCTATAAATCTTTCTAAAGATCCAAACAAAGCTCTATGTAACATTACTGGAACTTTTTTAGTTCCATCTTTTGCAACATAAGATGCGCCTAGTCTGCTAGGTAAATTAAAATCTACTTGTAAAGTTCCACATTGCCAATCTCTTCCTATTGCATCTCTTAGAACAAATTCAATTTTTGGACCGTAAAAAGCTCCTTCTCCTTTATTAATTGTATAGTCAAGTTTTGATTTTTTAATTGCTGTTAGGAGTGCGGCTTCTGATTTATCCCAAATATCATCATTTCCAACTCTCTTATCTGGCCTGTCAGAATATTTTAAAATTACGTTATTAAAACCTAAATCCTTATAAATTTCTAAGATTAAATTTGTTACTGATAATGATTCCTGTGTAATTTGATCCTCGGTGCAGAATATATGTGCGTCGTCTTGAGTAAACGCTCTTACTCTTAATAAACCGTGTAATGCACCAGAAGGCTCGTATCTATGTACTTTACCAAACTCAGAAAGCTTAATTGGTAAATCTCTATAACTTTTCAAACCTTGATTAAAAATTTGAACACATCCTGGGCAGTTCATAGGCTTTACAGCAAAAATTTTTTCATCCGGTGTTTCTGATGTAAACATGTGTTCTCCAAACTTTTCCCAATGACCTGACTTCTCCCACAAAGTTTTGTCTAGAAGTTCAGGAGTATTAATTTCTTTATAACCTGCAAGCCTTTGTTTCATTCGCATATATTCAATAAGTCTTTGGAATAGTAACCAGCCTTTTTCATGCCAAAAAACAGATCCTGGGCTTTCTTCTCTAAAATGAAACAGGTCCATTTCCTTCCCTAACTTTCTGTGATCTCTTTTTTCTGCTTCTTCTAGACGGTGTAAGTAATCTTCCAATTCTTTCTTGGTGCTCCAACAAGTACCATAGATTCTTTGCAACATTTCATTATTAGAGTCACCCCGCCAATAGGCTCCTGATACTTTTGTAAGCTTAAAAGCTTTTCCTATTTTGCTTGATGAAGCTAAATGTGGACCTCTACAGAGATCATGCCAAGTATCACCATGATGATAAATAGAAAGCTCCTCATTTTTAGGAATGCTCTCAATTATTTCAGCTTTATACTTTTCACCTATCTTTTTAAAATGGGCTATGGCTTCAGTTCTTTTCCAAACCTCTCTCCTGGTCTTAACGTCCTTATCAATTATTTCAGACATTTTTTTTTCAATGCTTTTTAAATCCTCGTTAGTGAAAGGCTCATTTCTTGCAAAGTCATAGTAAAAACCATTTTCAATTACTGGACCTATGGTAACTTGTGTTCCAGGAAATAATTCTTGAACTGCCATTGCCATTATATGAGCTGCATCATGTCTAATTACCTCAAGGCCTTCTTTGTCTTTAGATGTAATAATCCTTACTTTGGAGTCTTTTGTAATTTCATGACTGAGATCTTTTAATATTCCATCTACCTCCATAATAAGGGCAGATTTTTCTAGTGACTTGCTAATTTTTTTTGTTAGCTCAAATCCACTGATTGAATTTGAAAAAGGAATTTTTTTTCCATCTAATAATTGGATTTGGGGCATTAATTTTTAAGCAATTTTTTATATTCTCTTAAGTTAGAATCGCACATTACTTCTACATCAAATTTTTTTGTTATGTTTTTTCTACCCTCGTTTCCCATTAATTTCAACTCTTCTTGACTTAATTGAATAACAGTATTTAAATTTTTAGCAAGTTCTCTTGGGTCATCATGTTTATATAAAAAACCAGATTTTTTATTTAAAACTGTTTCTTTTGATCCTCCTATATTGCTTGCAATTATTGGCTTACACATCGCTTGAGACTCAACCGAGACTCTTCCAAAAGCCTCGGGTTCTATCGAAGCAGATACAACCACATCTGCTAGAGAATATGCTAAGGGCATTTCTTTACAATTTTGGATAAATTTTATTTTCTTAGTCAGGCTGTATCTCTCAACTAAGCTTAAAAGTTTTTTAGAATATACCTTTCTGCCTTGGTCTGAGCCTAATAATATAGCTTGAAAATTTGTAAAGTTATAATCAACAATAAGAATATTTAATGCCTCAATAAATTTTTCTTGACCTTTCCAATAAGTTAATCTGCCTGGCATCAATATTGTGAATTTATTAGTATCTATATTCCATTCTTTTTTTAATTTTTCTTGCTTTAAAATTGAAATGTTCTTTGGATTAAAATAATCAACGTTAATTCCTCTAAATATTACTCTCAACTTTTTTTTTTTATCTAAATATTCGTTATAATTGTCACTTATATGTCCAAAAATAAAATTTGAACCGGCAATTGTTAGCTTTGATTTCAGCATTATACTATTATAAAATTTCTTGAATTTATTTTTAAAATTATAAGTCCCATGAAAAGTTGTAACAAAGTTAGTGTTTGTTATTAAACACGCGAAATAACAAGACCAAGCAGGGGCTCTACTTCTTGCATGAACAATATTAATTTTTTTTATTAAGATTATCAAAGACAACAAAATTGCATTTAAAAAAATCATAATTGGGTTTTTAGAATGAACTGGTAGCCTAAATATTTTTACTTTGTTCTTTTTTACGTATTTTAGTAATTCACCACCAGATGTTGCAATATAAGACTCGCAGTCTTGCTCTGCTAAATAGTGAGCAATATCATAGCAGCCGGTTTCTGCACCCCCAAAACCAAGTTTGGGAATTACTTGCAAAACATTTATTTTAGTAGTCATCTTATTTATATATAATAACAATTAATTAATCGTGATATGAAAAAATATAAGTATCTAAAAATTTCTAATACCAAAAAACTTAGATATATAGACAATTATTTTAGAAAGAAGCTATATATAATTTTTCTTCCAGGTTTTATGTCTGATATAGAAGGTGAAAAACCTAAAACTCTTTTTAAATTTGCGAAAAAGAACAAATTAGGCTTTTTAAGTTTAGAATACTCTGGACATGGAAAATCTTCAGGTATCTTTACTAAAGGAAATATTAGTATTTGGTCAAATGATGCTAAGAATGTAATTAAAAAAATTGTCAAGAAAAATAGTTTTATATTAGTAGGCTCAAGTATGGGAGCGTGGATTGCATTAAATCAATTCAAATATTTTAAATCACAAATTAAAGGATTTGTTGGGATAGGTTCAGCCCCAGAGTTTTTGACTAGGTTAATGTGGAATAAATTTCCAAATAAAACAAAAAAAGAATTGGTTGCAAAAGGTAAAGTTTTAATAAAAAACGGAACCTACGAATATCCAATTACATTACAACTAATTAAAGATGGTAAAAAAAATAAAGTCTTAAATAGAAAGATTAATTTAGATATAAGTGTAACAATGATACATGGGCAAAAAGATGAGGTTGTTCCTACTATTTACTCGAAGCTAGTTCTAAAAGTATTTACCAAAGCTAAAAAGAAAAACGTAATAATTAAAAATGGTGATCACAGTTTGTCAAATCTAAGCCCATTAAAAAAGATAATTAAAGAATTAAATATTATTGTTAAAGATGTGATCTAATCCTTCTATATAAGTTGGAAATCTCAAATTATACTTGAAAAAATTTTTCATTTTTGTGTTATCTACTTTTTTTGAGTCTTTATAAAAGTTTTGTAACATTTTACTTTCAACTTCCTCTAGTTTGATTGGCTTTGGTTGATCTATTTTAAGCAATTTTGCCCCATAGATTGCTATTTCATTTTGTGAGGCGGGTTTATCATCACAGATATTATAAATCTCATTATTCTTAAAGTTATTAATAGACTTAAATAAAATGTTTGCTATGTCCTCAACATGAATTCTAGAAAAAAAATGATCTTTTTTATTCACTATTTTTACTTTACCAGTTTGTAATCTTTTCAAAATATTGAACTTTTCAGAGTATATTCCTGCTAATCTAAAAATTTGTAATGGATAATTATTTTTTTTCGATAATTTTAACCAAGTATTTTCTGCCTTTAATCTACTTACCCCATTCGATGAAGACGGTTTGGTAACGCTGTTTTCATTAACCCAGTTGCCTTTATGATCACCATAAACACTTGTTGCAGATAAATAAGTAATCCATTTACAATTTATTTTAATTTTAGAATTGGTTTCCAGAAAATTAGCAACAATATCTTTTCCATCAACAGGTGGAATAGAGATTAAAATATAATCTGCATACTCCAATTTTTGTACTAAAGATTGATCAGCTTTATTTTCTGAAAATTGGTAAGAGTTTATTTTTATATTATTAAAATCTATCTGATGAGTTTCCTGTCTAGAAGTGATACTTAAATCAAAATCCTTTTTTTCATTAATTAATTTATTAATGAACCTCTCCGCAACTTGGCCAAAACCAAAGCAAAAGACTTTTAGTTTGATCATTAACCTGCTTTCTTGCTGTGGGATCTTAGAGTAATAGGATTGTCCAATTTATCAAGCATTTCTATTGGGCACACTTGCTTAAAATTTTTAAGTTCTACTATAAAATTTGCAAGTATTTTTGAGGCTTTTTTTGATGAAGTTTTTTGAACAAAATCTTCGATACTTTTTTCTAGGAACTTTTTCCAATAATCTGTTTCTACTGATTGCCAGATGATTGATGCAGGATTTGCAAAGTTTTCGAATTCATTTTTTTCGTCGTATATAAAAGCCATTCCACCAGTCATGCCTGCTCCAAAATTGTCTCCAACTGCTCCTAATATGATTGCAGTTCCACCAGTCATATATTCACATCCATGAGCACCGCAACCTTCTATAATTGCAAAACTTCCCGAGTTTCTTACTGCAAATCTTTCCCCTGCTTGCCCAGAAGCATATAGTTTTCCTGCAGTAGCTCCATAAAGAACTGTATTGCCAATTATTGTGTTTTGATCTGCAACTAAATTACTTTTTCCTGAAATTTTAACAATTATTTCTCCTCCAGATAAACCTTTACCGACATAATCATTACAATCGCCCTCGACTGTAAGGCTTATTCCCTTAGTAAGAAACGCCCCTAAGGATTGGCCAGCTGAACCAATTAATTTAATATTAATTGTATTATCTTTTAGTTTTTCATTGCCAAATTTTTTATAAACATGGTGTGAAAGCCTTGTCCCCACAGATCTAGATGTATTTTGGATTTCGTATTCAAAATTATTTTTATTAAAAGGATCAATTTTTTCTTTTATATCAGACCATATCTTTTCATCTAAAGTTTCAGGGACTTTATTAATATGATTATCTTTACAGTATCGTAAGTTGTCTCCTGGGTCTGCTTGAACTAATAGTGGGTTTAAATCTAGATCATCTAAATTTGAGGCTCCTTTATTAACTTGTGATAGTAAATCAGTACGACCAATAATTTCATTAATAGATTTAAATCCTAATGAAGCTAAAATTTCTCTTACTTCGCTTGCAACAAATTTAAATAAATTTTCAACTTTTTCAGGTGTGCCAGTAAATTTTTCTCTAAGTGAGGGGTCTTGACTACATACACCTACAGGGCAAGTGTTTGAGTGACACTGTCTTACCATTATGCATCCCATTGCTACTAAAGAAGAAGTGCCCATACCATACTCTTCTGCTCCCATCATAGCTGCAATTACTACGTCTCTTCCAGTTTTTAAGCCTCCGTCGGTTCTAAGTGTAACGTTGTGTCTCAAGTTATTTAAAGTGAGAATTTGATTAGCTTCAGTCAACCCCATTTCCCAAGGTATACCTGCATATTTTATACTTGTTTGTGGACTGGCTCCAGTCCCTCCAGAATGCCCGGATATTAATATAATATCTGCTTTCGCTTTCGCCACCCCTGCTGCGATTGTCCCTATTCCAGTTGATGCAACAAGTTTAACTCCTACTCTAGCTATTGGGTTTATTTGTTTTAGGTCGTAAATTAATTGAGCTAAATCCTCAATAGAGTAAATGTCATGATGAGGTGGAGGAGAAATTAAAGTAACACCTGGCGTTGAATGCCTCAATCTAGCTATTTCTTCAGTCACCTTAAATCCAGGTAGTTGCCCACCTTCACCTGGCTTTGCACCTTGAGCAATTTTAATTTCAATTTCGTTCGCGTTATTTAGATAGTCTACAGTAACACCGAACCTCGCAGAAGCTATCTGCTTTACCCTAGAATTTGCACTATCACCATTAGGTAGAACTTTAAATCGTTTTGCGTCTTCTCCTCCCTCTCCACTGCATGATGCTCCTTTGATTCTATTCATCCCTGTAGCGAGCGTTTCATGCGCTTCTGCTGATAAAGCCCCGTGTGACATGCTTCCGCTTCCAAATCTCTTTAAAATTTCCTCGATTGGTTCAACTTCGTCAATATTTATTGCATCTTTAGATTTTCTAAACTCAAGTAGATCCCTAATATTTATTGGTGGGAGATTATGTATTCCCGCAGAATATTTTTTATACTGCTCATAGGATCCGCTTCCCACTGCACTTTGAAGTAAATGTATTAACCTACCTTGGTACTGATGATCTTCTCCACTTTTTCTATACCTATAAAGACCTCCGATTGGTAAAGTGAATACATTTTTTGCATTAAATTTTGCGTGAAGTTCTTTAATTTTTTTCTCAATACCAATTACACCGATGCCTGATATTCTTGAGGACATACCCGGAAAATAATCAGAAACTATAGCTCGGCTTAATCCTACAGCTTCAAAATTACAACCACCTCTATATGAGCTTATTACAGATATTCCCATCTTTGACATAATCTTTAACAAACCCGCGTCAATAGATTTTTTAAATCTTATTACACAGCTTTCAAAATCAGATTTACCGAATAATTTTTTTTCAAATCTTTGGTATATGCTGTCTATGGCTAGATAAGGATTAACAGTTGTTGCACCAACCCCAATTAAAACAGCAAAAGAATGTGTATCTAAAGCGTCTGAACATTCTATATTTAATGAGCAATAGCCCCTTAAACCGTTTTTGACCAAGTGTGAATGCACAGCTCCGACTATGAGAATACTTGGGATACTTGCTTTTTGATTGTTAATATTTTTGTCAGATAAAATTAAACATGTGCTTCCTTCTCTTACTGATGTTTCTGCCTCTTCTCTAATCTTTTCTATCCTCTCTTTTAAGGATGAAGAAATATCAAACGTACAATCAATTACTTTAGTTTTTTTTGAAAAAAATTTTTTAAATTTCTTAAATTGGGAGTTTGTTAGAATAGGACTGTCTAGAACATAAATATTTTCCTCTGTTAAATTATCAAAATCTAAAATATTTCCAAGATTTCCAAATCTAGTTTTTAAACTCATTACTTTATTTTCTCTTAAAGAATCAATTGGCGGGTTCGTCACCTGGCTGAAGTTTTGTCTAAAATAATGAGAAACTGGTCTGAAATGACTAGACAAAACAGCGACGGGTGTATCATCTCCCATTGAACCAGAGGCCTCTTTGCCCTCCTCAGCCATTGGATGAAGGATTAGCTCTAAATCCTCTACACTTAAGCCAGATAAATATTGTCGCTTCCTCAAATCTTCACTAACAAAATTCGGTTTTTCATCTTCATTGGAGATTTTCTTTTCCAAATCAATGATCTGTTTGTTATATTTTTTATAGTTCTTAGCTAGTAAATCTTTAATTGCTTTATCTTTGAATAATTTTCCTTTTTTTAAATCAATGGCGATAATCTGCCCTGGCCCTAATTTTCCTTTCTCAATAATTTTTTCTTCAGGAATTTTTATCATTCCAGTTTCAGAGCCTGCAAAAAATAAATCATCTGAAGTAATTGTATATCTTAAAGGCCTCAATCCATTTCTATCTGACGATGCTAAAACCCATTTTGCGTCAGTTGCACATATAGCTGCCGGGCCATCCCAAGGTTCAATCGTGCTATTTAAAAAATTAAATAAATCTTGGTGATTTTTCGGAACAGTTTTACTTCTTTTTGACCAAGCATCAGGGATCATCATTAATTTTATTAATGGAGCAAGCTTTCCAGAATGAACCAGTAACTCAAAAACATTGTCTAGCGCTCCTGAGTCAGATGAACTTCTGATGACAGGTTTTAAATCTTTAACGTTTTTAAATAACGAGCTAGACATGTCTTGCTCATGAATTTTCATCCAATTAATATTACCTTTAAGGGTATTTATCTCACCGTTATGTGCTAATGTTCTAAATGGTTGTGCTAGGTCCCAACTTGGAAAGGTATTAGTTGAATACCTTTGGTGAAAAACAGCAAAGCGTGAAGTTAACTTTTTATCGTTTAGGTCAGGGTAAAATTCTGAAAGCATTTCTGCTAAAAACATACCTTTATAAACAATCGAACGAGAACTAAATGAACAGATATAAAAATCTTTTAATTGACTATTTCTTGCAACTTTTTCTATTTTTTTTCTAGTTTCAAATAAATCTCTCTCAAGATCATTTGTCTCTAGATTTTCATTCTTTTTAAACATTACTTGAGCTATTTCAGGTCGACTTTGATCTGCAGTTTTTCCAAGCACACTAGGGTTTATCGGAACTTGTCTCCAACCATAGATATAATAATTTCCTTCTAATAAAGCAGACTCAATTATTTCTCTACATTTTTCTTGTTCTGAATAATCTGTTCTTGGAAGAAAAACCATGCCAACACAAATTCTTTTTTCCTCATCAAGTGTATGTCCTGTATTTAAAATTTTTTCCTCAAAAAATTCTGGAGCTATTTCAATTTGTATACCAGCCCCATCTCCAGATTTTCCGTCAGCATCAACTGCACCTCTATGCCAAATAGCTTTGAGAGCCTCGATTCCATATTCGACAACTTTTCTAGTTTTTTTCCCATTTGTTGATGCAATAAGCCCTACTCCACATGCATCATGCTCCATCTCTGGTTTGTAATTATGAGTTTTTTCGAGGAGAGTTTTATTTTTCTTATAATAACTCATTTATGCTGCTTCCGAAGACTTAAGTTTATTAATTTTTGCTTTAATATATTTTTCGATTTGAACAGCCGCATCTCTTCCATCTCTGATAGCCCAAACAACCAGTGAAGCTCCTCTAACAATATCGCCAGCTGCAAACACTCCGTTAATATTTGTCTGCATTGTCTTTAAATCTATTTTTAATGTACCCCATTGAGAAATCCCTAGTTCTTTTGCATTAAATAAATTTGGTAAATCCTCTGGATCGAACCCCAAAGATTTTATAACTAAATCAGCTTTAATTTTATATTCTGAACCAAGGTCAATCTCGGGCCTTCTTCTTCCAGAAGAGTCTGGTTCTCCAAGTTTCATTTTATTCACTTCAATTTCCTCTACCTCTGTATTACCAATAAATTTTTTTGGACTTGATAACCACACAAACTCCACTCCTTCTTCAATTGCGTTACCGACCTCTCTAGCTGAACCTGGCATATTTTCCCTATCTCTTCTATACAAACATTTGACTGATTTGGCTTTCTGTCTTACAGAAGTTCTTACGCAATCCATTGCAGTATCTCCACCACCAATAACTACTACATCTTTTCCCTCTGCGTTAAGAGTACCATCATCAAATAATTTTACTTGATCGCCTAAACCTTTTCTATTGGAAGCTGTTAAAAATTCCATCGCAGGAAAAATGTTTTTTAAGTTATGCCCAGGTATTTCGATTTCTCTAGCTTTGTAAACTCCAGTAGAAATTAAAATTGCATCATGTTTTTCTTTCAGTTCGTAAAGCGTCTTATCTCTCCCTACTTCAAAGTTTTGAACAAACTTAATGCCGCTATCCCTGAGAAGTTTTGTTCTTCTTTCAACAACAAATTTTTCTAATTTAAAATTAGGGATACCATAAATTAAAAGACCCCCAGGCCTATCGTATCTATCGTAAATAGTTACTTGATAACCAGACTTCCTTAGTTCTTCGGCACAAGCCATACCTGCTGGTCCGGCACCTATAATTCCTACTGATTGCTTAAGTTCTTTTTTAACTTTTACTGGCTTTACCCAACCTTTTTCCCAAGCTGTATCATTAATATATTTCTCGATCGATCCTATTGTTACTGTGCCATGCCCAGATTGCTCTATGACGCAATTTCCCTCACATAATCTGTCTTGCGGGCAAATTCTTCCACAAACCTCGGGCATATTGTTTGTGCTTTGCGAAATTTCATAAGCTTCTTTTAGTCTACCTTCGGCAGTTAGTTTTAACCAATCTGGAATGTTATTACTTAATGGGCAGTGGATTTGACAAAATGGAACACCACATTGCGAGCATCTACTAGACTGTTCAGATGCTTTGTCCGTGATAAATTCGTTGTAAATTTCATTAAAATCACGTTTTCTTTTTAACGTATTTCTTTTTTCAGGAGTTTCCTGTTTCAAATCTACAAATTGAAGCATTTTTTTTTTCATTGGATGGTCAAAATAGTTAAGAAATATATTAATTAATAGAACAAAAAGGTCAATACCTATTACCTAAATTTGTAAAATCCTTATTTTTTAATGTTATTTTTTGCATACCTGATATGCATTGTGGATGTCATTAAAAAAACACCCTTCACTCCTAACTTTTAAATTATGTTAGAAATAATTGTTCTTTCTTTAATACAAGGCATTACTGAGTTTTTGCCGATAAGTTCTTCCTCACATTTAGTTCTGATATCTGAATTTACAAATTTTAAAAATAAAGGTCTTTCTTTAGATGTGAGTTTACACATTGGTTCATTCTTGGCGGTATTAACATTTTTTTATAGAGATATAATTAATTTTGTTAAAAATAAACAACTCTTTATAAAAATTTTTATATCCTCGTTGCCTGTAATGATTTGTGGCTACATTCTAGTTGAAACTAACTTAATAAAAAACTTAAGAAATATTGAAATAATAGGCTGGACAACACTTATCTTTGGTTTACTACTTTTTGTGAGTGATAAATTTAGTTTAGAAAAAAATATTGATAATAATTTTAACTTCAAATCAGCAGTTATAATTGGATTGTTTCAAGTGTTGTCTTTAATTCCAGGAGTAAGTAGATCCGGGATAACAATTACAGCTGCAAGAATGTTAAATTTTGAACGTTTCGATGCAGCAAAAATATCGTTTTTACTTTCAATACCAACACTAGGAGCTGTATCAATTTTTGGTATCAATAATATTATTTCATCCGGTGATTTAAACTTCTCAACTATTAATTTGGTTTCTATTATTTTATCTTTTATATTTTCTTTATTGACAATTAAATTTTTTTTAAAATATATTAAAAAAACTAGTCTTAATATTTTTGTAATATACAGATTATTATTGGGCTTTTTCTTACTAGGCGCAGCCTATCTATAATATCATTGTCAAAGTAATGAGAATTATTAAAACTATTATAAAAAATAAAATTACAGCTTTTTGTAAAGAAATATTTCGCAATTTTTTCATTTTTGTATTTTTAGAAGAATTTTTTCAAGAAGACAATATAATAATGTAAAAATATATTTTGAACGAAGTTCTTTAATCTTAAATTTTGCTTCTCCTTTTTTTCGACCATACCAATTGATTTTAATAACTTTATAGGAATATCCACGGCCAATTATTTTGAGTGGTATTTCTAAAAAAATATTGAAGCTTTCTGAAACAAAAGGCATTAAAGTTTTTAAGACATCCTTTTTATAAATTTTGAATGCATTTGTATAATCATTATACTCATTCCAATAAACTATACTTACAAAAAAATTAAATATTCTATTCAATATTAATTTTTTTATTGGATAAGCTTCAATTTTTGAGTTCTTTATAAACCTTGATCCTAGGACTGCATCGAGGTTTTCCTCATCCATTAATTTATTATAATTTTTTAAATCATTAATATCGTCTGACAAGTCTGCCATCATTATTGCAATTTTAGTTCCATTGCTTTTTTCAATTCCTAGATTGATTGCTCCTCCAAGACCCTTTTTTTCATTATCATAAATTTTAAATTTTTTATTGGATCCAAATAATTCCTTAGCTTTAACAAAGGTGTTATCAGTGCTAAAATCATTTATTATGACAATTTCATAATCAATGCTGTTCATAGCTTGATTGAAATAATCAAAAATATTTTTTAAATTTTCTTCCTCGTTTCGAGCTGGTATAATTATTGATAACATATTTAATTTTATATTTCTTTATTGAAATTAATAAGATATCTAATAGTTAATGAAAATACTAATTACAGGTGGTTGTGGTTTTGTAGGTTCTAATATTGCTTTTTTTTTAAAGAAAAAGTTAAAAAACACACAAATTTATAGTCTAGATACACTTATTCGAAAAGGCTCCAAGTCTAACAAAAACAGATTGGAGAAAATTAAAATTTATAATTATAAAATAGATATTGCAGATAATGGTAAATTAAAGAAATTAAAAAAGTTTGACTTAGTTATCGACTGTTGTGCTGAGCCAGCGATAGAGGCATCAAAAAAAGATCCAGATAGAGTTTTTAATACAAATCTAATCGGTACTTATAATATTTTAAAAAAATGTTTAAAAGATAAATCTAATTTAATATTTCTATCCTCAAGTAGAGTCTATTCTATTAATAATTTAAAGAATTTATTTAAAAATAAGAATTTTAAAAAACCGATAAAAAGAAAAAAGATTATTAATGAGACTTTTCCAACATCTGAAGCAAGTTCTTTATATGGTTTTACTAAGCTTGCATCAGAAAAACTTATAAAAGAATTTTTTTTTAAAACTAATTTAAGATATATAATAAATAGATTTGGAGTTATTGCAGGACCTTGGCAATTTGGTAAACAGGATCAGGGATTTGTTCCTTTATGGTTAGCTAACCATTTTTTCAAAAAAAAATTGAATTACATTGGATATGGGGGTCATGGAAACCAAGTTAGAGACATAATTCACATTGACGATGTTTGCGAAATAATTCTTATCCAAATCAAAAGTTTTAAAAAAATAAACAATGATACTTTCAACATAGGTGGAGGTGTGAAAAACTCTATTTCTTTAGTTGAGCTCACTAACATTTGTAAAAAGCTTACTGGGAATAATATATTTTTTGGAAAAAAGCCCAAAACTTCAATTTTCGATGTCCCTTATTATATTTCAGATAATAGAAAAGTTTTGAAATTTTACAACTGGAAACCCTTAAAATCTGTAGATCAAATTTTAAAAGACATATATCTATGGTTAATAAATAATAAACAAGTATGGAAGTATTTTAAATGAGTTTGGCACTAATAACTGGATCTTGTGGTTTAGTTGGATCTGAGTCTGCATTATTTTTCTCAAAAAAAGGTTTTGATGTTATTGGCATTGATAATAACGCAAGAAAATTTTTTTTTGGAAACGATGGAGACATAAATTGGATAAAATCTAAATTAAAAAAAGAAATTAAAAGATATTTTCACTATAATTTAGATATTAGAAATTATGACTCAATAAAAAATATCTTTAAAAAATATAATAAAAGGATTAATGTTATAATTCACTGTGCAGCTCAGCCATCGCATGATTGGGCAAAAAACAAAGCTTTTATAGATTTTGAAATTAATGCAAAAGGTACATTAAATCTTTTAGAACTTACTAAAATTTATTGCCCTGATACTCCATTTATATTTATGTCAACAAATAAAGTATATGGAGATAATCCAAATATTTTGCCATTAGTTGAAAAAAAAACTAGATGGGAAATTAAAAATTACCATAAATACAAAAATGGAATTGATGAAAGCATGTCACTTGATAATTGCACACATAGTTTTTTTGGAACTTCAAAAGCCTATGCTGATTTAGTGGTTCAAGAGTATGGAAAAAATGTTGGTTTAAAAACATCTTGTTTTAGAGCAGGTTGCATTACTGGACCAAATCATTCTGGGGCTAAACTACATGGTTTTTTGTCTTATCTTGTTAAATCATCCATTAAAAATAAAAAATACACATTAATCGGATACAAAGGAAAACAGGTAAGAGATAATATTCATAGCTATGATCTAGTGAATTGTTTTTGGGAGTACTTTAAAAAACCAAAAAACGGTGAAATTTATAATACTGGTGGTGGTAGATTTTCTAATTGTTCAATTGTAGAGGCATTAGATATTATTGAAGATGTAAAAAAGATTAAAATTAAGAGGACTATTCTTAAACAGAATAGAGTTGGCGATCATATCTGGTATATTTCAAATATGAGAAAATTCAAAAAAGATTATCCCAAATGGAAACAAAAATTTTCAACAAAAAAAATATTACTAGAACTTATAGAAGAATTTTCGCCAGAAAAATTTTACAGTACTTATTGAAATTAATATTTGTACCGGTAAAAGAATCAAGCTATATCTTGGTAAAATAAAAAAAATCGAAAATAGAAGAATATTAAACGCATAGTAAAAAGTTAAATACTGAAAAAAACCTCTTTTTTTAAATAAAAAAATACATCCAATTAAGGTTAAAACTGACATGATAATTTTAGGTACTATATGAAGTGGATTATAATAATTTGGATACGAAGAATTAAGATCTAAAAATATAAAAGAAAAAACTTTTTTTATATAAAAATTCAAATAAGCTACTGGATCTCCATATATAAAATTTTTTGCTTTTTCTTTATAAAAATTATCTAAGTTAATTTCGTATTTTTGATCAGCTTTTATTTTTAAAGAATTTCTTTTAAACTTATTCTCTAAGAAAACTGCATCTCCCTCTACCTTAAAGTTTGGATTATTTCCTTTTAATAAGTTGTAGCCAAACGATTTTGTGAGTGTAAGTTCGTTAAATAAGTTGTAATTTCTGTATAAATAGGGCGATAAAACCAATATAGTCAAAATTACCGATAATATTAAATTTTTAAAATTTTTTTCTAAAAAAAAATAAAAATAAATAATTGTAAAGAAATAAAATAAAAAAAACTCTCCTCTTGTTAACATTAGGCAACCTGAAATCAATGAAAAATAAATTAAGTTTTTAATTTTTTTATTCCTTTTAAATTTTATTAAAAAGAATAGAAATAATAAAATTAATAGTATTTGTAATGTTATTGAGGATATTTGTGAAACCACCCAAACGTTTAATGGAAAGAGAGAGAATATCGTAGCAGCTATAAGTGCAACTTGTTCTTTTTCAAAAAATTTTATCAATTCATAAAATATATAAATAGAGACTAAACTGATAAAAATTTGTAAGGTTATTATTAAATCTACTAAGTTTAAAATTCCAAAAGAGATTAACTTTGTAACATAAATAAAATAAAAATATAATGGAGGCATAAAAACAGTGGGTAATACTACTTCATTATTTTCAGCAAATTTTGGATCTGCAAAAAAATCGTTTACAACAACATAGTAACCAAAAACGCCTGAAACCTCCTGATTATGAATAATTTTTGCCCATTCGTTTACTAAGCTCTCATCTCCAAAAAAGTAAAAAGAAACAGCTCTTACGATTAGACTTAAAAACAATAGATGAATTAAAGAAAAATTTTTTATTGAGTTTAACATTTTTGGTGCGCCTGCTAGGATTTGAACCCAGAACCTCCTGGTCCGTAGCCAAGCGCTCTATCCAGTTGAGCTACAGGCGCAAGTATTTTTTTTTTAATTATCCTTATTTCTTGAAATTTATCCATGATATAAATAGTTAACATAAATAAAAAAAATAATGCATTTAATCTCAAAATTCAAACCACTTAAAAATAGTTACTTTAACTTATTACTATCTTTGATGCCATTAAGTTTTATAGCAGGGAACATGATAATTAACATTAATACAATACTTATTATATTATCTACTTTAATTCTATTTAGAGGAGACATGTTTAAAACTAAATTTTTTCTTATTGATAAGATAATTTTTATTTTTTTTGGCTTCGTAATTTTTACTGCATTTTTTAATGACATTTTTTATTTAAATAAACTTTCTTGGGGTACTGCTTATGCTACCACCTTAAGATCATTTTTATTTTTAAAGTATTTATTACTTTATATTTCTATAAAGTTTTTAATTGAAAAAGATTATATAAACTTTAAATTATTTTTTATTTCATGCTCATTAGCATCTCTATTTGTCTGCTTTGATATAATTTATCAATTTTCTTTTGGTAAAGATATATTTGGATACAAAGCTATACCTGGTTTTAGAAAGTTAGGAGGACCGTTTGGAGATGAATTAATTGCTGGCGGATATATACAGAGATTTTCTATTTTTTCTTTTTTTTTAATTCCTTTATTTTATAAAAATTTTTCGCCTAAAATATTGAAATTTTTAGTACCGATTTTATTAATAATAATTTTATTTGGCCTAATTTTATCGGGTAATAGAATGCCATTACTTTTATTTATA